>VGTL01000121.1 GCA_016874675.1 Methanobacteriota archaeon | reverse complement strand
TGAAAGTGCAGGTGTCGCAGATGCGTTTCGACTCCGGCCCGGGCGGCGAGGGCGGCCGGAGCCTTTTCGAAATCACGGTGAGGGACTACCGCACAATGGGCCGCGTCCAGCTCGCCGACAGCACGCTCGCGGGCGCGGGCGGGGACGGCGGCGACGGCGGCGCGGGGCTCGGCGCCGGCCAAGTCCAGGGGATACCGGGCCTCGGCGGGAGGGGCGGCGGGTCCAGGCTCGATATCGACTGCACGGACAGGCTGACCGCCGACCGCTCGCACCTGGGCTCCGACGAGGGCATTGGAGGTGAGGCCGACCGGCAATCCCCGCCCGGGGAGCCGGGTGCCGGGGAGCTCTCCATCGGCGCCGTCAACGTGCTCTTGCGCAAGTGCACCTACTCGCAGCCACTGGAAGGGACGGACGACCACGACCGCTGGAGGCTGGAGAGCACCCGGAGGGTCTGGACTCGTCCAGGCCCGCCGCCCTTCCGTTTCCTGTCGGTCAAGGAAGACGCCGTCGTGGAGGAATGGTGGGTCCTGAATGTCGTCGCGCAGGACGTATGGGGGAACGCCATCAGCGACGGGTCGGTGACCGTGGACATATCCGAAGGAGGCGCTCCGGCCGGCTTTGGCAGGACGGACTGGCGAGGCCTTGCCGCGTTCGTGCTTTTGGGCTCGCGCACGACATCGAACGGGACGCGGAACCACGTCTATCTCGTGAACGGGTCGTCGGATTCGGGGCTGCGCCCATTGCCTGTGATCGTCCCTCTTCAAAGCGATGCCGCGGTCAGGCTCCTTTTCATCGACAACAAGTATCCACCCCTGGTAGCTGTCACCGATCCGGACCCGATGTTCGAGCCGGTCATCGACGCCGGACAGTACCTGCGGCCGGACGGGCGGACCGGGAGGTACCAGATCAGGGGCACCGCCCAGGACCACCCGATGAACTTCATGACCAACATATCCGCGATAGAGGTCCGGACGGGCGCCGACGGCACATGGACGCCGGCCGATTTCGTCGCTACGTCGGGCGTCCACAAGTGGAACCTCTCCTGGGACGTCTACGACTGGGCGCTCGGGCAGCTGGGACGCTACCCCGAGGGGAGGATCCCGTGCCGGATAGATGTCCGGGCGTTCAACGGGTTCCTCTGGGGGAACGCGAGCGTCAACCTCACGGTCAGGCTCGTCAAGATACCTCCGAGGCCTCCGGACATCGCCATAACCATGTCTCCCAATCTGACGAGCATCCCCTGCGAGACGCCCTTGACATTCACGGGCGTTGTGGTCAGGTCGTACGGGACCAGGATAATCAGATGGGAGTGGTTTATGGAAGTCGACGGCAACCTGAAACTGATTTCGTCATCACCCGACTGTTCCACCGTCACCGTGAGTTTTTCGCGGGAGCTGGCAGGGGAGGCCATCGTTATCGTGTTGAAGGCGTTTGACAATGAGTCGGTTCGGAGGGTGGAACTCCTCCGGCAGGGCGTGTCATACAGCGATTTCGGTTACGTTTTCGAAATAGACGACGGCAGCGTCCTGGTGAAGCTGAGGATCCATATCGAAGAGGTGGCCGAGCCCCCGCCCCCTCCGCCGGACCCCTGGCCCCTGGTCTTCATCATCGCCCTGGTCGCCGTGCTGTACCTTGCGTTCGCGCTCGCCGCCCAGAGGCAGCGGCTCGAGCGCTCCCGCAAGGGACCGGGCACATAGGATTAAAAGGCCCCAGCGATTCTACCGCCGGGAGGAAGGATACCGCTGCAAATCTCGGTCGAGGCGCCCGTGCGCCCCAGCGAGGACGAGGATAAGGTCCGGCGGGCGGTGCTCAACCTCTTCCCGGACCTCCGGCTCCGGCGGGAGGGCGACCGGCTGGTCGGCGAGGGGGGCTCGCTCTCCCGCTTCGGCGACCTGGTCCGCCGCCACCGCATCCGCGACGCCGTCCGGGGCCGGCTACTCCACGGAAGGCGCGGGCCGGACCTTTCGGTCTTCCGCCTGAACAAGCAGGCGGCGTTCGTGGAGCGCGTGAGCTTCTCCGAGCGGGAGGCGCCCCTGGGGGACATACGGATAGCGGTCCGGGACGACGACATCGACCGCGTGATAGACCGGGTGGCCCCCGACACCCGGCCGCCCGCGCCGAGGCTCGCCGACGGGAAGGGCGGGGCCGACCGCTCCTGCGGGGCCCGGCAGAGGCCCCACACGCGCCAGAGGCTCGACCCGCGGGACCTCCTCGGAAGGGACCCGCTCGAGGAAGAGTAGATGATCCGCATCGCAGTGTCCAGCCCGGCGTTCTCCCATGTGCCGGTGGAGAGGGCCGCACCCGACATCCTGGCGCATTTCGGGGCCTGGGAGATAGTCGCCGAGCACCGCCACCACCTTTCCCGCATACGGGGCTACCTGCACGAGCTCGCCCAGGACCGCGACGTCGAGCTGCGGGTCCACGCGCCGCTCAGCGACATCAACATAGCCTCCTTCTCCGATCGGGTGCGCCAGGCGTCAATGGCCGAGGTGCTCGAGACCGTCCGGATCTCCGGCGAGCTGGGCGTGGCGTGCGTCACGGTGCACCCCGGCCTGGTCTCCCCGACCTCGTCGATGGACATCGGGCGCGTCCGTGCCCTGGTGAGGGAGGCGGCGCGCGAGCTCTCGGGTGCCTCCGTGGAGCACGGCGTGCCTGTGGCATTCGAGAACATGCCCCGGATGAAGTGGCTCGCCTTCCGGGAGCCCGCCGAGCTCCTCGAGGTCGTGGAGGGCACGGAGCTCGGGATATGCTTCGACGCCGGCCATGCCAACACCTGCGGGAACACCGAAAACTGGCTGGAGCTCCGGGACCGCTTCATCAACGTCCACCTGCACGACAACCGGGGCGAGCGCGACGAGCACCTCGGCCTGGGAGAGGGGACGGTGCCGCTCGGAAGGATACTCGGGGCGCTGAAGGGGAGCTACAAGGGCACCTACGTTATAGAGAGCAACGACCTTTCGCAAGGGGTCCGGAGCCGGGATATTCTCAAGGATTGGTTGATGAAATTGCATGGAGGATAGGATTGATGCAAGGGCAAATCCAGTATTTCATGTCAAACGACCGGCTCGCAGCACCACCGGCCGAAGGCGGTGGAATGTCTACGGTGTCAACGTGATTATTAGTTCGGGCGGCTGGACTGCTCTAACGTGCTCCAATGGCATAGCATACATTTCTTCATTGTCCATCCGGGGATTGCGGAATCTCCACTGGCTGTAGGATCTGATTCCCTTCTTATCCATTGACTCTTTCGAAACAAACCTGATGCGTGCATTTATTCCATAACCCACCGGTCGATTAATATTACTTTGTGACAATCAGAATCGTCCCTCCAATTGATTCCACCGATAGAAAGATTCTTAAGGAGACACCGAAAGATTCAAGAGGGCTCGAATGCGTTCTCAACTAGGCCGGCACAGTGCAGCAAAAAGAGGCGCAAGATGGCATCCGAGACTTCATGGAAACGGTCTCGGGGCGACCCAAACGGAGCCCTCGAGCCAATCATTTGCGACAACAAACCCTGATATACTTACAAGGGCAACTGCTGCCCGGAGCCAGGAAGAGCATGGAACCGATGGCGGGGCGGGTCGACGATGCGGATTATCAGGTGATGCAACAGTTCATCACGGATTCGCCCTGGAACCCGTATGACCTGATGAACAACACTATCGATGTGCTGAAACATGCGGCGTCCAGTCCCGAGGCGATCATCTCCATAGACGATACGAGCTTTCCAAAACAAGGCGATCAATCCGTGGGAGTGGAGCGCCAGTATTGTGGGGCACTCGGAAAGATCGCCAATTGTCAGGTGGCAACCTCGGCTTTATACGTCATACCGTCACCCAGACGGAACCGAGATGCGATATCCTGGCCGCTGGGTATTGAATTGTATATACCGAAGTCCTGGATCGTTGATAAAGAACGTCGTCGTAAAACAGGCATCCCTGAAAAGGTAAGGTTCAAGGAGAAGTGGGTACTCGCTCTGGAACTGATAGACAATGCCCGCAGGCTCGGAGTCCCGCATTTCGCCGTGAATAGCGATGCCGGCTATGGCAACATCTCGAAGTTCCGCTTGGGCCTGAGGGAACGTCACGAACCATACGTTCTGGGAGTGGCAACCACCAAAATTGGAGTCGTCCCTGCGAGGATGAGGCTGCTTGGACCCCAAGACGCTCCTTCCAAGAAAGGCGGGCGTCCCAGGACAACACACCGTCTGCCCGCCGGCGTCAAGAAATTGAATGCAATCGAATTGGCCGATAGAATACCGAAGAACGAGTGGACGGACATACACTGGACCGAAGAAGACAAATTGCTCCATGGCATTTATGCCATGCGCAAGGTCCGTATTGTCACGCATGACCGCAGGTGCACAGACGAGATATGTTGGATATTGCTTGAAAAGCGGGATGAGGACGAGCTGAAAGCGTATCTTTGCTGGGGGTTCGAGAAGCCGTCAATAGGTTTTTTTGCGAAGATCTCCCGGAACAGGTACCATATTGAAAAGGGGTACCGTGAGATGAAGGACGAACTGGGAATCGATCATTTTGAAGGTCGGTCATGGATCGGCTGGCATCACCACACCGTTCTCACTCAGATATCATACGCATATCTGGCATTCAAGCGGGCAAAGGCCAGGAAGGAAGGCAGGGAAAAGCCGCTGCCGACGATCCCCGAGGTCAGGCGTGAGGTCGTGAAGGAGCTGGCCTTGAAGATATTCGTGGATCTATTTGGTGTTGACATCACCGCAGAATACGATAGAGGAGCCAAGCGGTTTGGGGAATTCTTGGCAAGTATGACCTGATATTGTGGGATGGTCTCCCCTCTCGTGCGATGTGATAGCACCAATCTCAAATATCATGATTTTATGGACATCCGGGAGATGAAGCTCTCCTGATGGCGCCATCGAACCTTACGTTGGTTCGCTTATGGCGGTTTGTTGCTTGACGCACCCCCGATGGTCCATTCAGGTATCATCCGTCCCCTTATCAAATAGGCCTACCGCCGTAAGAAGCTGACAAAGTAATATTAAGATTGCTCCATAAATCATATATGATCATTACTATTGCTACCGAAGTGGGGATGGGGTTATTCGATAAAGTCGCAATCGTCGATTTCCGCCTGGAAGCACTTGATATTGGTTATTGCGTCCAGTGCAATTTCAGGATTGATCTCGTAACCGATACCATTCCGTTCCAGATCTCTGGCCGCCCGCAACGCGGTTCCGGAACCTGCGAATGGGTCGAGAATTGTCTCGGTCTTGTAACTGTATGCTTTTATCAAACGATATGGCAGTTCATATGGGAAAGGCGCGATATGACTCCGCCTGTCTCCGCTCCCTTGCGGTTTCATAACCCAGACATCGCTCTTTTTTATTTCCACCCAAAAATCCTTATCCAGTTTTGATTTTTCTTTTGTTTCATTGGAAAGGTGTCCATATTTTTCAAATCCTTTCCTCCCAGGCTTTTCGAACTCCAGTATGAACTCATGCATGTTGTTGAGCAATATCCCTCCAGGGTAGGGATATGTCCCGAAATGCGCCCTTACAGCATTGGTCTTGTGCCAAACGATATCCCGTTTGAATATGAACCCTATCTTCTCGCATAAGTCGATTGTTTTTCCCACCAGATTCAAGGATCTAAAACTTCCGTTTTCCAGACGAACTGGCAAATTCATGATATTGATAAAGGCTTTTCTTCCCGGTTGGAGAACTCGAAATACTTCTTTCCATACTTGTCCTATCATCTCAAACCAATGATCTTCATCATGTATATTGCCCAAATCATGTTCAATTGGCTCCCTAGAGTACATTTTAGTATCGAAATAGGGGGGTGAAGTGATCATCAAATGGATGCTCTCATCAAGGATTTCCGACATTTTCATTGAATCTGCAACGAGTATCTGTTGCGTGGTCCCCTTTACAACGATAGTATTTATTCTCTCAACCGTTTTCTTTTTTCGGTCCCTGACTTCTCCACTATCTTGTTCATATCCCTTTAAAACTGCCAGGTCGAATCGCATTTGACCACTGGCAGAAACCTGAGCTTTAATAATCGACTGGCCTACTAGGTGATGAAGTTTTTCTACGGTCAGATTGAGATAATTGGCGGCCTCCACTGCCGATAGGTAGGAGCGGGTTCGATAGTCCTTGGGCCCGGTGTCTTGCATCCTTATTGCTCCTATACCTTATTCTACATCTCTTTAGCCATCTCTAAATATTTAAAATCTTTCAATCCTTCAGAGCTAATATTCTATCCTACCGTGGCATGGCTGGGGCCAATGCGTGGCTGCGCGCCGATACGAGTCATTATATGATTATAATAGGACATGGCGATTGGCCCGCGAGGACGGATGAAGGGACTGACCGTGGCGGTGCTCGGGGACCAGGCGCTTGCGGCGGCGCTGGGCAAGAAGGGGACCGTCTCGGACCTGAGCTTCTTCAACCTGAAGCGGGGGGACGACGGCTGCACGTTCATCCACCCGTCGCGCTACCCGGAGAAGTTCCAGTCGCTGGCCAACGCGCTGGCGATGGCGGACGCCGCCGTTCTCGTCGTGGACAAGCTGGACCGGGAGCTGGGCGAGACCATCGTGGCGCTGGACGCCTTCGGCATCGCCCGGGGCTTCATCATCCTCAGAAACTACCTCTCGATGGACCAGCTGCGCCCCTACGTGGCCAAAACGACGCTCGAGGAGTTCCGGTTCCACGACAGCGATTCGGCGGCGCTGACCGATTCGATCATGGAGCTTCCGGCCGCGCCGGTCGACGGTCCGGCCCGGGTCCCGGTGGACCATTTCTTCGACGTCAAGGGCGTGGGCACCGTGGCCCTGGGCTGCGTCCGGCGCGGCACCGTCCGGCAGCACGACCTCCTGGAGGCGTTCCCGACCGGCAAGAGGGCGACCGTCCGCTCCATCCAGGTGCACGACGAGGGCGTGCGCGAGGCGCCCTTCGGGGCGCGGGCGGGCCTGGCGCTCAAGGGCGTCGGCGTTTCCGACCTGGACCGCGGGGTCGTTTTGGCCCCTCCCGGCTCGCTGAAGGTCCCGGAGAGGCTGGATGTGCCCTTCTCGGCCGGCCGGTACTGGAAGGGCCTCGTCCGGAAGGAGCTGGTACTGCACGTCGCCTGCGGCCTGCGGATCGTCCCGGCCAGGGTCGACAGCGTCGATGGCGAAGGCCTGAGGCCCGGAACGACCGGAAAGGTGGGCCTCAGATTCGAGCGCCCCCTGCCCTGCGAGCCCGGCGACCGCCTCGTCGGATTGGACCTGGACTCGAAGGGCCTGAGGATCGCGGGGCATGGGATCTGCCCATGACTTCCGGGTGCCGGGGGCCGGGAACCGGGACGGACGCGTCTTTCCCCGGCTCCCGGCACCCGGTCGTTCCCCGGCTCCCGGCACCCGGCACCCGGATTCCTATCGCGCCAACAGCTTCGCGTT
>VGTL01000120.1 GCA_016874675.1 Methanobacteriota archaeon | reverse complement strand
GGAACGGGTCAAGGGAACCTGCCGTTTCCTTCCTTTCCCCCACCCCCTTGACCATTGCCCCTCGCTCCTTGCGCCTTCGCCCCCTACGCCGTGCCCCCTGCGCCTTGTCCCTTGCGCCTTCGCCCCATGCGCCATGCGCCATGCGCCTTGCGCCCTAGTGAGAATAACAACCTTTATGCCATCCGACGCGATGCGTCGCTTTCGAAGGGAAGGGTGGGTCGATGAACCGCACGCCGCTTTACGAGGAGCACAGGGCCTCCAAGGCCCGTTTTGTCGATTTCAACGGCTGGGAGATGCCCCTGCACTACGAGCCCGGGATACTCGAGGAGCACCTGGCGACCCGGCGGGCCGCAGGCCTCTTCGACGTCTCGCACATGGGCCGGTTCACGGTGTCCGGGAAGGACAAGCTCAAGTTCCTCCAGTGCTGCCTGACCAACAACGCCGCGGCGCTCGAGCCCGAGCAGGCCCAGTACACCCTCCTGGCGACGCCCACGGGTGGCGCCGTTGACGACTGCTACCTCTACCGGCCGTCCAGGGAGGAGTACCTGCTGGTGGTCAACGCCTCCAACACGAAGAAGGACTGGGACTGGCTCCAGGAGCAGCTGCCCCGCTTCCCGGGCGTCAAGCTCGAGGACCGGACCGCCGAGGTCGCCATGCTGGCCCTCCAGGGCCCCGCCTCCAAGGCCATAGCACAGAAGCTTATCGACCGGGGCTCCCGGCTCCCGGACCCGGCGCGCAACAACCTGCGCAAGGTGCACATGATGGGCGTCGAGGTCATACTCTCGCGCACGGGCTACACGGGCGAGCCCATCTGCTTCGAGCTCTTCATCCCGGCGCACGAGGCGCCCGGGATATGGCGCAGGATTCTCAAGCTCGGCGCGGAGCACGGCCTCCTTCCCGTGGGCCTGGGCGCGCGCGACACCCTGCGGCTCGAGGCGGCGCTGCCCCTCTACGGCCACGAGTTCGGCACCGACCCGGAGAACCGGGAGATACCGATATTCGCCGTGAACACCGGCCGGCTGGGCGTGTCGTTCTCGCACCAGAAGGGCGACTTCATCGGCAAGGCGGCGCTGGCCGAGCAGCTCCAGGAGCTCAAGGAGCGCGAGGCCGGGACGCTGCGCAAGCCCCGCGAGAAGCAGGTGCTGCCCCGCCGCGTCTTTCCCGTCGAGATAATCGGGCAGGGCATCTGCCGCGCCGGCGACCAGGTGCGCATCGGCGACCGCCTGGCCGGCCACATCACGAGCGGCACCGTGGCGCCCTACTGCAGGTTCGACGGCCGGGGCGTCCACTCGTGCATCACCTGCGACGCCTCCCGGCGCAGCGTGGCGCTCGCCCTCCTGGACGCGGACCTCCGGGAGGGGCAGATAGTCCACGTCGACAGCCGCACCCGCGTCATCGACGCCCGGGTCGTCAGGCGCAACCTGGGCGCCGAGGCGCCGCCGTACTCGCGACCGATCTTCTACGAGGAGATAGAGCGCAGGAAGCTCGCCGAGGAAAAGGAGCTCTTCACCGTCCGGGCCCGGGAGCTGGTCTCGAAGGCCGCATCCAACACCCGCTGGCGCCAGCGCGAGTGCGTGAACCTCATCCCCTCGGAGCAGACGCCCTCGGCGCTCGTGCGGGCGCTCACGATAATGGACCCGGAGGGCCGCTACGCCGAGCACCGGCTGGTCAAGGCGCTGGGCAACGTCGAGGTCTACTACTACCAGGGGACCAAGTTCATCACCTGGGTGGAGGAGATGCTCGTCGACGAGCTGCGACGGTTCATGCAGTGCAACGAGGTCGAGACGCGCGTGACCTCGGGCCAGATGGCCAACGCCGCCGTGTTCTCGGGAATAGTGGACTGGCTCAACCGGATGGACCGCAAGAGCGAGCCCCGGCGGATGCGCAAGGTCATGAACAACCACATCGGGCGCGGGGGGCACCTCTCGTCCCAGCCGATGGGGGCGCTGCGCGACTTCGTCGGAAACGACCCGGCCTCGGACCGCCACGCCGTGGTGAACTTCCCCATCTGCAAGGACGATCCCTACCGGATAGACCTGGAGGAGTGCGCCCGCCTCGTCGAGGAGCACCGGCCCCAGCTCATGATACTGGGCAAGAGCATGGTGCTCCACCCGGAGCCGGTCTCCGAGCTGCGCAAGATGGCCGACAGGCTCGACGAGCGGCCCATCCTGATGTACGACATGGCCCACGTGCTCGGCCTGACGGGGCCGTACTTCCAGTGCCCGTTCGAGGAGGGCGCAGACATCGTGACCGGCTCGACCCACAAGACCTTCTTCGGGACACAGCGGGGCATCATATCGAGCAACATGTCCCCGGGGACCCACTACGAGGAGCTCTGGGAGGCCATACAGCGGCGCGTCTTCCCGGGCAGCGTGAGCAACCACCACCTCGGAACGATGCTCGGGCTGCTCATGGCCTCCTACGAGATGAACACATTCGGCCGGGAGTACCAAAAGCAGATACTGGACAACTCGAAGGCCTACGCACACGCCCTCCACGACCTGGGGCTGCATGTCGAGGGGGACCCGTCCGTCGGGTTCACCGAGACGCACCAGGTGCTCCTGCGAGTGGGCTACGCGAAGGGCGTGGAGATGGCCCACCGCCTTGAGCGCCAGAACATAATCGTCAACTACCAGGGGCTGCCCGACGACGAGGGCTTCACCTCGGCGAGCGGCATCCGCATGGGCGTCCAGGAGATGACCCGGTTCGGGGCGAGGGAGGCGGACTTCGAGGAGCTCGCGGGCCTCGTGGCCGACGTCGTCCTCCGGGACGCCCAGGTGAAGGAGAAGGTGACGCACTTCCGCCGGCGCTTCCTGGACATGAAGTACTGCTTCCCCGAGAAGGAGGGGAAGGAGCTGGTGGCGCAGCTTCTGGCCGAGATCCACTAGGCAAAACGTACAAATCTCATCGCGTGGATATCACTCGCCATGGTCAGCGCGCAGGAGCTCATCGACAGGCTCGGCCTGAAGCCCCATAAGGAGGGCGGCTTCTTCGCGGAGAGCTACCGCGCGCCAGAGAGGTTGGCCGTGAACGCCCTGCCCCCGCGCTACTCGGGGGCCCGGTCGCTCTCCACCGCCATCTACTACCTCATCACGCCCGAATCGTACTCGCGGCTGCACCGGCTCCGCTCGGACGAGGTGTTCCACTTCTATCTCGGAGACCCGGTCGGATTCCTCCTCCTTCAGCCCGACGGCAAGGGTTCGACCGCCATCGTCGGCCCCGACGTGATGGCCGGCCAGTCGCTCCAGCTCGTGGTCCGGCGCGGGACCTGGCAGGGGGCGCGCCTGCTCCCAGGCGGGAGATTCGCCCTGCTGGGCACCACAATAGCCCCGGGCTTCGAGTACGACGATTTCGAGGAGGGCGGCCGGGCGGAGCTCGTCAAGGCGTTCCCCGCCTTCAGGAAGCGCATCGAGGAGCTCTCGAGCTGAATGACCGGAGGCGGCCTGCGCGACCGGATGAGGGCCTACCGCGCCAACATCCGGCGGCGCATCGGGGACCTCAAGTGGGACGTTCTGGCCCTATTCCTGGCTCGGCGGGACCCGCGCGTCCCCCCCAAGGCCCGCCTGGCGATCGTTCTGGCCGTGGGCTACTTCTTCAGCCCGATAGACCTGATACCGGACTTCATCCCGGTCATCGGCCAGCTCGACGAGCTGGTTATAGTGTCGGCGCTCGCGGCGTTCGCCTTGCGCTCCATCCCCGGGAGGTCATGGGCGAGTACCGCACCCGGGCGAAGAAGGAGTTCGGCGCCCGGACGCCGAGGACCTACGCCATAGCGGCGGTCCTGGTGGCCGTCTGGGTGGTGGTGAGCCTGGGGTTCGTCCTCCTGCTGGTCGAGCTCTTCTGAACCGGCCCGGCGGCCGCGGTGTCGGATTGTTTAAATACATTGCGCCCCATCCAACTTCAGCGTGAAACGGGCATGGCGAACAGGCGGCGCACCTACCAGCACCGGCCCAACCGGGGCGACACCTCCAAGCGAGTGCGCATGCTGGACATGGGCCGCATGAACTCGTTCATGTTCGCCGCCGAGGACATCTTCAAGCAGCTCCCGGTCCAGGACCCGGGCTTCCCGTCGATACTGGCGTCCATAGCCGCCAAGGCCAGCCGCATGAGCATCGAGGACGCCCAGAAGTACATAAAGGAGAAGGTCGTCGAGGGGCGGCTGCCGAAAGAGGCGGAGGAGCCGCTTTGCAGGCTCCTGGACAGGTACTCGAGGTGGCGGTGAGGGCGCTTCAACCGACAAGCCTGGTGATGTCTCGACCAGGTACCGGCACTCGTCCCGTATGTGCTTGAGGTACTCAGTCGAGCCCTTCAACGTACCGCACCTCTCGCAGTATACGGGGCGCAAGATACGGGCTAAGCCCTCCCTTCGTCACGAGGTCGATCTTGCCCCCCAGAAGCCGCCTGAGGAACGCGTGGAGCCTCATCAGGTTCGAGAACTTTTCCATGCCGGGTCGGAACTCGATTAGCAGGTCGATGTCGCTTCCCTGGCCCGAACGGCCGGTAGCGACGGAACCGAAGAGGCCCAACCGCCTCACCCCGAACCCGCGAATCCTCTCCGCATTTGTTGAAAGCTTCCGGAGCACCGCCGACCTCGTGGGGCCGTTCCTGCCGTTCCTCATGGACGCTCCCTTCGCCCTGATCGGTCTTGAAATGAACCTCAAGGGTGATAAACCTTTCATTATCGGGAGGCCATTCGACGCGGATTCATGGCCAGAGGTGCCGGGTGAGCTCCGCCTGCCCTTGCCGCGCCCTACCTCTTTTTGACAGGGAAATGTATCTCTGAGTAGATGATCACCTTCCCGTCGACCATCTTGGGCTTGGCCGTGTATATCTCAAGCGGCGGCCCGGCGGTCATGTAGCCGTTTTCGGAAATCCACTTGCCTAGCTCGGCGTAGCTCTTCTTGTACTCCTCGGAGGGCGCGTTGTGCACCATCACGGCCACGTCCGTCTCGGGCAGGCTCCGGACCTTCACCTCCCCGGAGCCGGGCACCTCCTTCGAGATGTCGATGGCCACCTGCGTGATGTTGTCCGCCTCGGGCGTGGTGTTGGGGTCCGTCGTGTAGACCGCGAAGGGCTTCCACCCCGGCCGGACCTTCGATTGCTTGGCGAAGGCGTAGAGCTTGCCGATGTACCGGTCGAAGGGGATGTTGCCGTACGGCCCCCTGTGCTCGATGTACGCTATCGCCCCGGCCGGCCGCTTCTTCACCTTTATCTTGTCCTTACCCCCGAACAGGCCCATTGAACCACCGGCCGCGGCATGGAATGCCCATGGCTTAAACCTGGCGGGGGGATGGGTGAAAGTGGGATTGGAGTGCGCCCCGCTCCGGATTCCCGCGCCCTACGGCAATCCCTCGATTGTCGCCTCCGCCGCCGCCATCAGCTGCTCCGCCTGCTCGTCGGTCAGCTTGCCCTTGTCGTTTTGTTGACAGGCTGTCGACACATTCTCCCTATCCGTTTTAAATACATGGAGCGGGATAGAAAGCCCCAGCGGGACGGGGGTCGGGCGGATGTCCGCCGGGCCGCCCCCGGGCTGGAAAAGGCATCGGATGCCTGCAATAAAAGGGGTGTGGAAGGACATGGCCGAGGAATGCGTGGAAGCGGAAGGTTCCGGGTGGAAGAGGTTTTTGAAAAACCACTGGGGCATGGCCGTCGCATGGGGCGCGGCCGCCCGCCTCAGCACCTGCACTGGTCCTTCCGGGGCCTCCCCTTGACGATTCCCTTCCCGCGCAGCCTTGCGGTCGCTGCGACGTCGACCTGCATCGTCCTCGGGTCGACGACCACGCCGTAGACCTTCCGGGCGGCCTCCACGGACACCACCCCGTTTTGCACGTCCCGGGCCACCTTCTCGGAGGGCCGCAGGTACGGGTCCCCGTATCCGCCCCCGCCGCCGGCCTCCTGGTACCATATGGTACCCGGCTTCACGTTCTCCACCAGGTCCTTGCTCGTCGTCCGGTAGCGCTTCCCGCCGGGCGCCACGAGCTCTATGAAGTTGAGCATACCGTCCTTCCCGCCGAACAGGCCGAAGGCCGGCTCCACGTCCCCGTCGCCGAACGTGACCACCTTCACGTTCTCGCCGCGTATCTCGTAGCGCGTCCGGATGCCCAGCCCGCCGCGCCACCGGCCCGCCCCCGCCGAATCCCTCATGTACTCGTGCTCCCACAGGATGTGGGGGGTCTGCTGCTCGAACATCTCGTAGTCCTGGTCCAGCACCCCGCCCGAGGCGTCTATCATGCCGATGTGGTCGTAGCCGTCCACTCCCTTCATCGCGCCCGAGCCGCCCTTGAAGCCGAAGAAGCATATGTCGACGAAGGACGCTTTCTTGCGCGGGTCGGTGCCGTTGGTCAGGCCGCAGAGGAGCTGGTTCCAGCCCGCTGTGACCCGGTCCGGAATCACCTTCGCCAGCGCCCGTATTATCGCGTCGGCGTTGGGCGGGCACAGGTGGTTGCCGAACGTCGTGGCGGCCGGATAGTTGGCGTTCAGTATGGTGCCCTGGGGTATTATTATCTTCAGCGGACGGACCATGCCGTCGTTGTGGGGGATGTCGGGGTTGACCATCTGGAGGAAGGTGAGCGTCGTGGCCGAGGCGCTCGACGTGTAGGTGCCGTTGACGAAGCCCCTGGTCTGCGGGTCGGTCTCGGAGTAATCGAAAGTGATGTCGTCCTCGCCGACGGTTATCTTGACCCGTATCTTGAATTTGGAGCCCTTGTGCTTTCCGTCGTAGTAGACCGTGGACTCGCCCTTGTACACGCCGGCCGGGATGGTCCTTATCTCGGCGCGCATCATCCTCTCGGTGGAGTCGAAGATGTACTCCTTCTGGGCGTTGAAGACCTCGAGGCCGTACTTCTCCACGAGGCCCAGAATCCCGCGCTCGCCGACCACGCAGGAGCCGATCTCGGCCTTCATGTCCTCGGCCACGGTGTCGTAGCGGATGTTGGAAAATATCAGGTCCCAGACGTCCTTTCGGAGCCTGCCGCGGTCGTAGACCTTGACCGGCGGAATCCTCAGCGTCTCCTGCCACACCTCGGTGGCGTTGGGGTTGTAGCCGCCCGCCACCGCCCCTCCGATGTCGGCCTGGTGGCCCTTGCAGGCGGACCAGGCGACAAGGGTCTTTTTGTGAAAGATCGGCTTGTAGACGGCGACGTCGTTGTTCTGGTTGCCCATGGAGAAGACGTCGTTGTGGAATATGACGTCGCCCGGGTGGAGGTCGTCGCCGAAGTACTTCACGATGTACTCGCAGACCGGCCCCAGCGAGAACGAGAGAATCGGCAGGTTCTCGGTCTGCTCGAGCATCTTGCCCCTAGCATCGTACAGGCCGGTGACGAAGTCCTTGGCCTCGCACAGGATGGGCGAGCGCGTCGTCTTCGTCAGGGCGATGCTCATCTCCTCGGTGATGGACTTGAGCCGGCGCTCCAGGACCGAAGCGAGTATCTTGTCTATCCTGACCCCGTAGTCCTTTTCCCCCCGGCCCCCCTGCTGCCCTGCTGCCTTGCTGCCTTGCTGCCCCGCCGCTGCCTGCTGCCTGCTGCCTTGCTGCCCCGCCGCCTCCCGTTC
>VGTL01000119.1 GCA_016874675.1 Methanobacteriota archaeon | reverse complement strand
CGGGTCGAACACCCCGTCGACCGTCACCGGCCTGAACCCGCCGCCGTCGCGCTCTGGGCCGGGCCTCGGGGCGATAAAGTGGATTATGGGCACCGAGAGCTTCAGGACGATGGCCGCAACCGCAAGGGCTAGGAACCTTCTCATGCCGCTCCTGGAAAGCGCCGGGGCTTTCCTGATTGTTCATCTTCGGTGCGCATATTAATATCTATTGGGAGGTCCTTGTTACTGTGCGTCCCGGAGAGGTCATCCCCCCCCGTTCTTCCGGCCGGCTTTCTGCCCGATGGGCAGGAAGGGGGTAGAATCCGACGGCCCGGGCCGTCCCCGGGCCGAAGCATTTAATACGCGTCAGTTTCATGAGCGCGTGGTGGATCGGGATGAAGGTTCTCCCCCTTGCCGTGTTGGCCATGGTGACCATTCCCGTCCTCGGCAGCCTCGAGGCCGGCGGGACAAGCCGGTGGGACGAGGGGTCCGCCGATTTCCAGCGGGGCACCGGCCAGAACACCATCACGGGCAACGAGGGCGTCTGGCTCGACCGCAACCTGGCCCACCCTGCCAGCTGGGTCCCGCTGGGTCATTCTTCCCCGGAGCCGGCACCCCGGTGCGGCCAGGTCCTCGCCTGCGACGACATCAATGATATAGTTGTGCTGTTCGGCGGCCACGGTGCGTCCTATCTCGGCGACACCTGGCACTACGATCCGGGGGCCGGCGACTGGACAAGGATGGGGCACTCCGGCGGCCCCAGCGCACTGGATGGCGCCGCGATGGCATTCGACAGCCGATCGGGCCTCTTCGTGCTGTTCGGCGGAGAGAGCTACTCCTCCCAGTACGGCTACAGGTACTTCAACGAGACCTGGGTCTACGACGCCGGGACGGACCGATGGAGCCAGAGGTCACCATCCGACGCCCCCTCGCCGCGCATCGGTCACTCGATGTCCTTCGACCCGTCGAGCGGCCTGGTGGTGCTCTTCGGCGGGGAATACTACGACCCGGTCCGGGAAATCTACGGATCATCGGACGAGACCTGGACCTACAACGCCACCACCGATTCCTGGACGAACCGGAGCGGCCCCAACGGCCCGTCCGCCAGGCTGCACCACGCCACCGCCCTGGACGGCCGCAGCGGGGAGATGATCCTGTTCGGAGGCTGGGGCGGCAGGGAGTGGACCGGCACGGGCTATTCCTACCTGCCCAGGCTCGCCGACACCTGGAGCTACGATGTCGCCTCCGGCGCGTGGACCAACCGCACGACGCCCTTCTCCCCCGGGGCGAGATCCGATCACGCCCTGACATTCGACGCTTCGGCCGGCTGCATCGTGCTTTTCGGCGGGATGCACGGAGTCACAAGGACGATTCTGGGCGACACCTGGATGTTCGATTCGGGCATGGACAACTGGATCGAGCTGGACCCTCCGGGATCCCCGTTCTGCCAGTACGGACACGCCATGGCCTATGTCCCGGCACTTGCAGCAAGCCTGCTATTCAGCGGCTACGACGAGTCCGGCAACATAAGCGAGACCTGGAGCTACGCCGCCGGCGGCAACAGGTGGACCAAGCTACAGCCCTCTTCGGCCCCGTCACCCCGGTCGGGAGCGGCGATGGCCTATGACAGCGCGGGCGGCCAGACCGTTCTCTTCGGCGGCCAGTTCATCTGGGGGCCCTCGAACGACACGTGGACCTATTCATCGGAATCGAACAGCTGGTCCCCCGCCACCCCCTCCACCGTCTCGCCTCCCGCTAGGGAGGGCCATGCCCTGGTCTGGGACCCCCGCAACAACTTGATGGTGCTCTTCGGCGGCGTCGGCAGGTCGGGGGACCTCGGCGACACCTGGACCTACGACCCCGCCACGAACGCCTGGTCCGAGATGCGGCCATCCTCAGCGCCTTGCGCGAGGCGCGATCATGCCATGGCGTACGACAGCGCGAACGGGGAGGTGCTCCTCTTCGGCGGCATGAGGATACAGTACTCGCCCTACATTGTCGAGTACTTCGGCGACACATGGGCCTGCAACGTCACGGCCAATCGCTGGCTCCCGAAGGTGGTCCAGCCGGCGCCTTCGGCGCGGGGCCAGCACTCATTGGCCTACGATGCTTCCCGGGGGACGGCCGTTCTCTTCGGAGGGTACGGACAGGCCGGCAAGCTGGGGGACACCTGGACCTACAACTCGAGCCGGGGCCGATGGTCCGACGTGACGCCCCCAATCTCGCCCCGGCCCGGCTTCGATTACGCCTTGGCGTACGGCGGCCCCAGTGCCGATATCCTGCTCTTCGGGGGCTGGGACGGGAATGTCGCAGGGGGCGGGAACGCGCGTATCTGCAACCCCTATCCCAACGAGACCTGGACCTACTGCGCGGGCAACAACACCTGGACCAACCGGTCCTGCCCCGCGGCCCCCGCGCGCCGATTCTCGGCCTCGATGGCGTACGACACCGCCCGCAACGGGATCATCCTGTTCGGCGGCTACTCCTTCCAGAATGCGCTGGCGGACACCTGGCTGTTCGGCTCCCGGGCGTATTTCGCAAGCGGCCTTCACACCTCGTCGCCATTCGACACCGGCGGCAGCGCCTTCTTCGGCAGCCTCCGGTGGGAGGCCGATGTCCAAAAGACCGCCTCGGTCAGGTTCCAGTTCAGGACCGCCGGCACGGAGCAGGGGCTCCTCTCGACGGCATTCACCGGTCCCGACGGGACCGCCGCCACCTATTATACCATCAATGGCGGGAGGTTGAGCGGCGTCCGCAACGGCGACCGGTGGGCGCAGTACAGGGCCTGTCTCGGCACGGGCGACCTCTCGGCGACGCCCCTCCTGAGGAGCGTTGCCGTCAGCTACAACCTGCTCCAAGAGGTTGCCATCCTCTCTCCCGCAGGCGGCGAGAACTGGACCGGGGCCCAAAACATCACCTGGACCGCCTCGGACCCGGACAACGACAACCTGACCTTCGAGCTGCGTCTTCTCGATGCCGGGAGGGAGGTCCTCCTCGCCTCCGGGCTCCCGAGCCCTGCGGCCAGCTGGGAATGGGACACCGCTCGCGTTCCCAACGGCACCTATAAAATCCGTTTGACGGCCCGGGACGACAGCGCCGAGATCCCCCTGGCGGCGAACACCACCTCTCCCGAGTTCTCGATTCTGCACCCGGCGCCACCCAACCATCCCCCGGCCGTGGAGCTCCTTTCGCCCGCCGACGGGTCCACCGTCAACGAGAGCACGGTCAGGTTCCGCTGGCGGGGGGAGGACCAGGACGAAAACCAGCTCCTTTACAACCTGACCTACTGGATCGAATCGCCCGAGGAGCGGGGTCGGGCATCGGTGACGACCCTCGGGACCTTTTTCAACGCCACCATCCTCGACGACGGCGTGGCCTTCCGCTGGAACGTCACCGCGTTCGACGGCCGGGACCGGAGCGCCCCCGCCCCGCCCTGGCGCTTCGTCATGAACCGGACGCCCCCGAACCGTCCGCCCGTCATCACGAGCACGGCCCCCCTCAACGCCACCGCCGGAATCCAGTTCGAGTACCGGCTGACCGCGAGCGACCCGGACGGCGATCCGCTCGCCTACGCCCTGCCCTCCCGGCCCGAGGGGATGGTGCTGGGGCCGGTCCTTCCCGGCAATACCGGAATAAGGATCCTCTGGACGCCGACGAAGGCCCAGGGCGGCCCCCGTACCGCCACGGTGGCAGTCACCGACGGACGCGGCGGGAGGGCCGAGCAGAGCTTCACGGTGCAGGTCGCCCTCCTCAGGCCGGGATGCGCCATCACCCGTCCGGCCGCCGGCGAGACCGTGAGGGGCCTGCTCGCCGTCAACGGAACCGCCACGAGGGGCTCGGCCGAGGTCGCCCGGGTGGAGGTTCGAATCGACGGCGGCCCGTGGATGCAGGCCGATGGCACTCTCCGGTGGGGTTTGGACATCGATACGGCCAAGCTGGGCAACGGCAACCACACGATCGAGGCAGTGGCCTCCGATGGCGAGCTGGCATCGGAGCCGGCCTCGGTGCGGATATCCGTCGACAACCCGGTCACCGGGCCCAAGCCCTCCGTCGTCACCCTGGAAGGCGTCCCCTGGCTGGTCCTGGCGGTCGTGCTGGCCGCTGCGGGCGCGGCCACCTTCCTGGTGCTCAGGCGCGGCCGGAGGCCGTGAACACCGCGCGCTGCCCTTTCAGTCCGGGACGAGCGGATGGCGGGCAGCGGGCAGGGGACAGGGGACAGAGGGCAGCAAGGCAGGATGGCAGAAAGGCAGAAAGGGAGGCAGCAAGGCAGGAAGGCAGCAAGGGAGCAAGGGACGACGGTCGCTCCCGTTCACCCGTCCCCCTGCTCCCTTTCTGCCTTTCTGCCTTCCTGCCTTGCTCCCTTGCACCCATGCACAAATCGCAAACGCGGCCTCCCTGATCGCAGAGGGCCGCCCACTTTCACCGACCCCCTGCAACTGTATTAATAGGGGCGGAGGCTCTACCTGGGTTGGGCCCTGTCGGACCGAGGGGCCCGGCCGGGACCGGTTCCCCCGCCGCAGGGCGCGCAACGACTGCCAACAGCGCCCCAGGGGGAAGGCGCCCGGCTGATGCGACGGCGGGGTGCACCGCACCCTGTCGCAACACAGGTCCAGGTGGAAGAAGCATGGTATCGAAAGAGGAGCTTGCGCCCCACGTGGAGGACGTCTCCAGGGCGCTGGGAAACGATATTGTCAAGAAGCAGAAGATCGACGTCGAGAAGGAGCTGAAGGAGTACATCGAGGTCTACCGGGTCAAGGACCTGTCGACCGCCAAGCGGAGCATCGTCAAGAAGTACGGCGGCGACATCGGCGCGCTGCGCGCCGGCGGCGGCGTCCTGCGGACGCTCGCCGAGCTCAAACCCAACGAGCCCTCAGTGGACTTCCTGTGCAGAATTCTCACCCTCAATCCCAAGGAGATAGAGCAGGACGGGGTCAAGAAGCGCATCCACTACGGCATCCTGGCCGACCAGACCGCCTCCAAGTCCTTCACCGTGTGGAACGAGGAGGCGCCCTTCACGAAGGGCGACGTGGTGCGCGTGCGCAACGCCTACACCCGGGAGTACAACGGCGAGGCCCAGGTGTCCTTCGGCGTCCGCACGACCTTCGAGAAAGCGCCTCCGGACGCCCTGCCGGCGGTGGCGGCGGCGCGCTTCGGCGAGCCCCGGGAGTTCAAGGTCAGGGACTTCCGCGACGGGGAGAGCAACGTCTCGGTCGAGGCGCGCATCCTCTCGCTGGAGCGCCGCGAGGTGACCGTGGGCGACCAGCCCAAGCCGGTGTTCTCCGGGTTGCTCGCCGACGAGACGGGACGGGCCCAGTACACCATGTGGCACGAGTTCCCCATCAAGCCCGGGGACGCCGTGAAGATCTCCGGCGCCTACATCAAGGGCTGGAAGGGCATCCCGCGCCTGACCTTCGACGAGCGCTCCCAGGTGGAGAAGCTCGAGCGGTCGAAGCTGCCCGCCCTCAAGGACCTCAAGGGCGGCAACCTCCTTACGATAGAGGAGGTGGCCAGCCGCGGCGGCGCCGCCGACGTCACCTTGCGCGGCATCATCATCGACGTCAAGCCCGGCTCGGGCCTTGTCCTGCGCTGCCCCGACTGCAAGCGCGTCGTCCAGAAGGGCGTCTGCAGGGTCCACGGCCAGGTCAAGGGCACCCCGGACCTGCGGATAAAGGCGGCCATCGACGACGGCACCGGCGCGCTCCTGGCGGTGTTCGGCCGGGAGCTTTCGGAGAAGCTCACCGGCCGCAAGCTCGAGGACTACATGAGGCTCGTCGCCGAGCTCGCCAACCCGGACGCGGTGCGCGCCGAGATGATGGAGAAGATAATAGCCCGCCCCATGGAGGTTACGGGCAACGTCACCGCCGACGACTACGGGCTGATGCTCATCGCCAGTTCGGCCCGCATGGTCGAGGTGGACGTCCAGGCGGAGGCCCGCGCCATGCTCGAGGAGCTGGAGGCGGTCTGAATGCGCACCCGCGAGGTCGCCTGGAGGCTCTTCGCCGAGGAGTTCAACTCCTGCACCGTCGAGCTCGAGCCCCAGGGCGAGTTCTCCCCCGGCCACGTCCTGAGCCCCCTGGGGGCGCAGGTCAACCGGGTGTTCGTTATAGGCGTCATAACCGACGTGGAGAACATCGCCACCAAGGAGGAGCCGCTCTGGCGGGCGCGCCTTTCGGACCCCACCGGGACCTACTTCGTCTCGGCCGGCAAGTACTCGCCCGAGGCGGCGGGGGCGCTCGCGCGCGTCAAGCCCCCGGCGTTCTGCTCGGTCATCGGGAAGGTCCGGAGCTACCGGCCGGAGGAAGGGGTGGTCTACCTGTCGCTCAAGGCCGAGTCGGTGGCGCCGTCCACCGCCGCGCTCAGGGACCTCTGGGTCCTCGAATCCTGCAAGGACCTCAAGCGGCGCATCGAGCTCGCCGAGGAGGCCGTGTCCCTGGAGGCCCCGACGGCCGAATCGCTCGTCAAGCTGGGCGCGGGAAGGCTGCAGGCGGAGGGCCTGTCGCTGGCGCTCCAGAGGTACGGCAAGCCGGAGCTGGACCGCTACCGCCGGATGCTCGAGGACTGCCTGCGCTACCTCCTGCCCGAACAGAACGGCCGGGCCGCGTCGCCGGAGCCCCTGCCCGGGGCGGCGGAGCTCGACACCGACGCCGGGCCGGACGAGGACGCCGTCGACGACGCGGGCGAGGACCGGCCCCCCTACCCGAAGGAGGCCGAGACCAAGGTGGTGAAGATCATCGAGGGCCTCCAGACCGCAACGCGCGGCGCCGCCTGGGAGAAGATAGTGGAGCGGGCCAAGAAGGAGGGATTGGACAAGGAGCTCGTCGACCAGATCGTGATGGACCTCATGGACTCGGGAGTGCTCTACGAGCCGGCCATCGGGCAGATACGGAAGACCTGACGCTGCGAGGTTGGTTAAAGGCAGCAAGGCAGCAAGGGAGCAAGGCAGCGAGGGGGAAAGGAGGCTGCAAGGCAGCGAGGGGGAAAGGAGGCTGCAAGGCAGTGGGTGGCCAGGAAGAGTGTCGACCATTCCCCTGACGCCCCCTTGCTGCCTTGTTGCCTTGCTGCCCTGTTGCCCCGTTTCTCCTGTTGCGCAGCGTCAATGCCTCGGCGCTCCCTTCAGCTGCTCCTCCGCCGGGGAGAACTCCTTGGAGGCCGTGTTCACGGTCGCGCCCTGTGAGCCCCCGCCGGCCGCGCCGGGGCCGCGACCGCGCGTCGCTCCCCGGTAGGCGACCACCGACAGCAGGAGCACGAGCAGGAGCACCACTCCCAGAAGCAGGTTCACGGTGGTGGTCTTGTCCTCCGGTACGACGGCCTTCCTCGGAGGGGGAGGAGGCGGCGGGGGCGATTTGACGACGACCACCTGGGAGATGGTGGTCGAATCCCCGTTGGAGTCGGTCACCGTCAGGTTCACCGCAAAGTTCCCGGCGGCCGGGAAGACGTGCTCCGTCACCGCGCCCTGGCCGGTCCTCCCGTCGCCGAAGTCCCAGGAGAACGCGAGCGGCCCCTCCGGGTCGGAGGAGGCCGTGGCGTCGAAATAGAGTGTCCCGTTCTCCGTGAAGCAGCCGAATACGCGGAAGTC
>VGTL01000118.1 GCA_016874675.1 Methanobacteriota archaeon | reverse complement strand
GACCGGCTCAGGAAGCAGCAATTACCCGAACATGTACTACTGCGGCGGGGGCGGGGGCGGCGGCTACGGGGGCGGCAACGGAGGCTCTGACTGGCAGAGCTCGGGCAAGGGCGGCTCCGTTTCCGGGAATGTCGGCGCCGGGGGCACGGCCTCCTTCTCCCTGAACAGCCGGAACATTACGATGGTCAAGACCACGGTCACGCTCAAGGGCGGCGACGGTGGCTCCCCCGGTACCGGCGGCAGGGGCGGGTACCTCCCCAGCTACTGGTACTACTCGCCCGGCGGGGGTGGCGGGGGCTTCGCCGGGGGCGGCGGCGCCTCGTCCTACTCGACCGGCAGCAGCGGCACCGCCTCGGGCAACGTCGGCGCCGGCGGCGAGGCCAACCTCTCCATAGCCTGTACCAATCTCACCATAGACGGGCTCACCCTCTACGGCACGGGCGGCAACTCCCAGCCCGGGGGCACCGGGGGCGACGGCTACTATGGCGGCGGGGGCGGCGGCGGCTACGGCGGCGGCGGGGGCGGAAGCGGCTACAACGGCGGCGGGAACGGCCAGGCGAGCGGCAATGTCGGCTCGGGCGGCAACGCCACCTTCGTATCGGTCTGCGACAACCTCATTTTCGTCACCTCCACCATCGACCTCGACGGCGGCGTGGCCGGCAACGGCGGCACGGGCGGCAAGGGCGGCACCTACGGCGGCGGCGGGGGCGGCGGGTACGGCGGCGGCGGGGGCGCCGGGTACTACAACTACAGGGCCCCGGCCGGCTCGGGCGGCTGCAACCAGAATGTGGGGCGCGGGGGCATGACCCTTTTCAGGACGACCTCCACGGGCAACCTCTGGATGGACACCTCCCGAGTGGACCTCACCGGGGGCCCGGGTGGAAATGCCGGGGCAGGGGGCGCCGGCAGCGGCGGGGGAGGCGGGGGCGGGGGCTACAGCGGGAGCGGCGGCGCCGGCTCCAGCGGCACCGCCGGCGAGGGCACCGTGAACAACTGGGTCGGCGACGGGGGGGACGCCCAGATCGAGCTCTACTGCGCCCGGGGCTCCATCCCGGCCGACAACGTGAAGCTCCAGGCCAAGGGAGGTCCGAAGGGCGACGGGCTGACGAAGAAGGGCGGGGGAGTCGGTGGGGCCGGCAAGGGCCGCACCACGGCGGACGGCCAGACCCCGAAGAACCTTCCCAGGCTCATCCCTATCGTGCTGGGTCCCGCGGACGAGACCCTCTACAACAACATGGACCCGAGACTCACCTGGATGAAATGCCTGGACTCCACAATCTTCCCCAACATCGACGACCCCGTCTGGAACTACGAGGTGACCATCGACAACGACAGCGACTTCCGGTCCCCGGCGGACGGCTCCGACAACATCGACCGGGAGGTGACGGCCTGGCAGCCGACCGATCTGCCGGGAGGCCGGTACTTCTGGCGGGTGCGCGCACTTTACGAGGGTGCCAAGAGCCCGGGATGGTCCGAATCCCGCACCTTCCTCAAGAACGGCCCGCCGACCCAGCTGCGCAACATCCCGCCGGTGTCGTTCGCGGAGGATACGAACCTCACCAACGCGCTGGACCTGAACGAATACTTCACCGACGACCTCTACCCGGACGACCTCACCTACGAGGTATCGTACGAGCGGGACCCGGACAGGATTCACGCCGTCATCGTGAACGGGAGCTTCCTGGACTTCTACTCCATGATGCCGGATTGGTACGGCAAATGCGATTTCAAAATCCGGGTCATCGACAAGGGCGGCATCTCGATGGAGTCAAACAGCTTCAACGTCTCGATCAACCCGGTCAACGACCCGCCCTACTTCATCGACATGCCCTCCCTGACCGTCACCGAGGACCAGCCCTACATTTTCGACATGACACCGCACATCGGGGACATCGACACGCCTATCACGCAGCTGAGGCTTAGCCTGTTCTCCGCCTACGCCACCCTCGATGAACAGGAGATCACGTTCCTCTACCCGCGCGAAATCAAAGGCCCGGACCGCATCAACATCAGCCTCTCCGACGGCCAGCTCACAGTGAACTGGATGCTGGTCGTCAACGTCAAGGCCGTGAACGACCGCCCGGTGACATTGCCGCTGCCCGACCTGACCACCAACGAGGACACCGACCTGGTGCTGGACCTCACGCTCTTCGCGATGGACGAGGAGGACTCGCCCGACCAGCTCACCTGGCGCGCGGAGTCCGTCCCGGCCGAGCTCCTGGAGGTCACCATCGGCGAGCGCAACCTGATGACGATAAGGCCGCGCCCGGACGTCTCGGGCGCCGGCCAGTTCATCCTGATAGTGAAGGACCGCGCCGGTGCCGAGGCGATGGTCAATCTCTCCGTGAAGGTGCTCCCGGTCAACGACCCGCCGCTCGTGAAGGGGATACCGAACATCAGCGTGAAGGTGACCGTGCCGACCACGCTGGATGTCAGGAAGTACATCTCCGACGTCGACAGCGATGTCGCCACCCAGGTTAGGGTGACCACCAACTCCGTATACGCCTCGGTCTCGGGCTTCGTGATAACCTTCATCTACCCCAACGACGAGAACCTCGAAAGCGAGGTGGTCCGCATCAGCGCCAGCGACGGCCGGTCGGCGGGCCACCAGGATATTATCGTCAACCTGACCTTCCCCCCGGTGTTCCGGGAGACGGTGGGGCCCCTGAGCGTGGAGGCGACCAGGGAGCTCAACATCGACCTGGCGCAGTACGTCAGCGACCGGGAGGACGGTCCCGGCGGCCTGAAGTATTCCACGAGCCGGGTCGACAAGACGCTGATATCGGTCTCCGTCGACAGCTCCGGTAACCTGAAGGTCAAGTCCGTGGGCGAGAGGACCGGGGCCACCGAGTTCGTCCTCTCGGTCACCGACACCGACGGGAACAAGGTCAACCAGAGCATCGCGGTGGTCGTTGTGCCCAAGAAGACAGCCTTGGGCTCGGTCCAGACCTCCGACATACTGCTTTGGGCCCTTCCGGTCATCCTGGTCGCCGCCATCCTGGGCGGGTCGATGACCTTTTACGTCCTGGCGTCCAGGCGCAAGAGGCGGCTGGAGACCGAGCAGGCCGCGGCGGCCTCGCAGATGCTCCCCACATCCGAGCAGAGGATGGTGACCCTGGGGCCGTCGATTACCGAGCTGAAGGTGCCGGAGGGCAAGGTGTGCTTCGCCTGCGGCTCGAAGCTGATAGCCCTCGGCCCGGGCTCGTTCCAGTGCACCAAGTGCGGGCGGGACCAAGGCTAAAGAAAAAGGGGCAAGGGGCACGGGACAGCGACGGGTGCCCCCGTCCCTCAACCCACCGCCCCTTGACCCTTGACCCGTGCCTCGTGCCCCCCCGATAGTTAGCTTGATTACCGTGAACGTTCATTGAACGGGCATGGCCGCCAGGCGGGCCAAGGACGAGCTTTCGGCGTTCGACCTGCTCGTCCTGGCCGGAGAGCTCGACGCCCTGTCGGGCTCCTACATCGACCGGATCGTCCAGCCCGACGCGGGCGAGCTGGTGCTCCGCCTGAAGGGGCCGGGTGCCGGCCGCCGGGACCTCGTCATCGAGGGCGGGAAGTGGGTCTACCTCAGGGAGAGGGAGCCGGCCCGAGGCCCCGCCCCGCCGGCTTTCGTGATGCTTCTGCGCAAGCACCTCGAGAACCAGCGCCTCCGCTCGGTCCGCCAGGAGGGCTTCGAGAGGATACTGGTGCTGTCCTTCGGGGAAGGCTACGAGCTGGTGCTCGAGCTCTTCGGAGAGGGGAACGTCGTCTTGGTGAAGGACGGACGGATCGTCCAGCCGCTGAAGGACCAAAGCTGGGAGCACCGAGAGGTGCGGCGCGGCCGGGAGTACCGGCTCCCCCCGGCCCGGACCGACCCCCGCCGGCTGGACGAGGCCGACTTCGCCCGCCTGCTTCGCGCCTCGCGGGGCGACCTGGTCCGCACGCTCGCCGTCTCGTTCAACCTGGGCGGCAGGTACGCCGAGGAGGTGTGCGAGCGCGCCGGCCTCGAGAGGGGCACGAGGGTCGGCAGGCTCGGCCCGGACGAGGTCCGGGCCCTCCGCTCCGCCGTCTCGGGGCTCTTCGTCCAGGTGGCGCAGCGCCGCCGGCCCACGCTGTACCTCGACGGCCACGACCCTGTCGACTTCGCCCCGGTGGAGCTCGAGCTACCCCCCGCCCCGGTCGCCCGGGCCTTTCCGGACCTCAATTCGCTGGTGGCGCAGTACGCGGCGTGCGCCCGCGGGCGGAGGGCGGACGAGGATTCCGCCTCCCGCCTCTCGGAGGAGCTGGAGAGGATGAGGCGGCAGGCCGACGCCCAGAGGAAGGCGATCGAGGCCTTCAGGGCCCAGGCGGCCGACCGCCGGAAGGCCGGCGAGGCCGTATCGTCCTCGACGGGCCAGCTGGACGGCCTGCTCGGCCTCGTCGACCGGCTGCGCCGGGCGGGCGGCTGGAAGGCCGTGTCAGAGGCCTTCGCGCGCGAGGAGCTCCGGCCGGCCGTGGAGGCGCGGCCTGCCGAAGGGACCGTGATCGTCCGGCTCTCCGGCCCCGACGGGAAGGAGGCCGAGGTGCCGCTGGACGTCCGCCGGAGCGCCCGCGAGAACGCCTCCCGGTTCTTCGAGGACGCCAAGGAGGCCGCCGGCAAGGCCCAGCGGACCGAGGCCCAGCTGGAGGAGAGCCTCCGGGCCACCGGCCGTCTCTCGCTAGATGGCCTGCCCCCGGAAAAGGCCCCGGCGGACCGGGCGCCTCGGCGCAGGGAGCAGTGGTTCGAGCGCTACCGGTGGTTCATCTCGAGCGACGGGAACATCGTGATAGGCGGCCGGGACGCCGCCTCGAACGACCGGGTTGTCAAGCGCCACCTCGGGGAGCAGGACGTGTACGCCCACGCGGACGTCCAGGGAGCCCCGAGCGTGGTCGTTAAGCGCGCCGCCGGCCAGGCCGGCATACCCCCGGGGACGCTGCGCGAGGCCTGCCAGTTCGCGCTCTCGACCTCCAAGGCCTGGGCGGCCGGGCTCGCGTCGGGAAGCGCCTTCTGGGTGAGGCCGGACCAGGTCAGCAAGACCCCACCGACGGGCGAGTACCTCGCCCGGGGGGC
Organism: Methanobacteriota archaeon; assembly: GCA_016874675.1. Taxonomy (GTDB): domain Archaea; phylum Thermoplasmatota; class DTKX01; order VGTL01; family VGTL01; genus VGTL01. Next base: position 2,621 of record VGTL01000118.1, on the reverse strand, counting down.
GTTCGTCATACGGGGGCGGAAGAACTCGCTTGCAGACCTCGAGCTCAGGCTCGCCCTGGGGTTCATCGAGCTGCAGGGCTCCCGGGTGCTGATGTGCGGCCCGGAGAGCGCGCTCCTGGCCTCCTCGGAGAAGGTCGTCGCCGTGGAGCCCGGCGAGGAGGAGCGCGCCGGCGTGGCCGCGAGGGCCGCCCGGGAGCTCGGCTGCGGGACCGAGGAGGTCCTCAGACTGCTCCCGCCCGGTAAATGCCAGCTCCTGCTACTGCCCGGCCGGTGAGGACGCCCTCACGACGATCAGCTTCGCGAGCTCGTAGAAAGGGATCTTGAGCGCCGACTTGGGCGTCCGGCCGGCGTTCACGAGGTACACCGGCGCGGCGAATCGCTCCAAAAGCTCGAGCGCCCTCCTCTGGACCGAGGCGAGCGCCTGTGGGGTCACGAGGTCGGTCTTGTTTATTATCGCCACCGCGGGTATGGCGCCCGCGACCGCCCGCGCCGCCTCGATCCAGCGGGGCATGGACTCGACCGTGTCGGGCATCGCGGCGTCCCCCACGACTATGACGCCCTCGGCGCCGTTGTAGTAGGCCGGGTGGAGCCGGCGGTAGTCCTCCTTCCCGGTGACGTCCCAAACCAGGATGCGCAGGCGGATGCGCTGCTCGCGCACCAAAAACTCCAGCCCGTACTTGGTGACCGCGGTGCCTATCGTCTGGGTGTACTTCTCTATGCCCCTCTCGAACGGCGCCACTATCCCCGCGATGGTCTTCTTCCCGACCCCCGAGTCCCCAAGCAGGCAGATCTTCTTCAAAAGCTCCCGGCGCCTGGGCGGCGCGCGTTTTTCGGGAATCCTCATCTGCCCCCCGCTCTGCCCCCTTTCGGCTTCCTTACGCCCCCTGCGCGGCGCGGGCGCGCCCCGGGAAGGGGGCCCTCCATGTCCAGCATCCGGAGCAGGTCCTTGCGCGACAGGATGCCCACGAGGACGCCCCTTGCGTCGATCACCGGCAGGCGCCTGATCCTGCGGTGCACCATCAGAGCGGCCTTCTCGTGCGCCTGGTCGTCGGGATGCGCCGTCACGACGGGCGAGATCATGATACGCGAGACAGGAATGTCCGCGGCGGCTTCCAGCGATTCCCGGAGGGGCTTGAAGCGCAGCCCCGGCTGGCCATCGCCCGGGACGCCCGCCTCGCCCGGGGGAGCTGCCGCGGAGCCGAACTCCAGGGATCCGATCTCCAGCCGGCGAAGGATGTCCATCTCGGTTATGATGCCGACGAGCCGGTTCCGGGCGTCCACGACCGGGGCCCCGCTGATTCCGTTCCTCGCGAACACCGAGACGGCGTGGCGGAGGCTGTCCTCCGGGCGGAGCACGATGACCTTGCGGTTCATCACCTCTCTGACGAGCATCGCGGGGAGCATCGACTTGAAAATATATATGCTTGCCCTCATACGCCGGGGCGCGCGGGTACCCCCCTCCGGTCGGAACGGGCGGTCAACGCCCGCCATCTATGTCCGGCCGGGCTACCCCAGCCGGTCGACCCACCCCGAAAGCCGCGCCTCGAAGCCGGAGGGAAGGCCGTTGCCCTTGTCCGTGCCATCGCCGACCTGGAAGTCTATCTCGGCGGCCTTGACCATCCTCTTCCCCGAAAGTATCTTCTCCATCCTGGGCAGGCCGCGCGCCTTCTTCATCCCGTGGGTGTTTATAAGCGCGTACCGGCGGCCCGAGAGCTCGGGCAGGCCGGAGAGGTATTGCTTGATGGGCTTGGCGAGTCCGAAGGCCTCCGTGGCCCCGGAGAAGATGTAGAGGTCGGCCGGGGGAATCTGCGCCGGGTCCGCCTGGCCGGCGGCGAGCACCTCGACGCTGTGGCCCTTGGCCTTGAAGCGGGCTTCCACGACATCGACGCACTTCTTGCCGTTTCCGTACCGGGAAGAGTAAACGATCACCACCTTCATCCTGCCACCCGGTTTTCAAATCGCGGAGGAGGTATATAAAACGGCTGGAACGAGAGCATCGACTGGGCCCGGTCGGACCGGGAAAATGCGAGCGCAGCGAGCTTTTTACCGGCAAGGAGGACTTTGACAGCGTGTATAGAAGTCCTCCGGGTTTTCAAAGCCGACCAGGCCCGCACCTATGACCCGATAGGACTAATTCGAAGTGGGCCTGGTCGGATTTACGGAAGACAACAATCCCCGCCTTCCTCGTCTTCCTCTCTCAAATCCCTCGCTGCGCTCGGGATTTTCGATGAACCCAAGGGTTCAAATCCGACCACATTGAGTTCATGCTATCGGTTAATTGGGCCTGGTCGGATTTGAACCGACGACCATCCGGTTATGAGCCGGACGCTCCACCGGGCTAAGCTACAGGCCCGCCTGCCAACGCTAAATGCCGCAAGGGTATTTGAATTTACGCGATTGGACCGGCGCGCCGGCCCTATTGCGGCAATCAGTGGTTGCCAGCCGTCGATAACCCCTGGGGAGCCCTCATGTGCGATTTTGCCAGTTCCAGGCCGGCCTGAGACACCCTGGCGAACCGGGCAGCCATCTGGCCCATTGAGCCATACACCAACCGGACATACTCACGGTCCTTGAGGTTCTGGACCATCAGCATCCCCGGGCCGTCCCTCTGGAACTGTCTC
>VGTL01000117.1 GCA_016874675.1 Methanobacteriota archaeon | reverse complement strand
GATGGGCTTTTCGGAGGTCCGCTTCCGTCCGTCCTACTTCCCGTACACCGAGCCCAGCCTCGAGGTGGAGGTCCGGTTCAACGGCAAGTGGATGGAGCTGGGCGGGGCCGGCATCTTCCGTCCCGAGGTGACGGCGCCGTTCGGTATAAGGTGGCCGGTGCTCGCCTGGGGGCTCGGGCTCGAGAGGCTGGTCATGAAGCGCTACGGCATCCAGGACATGCGCCTGCTCTACCTGGGCGACCTCGAGTGGATGAGGAAGACGGCGATCAGGTGAGGCCGGGCGCGGATCAGCGCGCATCGCCCAAGGGCATAAAACCCTTCCGCCCGCGACGCTGAGAATAAAAGTATTAATACGCCTCGAATAATTAGAGTTCAGGTGGACGACATGGCCGACGACGCGGCGAAGGAAGTGGCTGCCGGGCAACGACTCATGGCCGAGGGCGACTACAAGGGCGCCCTCTCGCGGTTCAACAAGGCCACCCGGGTCGACCCCCAGAACCCCGACGGCTGGTTCGGGAAGGCCGAGGCCGCCGCGGCGCTGCCCCAGGTCGCCACCGACGAGATAATCGGGGCCTACTCGAAGGCCCGCGAGCTCCAAAAGGACGAGGGCGAGAGGGCGATGATCCACAGCCAGCTCGGGGCCTTCGCCCTGCGCGAGGGGAAGCTCGAGCTCGCCGAGCAAAGCTACAAGAAGGCGGCCGAGCTCGACGTCGAGAACGCCCCCTACTACATGTCGGACCTCGCCATCGAGTACTACATGGCCGTCGCCAAGCGCATGGACGAGGAGGGCTCCAACCTGGAGCTGGACGCCGCCCGCAAGAAGAGCCTGGCGTTCTTCGCCAGGGCGCTGGACCTGGATCCCAAGGACGCCGCCAGGCTCCTCAATCTGTAGCGCATGCCGACGCTCTTCGAGCCCTCCGCCGGCCGGAGGCAGTTCCTCCTGCAGTGGCACCTGACCGCGCGATGCGAGGAGCGCTGCCGCCACTGCTACATGCACGATTCCCCGTCCTACGAATCCGAGCTCGAGAACGAGCTCTCCCCCGGGCAGTGCTTGGCGATCCTGGACGACTTCACCCGGACGGTCCGCGGCTGGGGCGTGGAGGCCCGCATCAACTTCAGCGGCGGCGACCCGCTACTCCGCCGGGACCTGCTCCCGCTCGTCCGAAAGGCGCGCTCGCGCGGTTTTTCGGTCGGGATACTCGGAAATCCCCACCTCCTGACGCGCCAGACGGCGCTGGCCCTCAAGGAGGCCGGAGCGAGCCGCTACCAGCTCAGCCTGGACGGCCTGGAACGCACCCACGATTCGCTTAGGGGGCGCCGGGGCGCCTTCCGGGACGCGCTGAGGGCCATCCGCGTGCTGGACGAGGCGGGCCTGCCGTCCGTGGTCATGTTCACCCTGAGCCGGCTCAACGCCCCCGAGCTGATACCCGTCATACGGTTGTGCGCCCGGAAGAACGTCCGCATCTTCGACTTCGCGCGGCTCGTGCCGACCGGGACGGGCAAGGCGCTCCGGGACCAGCTGCTCGGCGCGGCCGAATACCGCGAGCTGCTCCTGCGCGTCCTGGAGGAGTACCGCCGGCAGGAGGCGGCCGGCAGCCGGACCTACTTCGGGCGCAAGGAGAACCTCTGGGTGCTGCTCTACAAGGAGCTGGGCCTGCTGCCGCCGCTGCCCAGGACCCGGGGAGCGATAGTCTCGGGCTGCTCGGTCGGCTCGCGCATAATGACCGTACTTGCGGACGGGACGGTGCTCGCCTGCCGGCGCCTCCCGGTGGAGCTCGGGCGCGTCCCCGGGGGGAGCCTCAGAGAAATCTTTATTAGTTCCAAGAATCATCGTCGGCTCCGCTCCGTTGAGAAGCTGGAAAGGTGCGCCGGCTGCGGGCTGCTGCCCTTCTGCAGGGGCTGCCCGGCGGTGGCGCACGGGGCGACGGGGGACTTCCTTGCCGGGGACCCCCAGTGCTGGAGGGTGGTCGGGTGCTGAGCAAGCGGGAGGGCCGGGCGCTTCGCAGGTACGCATTCTGGCGCGCTCGCCGGAGGAGGGCCACCACCCGGGAGTGCGGCGGGTGCGACGGCGGCTGCGGCGGCTGCGGCGGCGGCTGCGGCGGCTGCGGCGGCGGGTGCACGAGCGTGTGCGGCGGCTGCGTGGGCTGCGTCCCATGAAGCCGCTTTTCATCTCCAAGTACCCCCCGATAGAGGGATATGTCTCATCGCTCACGTACTGGCTGGCGCGGGGGCTCTCCGGCCGGGGGCACCGGGTGACCGTCGTCACCAACGCCTTCGAGGTCGAGGACCGCCACAGGGAGCTCCTGGAGGGCGGGGACCTCGACCGCTACCAGGAGGGCGCCCTGGCGGTCAGGAACACGGACCCGTTCCAGGAGTACCGGTTGATACCGCAGGCCAACCCGTTTTGCGAAAAGCTCGCCGCGGCGGCCATCGAGCTGGCCCCGGAGGCGGACCTCCTGGACGCCTGGTACCTCGTGAGCTACGGGGCGGCGGGGATGCTCGCCAAGGCCGCCACCGGTCTGCCGCTCGTTCTGCGCCACGCCGGGAGCGACCTGGGACGGCTGGGGGCGAACCCTCACCTGCGCCCGCTCGTGCGCGCCCTGCTCCGGGGAGCCGACGCGGTCGTGGCCAGCCGGCGGTCCGGTCCCCGCCTGAGGGAGCTCGGGGCCCCGGCCTCCCGCGTCCACAGCATACCGGTCTCGGTCGACACGGGCGCGTTCAACCCGGCGGCGGGGCCGGCCGACCTGGGCGTCCCGGCCGACCTGCCGGTGGTGACTTTCATCGGCAAGGTGACGCGGGGCAAGGGCCTTCCGGAGCTCCTGGCCGCCGCTTCCCGGGTCAGGGCGGACTTCAGGCTCCTGGTGCTCACCTCGGACCTCGCCGCCCTGCGCGAGCTGGGGATTTCGCCGAAGCTTCGGCGGAAGCTGGTCGTCCGTCCCTTCGTGCCGCCCTGGAGGGTGCCGGGCATCATCCGGGCCTCCCGGTGCGTGGTGCTGCCCGAGCACCGCTTCCCCGTGCCGGCCCACAGCCCGATCCTCCCCCGGGAGGTGCTCGCCTGCGGCACCTGCCTCGTGCTCTCCGATGAGCTTGGGGCCAAGGTGGCCGGGGGCGCCATCCGGGGCGGCGAGCACGCGGTCTGCGTGCGGCCGGGGGCGACGGAGCGGTTCGCGCGAAAGCTCGAGCTCCTGGTCAAAGACGGCGAGCTCGCCCAGAGGGTCGGCCGGGCGGGGCACGGGCTCTCCCGGAGGCTCGAGGACTTCGAAGGCTACCTGAAGGCCAACGAGAGGCTGCACCGCTCATTGATCCGAGGCGGAAAAAAGGCGCAAGGCACAAGGCGCAAGGCTTGAGGGGGAAGGCGCAAGGGGCAAGGGACAAGGCGGAAGGGTGGCAGAGACAGCGCATCCCCCAAGGCCCCTTTCCCCTTGCGCCTTGACCCTTGCGCCCCAAGCCCTGCGCCATGCGCCCTGCGCCTTGCGCCTTGATCGAACGGGCCTACTCCTCCTCGGACATCGACTGCTGGGCCATCCGCCTGCGGCAGGGGCGGCAGAGCCGGCCGCCGGAGTCGAGGTCGTCCTTGCAGACGGTCCTTCCGCACATCGGGCAAGAGAGCATCGCCGGCTTCCCGCACACGTAGCACTGGCCGACCAGCATCCGGGACCCCGGCAACCTATTTCTACCTGCGCGGCAATAATACTTGCGGTGCGCGGATGCAGGACTACGAGATAAGGCGGGGCCACCAGAAGGAGCTCGACGGCGGGAAGCTCAAGCAGATGATGCAGGAGGCTTTCGGCAACGTGGCCGAGGAGGGGGCGTGCCTCGTGTCGAGGTACGGGGCGCTGGCCAGGCTCACCGTCGGCTGGGACGGGAAGAACACCCTCAAGGTCGGAACGCAGATGGACCCGAAGGTGGCGCCCGACGTGGCGCAGTCGACCATCAAGAAGTACTACGAGTTCCTGGAGAGGGCGACCGGGTTCAGCTCGAAGGAGCGCGGCAAGAGGCTGCAGAAGAAGGCGAAGGAAGGGAAATTGTAAGGCGCAAGGCGCAAGGCGCAGGGCGCAGGGCGCGAGGTTGATCATGGCAGAGGTCGTCGATTCCCCGATAGAATTGAGGTGCCCGGCCTGCGGGAAGCTCCGGGCGGTCCTGGGCGGGGAGGGAATGCCGGGCGCGACGCCCCAAGACCTCCTGGGCAGGCTCAAGGGGGACAAATATTGCGATTGCGCCGGGACCCGGGCGAAGAAGTAGGCGCCGGGCTCATTTCGTCGGGTCGGCGACCTTGCCCATGAAGAGGATGTTTTGGGTCTCGTCGTCCTGGATGAGGAATATGAACGGGTGGTCGGCGTTGAAGACCGGGATGGCCGGCTCCACCGGGCCGCCCTTTCCGATTATCACCGCGGTGGCGGCGGCGGCTTCCGTGCCCTTCTCGTCCACCGAGACGAAGGCCTGGTGTATCACCTCCGAGATGAATATCCCGCCGTCGGCGGTGATGTTGGTGAAATCGGCCGCGGACGAGAACGCCGAGGGCATCCCCATGTGGGAGAGATTGTCCTTGAGGAAATACTTGGTCTCGAGCTTGAATTTCGGGAAATAGACATCGACGCGCTGTTCCTTGAGCGTTCCCCTCCAGCCCGAAAGCTTGTCCGCCGTGAGCTTCTTCTCCAGCGCGGAGACCGTACCGCCCTTGGGGAGCAGCACGAGCATCGAGAGCCTGTCACCGGTATACGGCATTTTGAGAATCTGGACGCCGTCCGCCTCGGTGTAGTTGTACACCGATTCCTCGTCCTTGCGCACCATCATCTGGGCCTTGACCGTGCCCGCGGCGTCGGGGTGGAAGTCCATTTCCTTGGTGAGGCTCTGGTTGAACGCCAGGAGCCAGTCGCCCTTGAAGTATATGGCATTGGTCAGCACCAGCACCGTCGATGGGTTCAGGAAGCCCGGGGGTATCAGGTCCTTGATCTTGCCGCGGGTCTGGTTCTCCACCCAGCCGTTTATGCGGAGCCGGGCCGCCTCGGCGGCCTTTATGTAATCCACATTGACCGCCTCGGCCCTGTAGCTGTCCTGCAGGGTGTTGACGTAGGAGCTCAGAATCTCGAAATCCCGCTGTACCCATAGGGCATTGCCGGTGGAGAGGTCGCACCCGCTGTCGTTGGCGTTCAATTTCCCGATGAGGGCCTTGAACAGGGACCAGCGTGTCTGGTCGTCCGCCGGGAAATGGAAGACGGCGCGTATCTCGTCGGCGGTCCTGTTCCGGGCACCCTCGTAGGTCATGCCCAGGGCCGTGAATATACTATAAGGCGAGAAGAAGAGGTTCTCGGACGGGTTGGCAAGCTCGGCGTACATCTCCAGGGCGAACCGGTTGCTGGCGTTCACCAGCTCGGACAGGTCGCGGGGGTCCTCGTTCGCGGGGGAGGCGGGGCTTCCCGGGCCGTTCCGGTCGGAGCCGGACGGGCCCTGTCCGGCCGGGTTCAGAAACGCATAGGACAGCCCCCCGGCCAGGATGACGGTCGGGACCAGAATCAGCGCCAGAACGGCTTTCGGGTTCATGCTGTCCACTTTACCACATGGAGAACGATATACCTTGTGGTGACATGTTATTACCATGTGTTCGATAGGCTACATGTCGGCGCCGCATTTAAATAGCCGGGGGCTCAGGGGCCGCCCCTGGACCTCCCGGTCACGACCGCCCTTGCGATGAGGTGCGCCAGCCGGACCGGCTCGGGAATCGACCCGCGCACGGTCGAGGCAGTGACAATCCCTTTCGCTTCGGGCTCGTCCACGCCCGCAAAGGCGATATAAATGGGCCGGGCCCCGGTCCGGACCTCGACCAGCCGGTTCCGCTCGAGCAGGGCAAGCCGCTCCTTCCAGTCCGGAACGGGCCTGCGGCCGTGCTTGGGCGTCCGGCCGAGCATCTCCAAAGCCTTGCGGATGGCAGCCATGTCCGGCCGGTCGCGGGTCACGGTTATGACCGGCACGCCCGTCCTCCGGTTCAGCTCTCCGATGTCGACGACGTTGAACCCGCCCAGGCAGGCTCCGTCCAGCATGACGGCCTCGAGCTTGCCGCGGTAGCCCGAATCGCCCACCAGAGAGGCGACGGCCGAGGTGGAGTCCGTGCCGTCGACATCCACCCGCGTCCTGAGCGCCGCGTCGACGTAGCCCTTGCGCACCACGACGCCGATGACCGGCACCGTGGCGTCGCAGAAGGCGAATGGCCCGTCATCGACGCCCAGGACGCGGAACTGGGGCTTCATCCGATATCTCCCGCTGAGCCCATGGTGGCCTCACAGCAACGACAGGTTACCCGTGACGCGGTCGATGTCCCTCTCCTTCGCCGGCCCGATTCCCAGGACGGTCACCGTGCCCGCCGGGATCTCCGTCAGTCCGGCGTCCTGTATGAGGGAGGTGACCAGCCCCAGGTCCTCGGCCTGCGCCTTGAGCTCGTAGAGCGCCCGCAGGTTTGGGACCTTGACCACGACCTTCCTCTGGCCCTCGTCGTACCACTCCCGGAAGGTGTCCGGGTCGCGCTTCTTGGATGCGAGGGCGCAGCTCACCGCGGCGTGCGCCACCTGGACCGCCGTCTTGCCGGCCGAGAGCCTGAGGTCGGAGCGCGCCACCACGACGAGCTTCCAGGCGAACTGCACCGGGCTCATCGCGCCTCTCCCTCCGGCGGCCTGGCGGCCCCCCCGGTGCCGGAGCCCGGCACGTCGCCGTCGGGCTCGTCCTTGGCGGTCCCCTCCTCCGGCTGCTCAGCTTCGGTGCCGTCGGGCTCCTCCTCCGAGGCCCCCTCTTCAGGCGGCTCCGCTTCCGTGTCTTCGGCCCCGTCCTCCGGCGTTCCCTCCTCCGCGAGCTCCGCCACGGTGGGGGAAGGCTCCTTCTTCCCGCCGCCCCAGAGGGACCTGCGCCGGCGCTCCCTCTCCTCGCGCCGATGGGCCCTCTCCTCCTCGACGCCGGCGAGCTCCTCGGCGCGCCGGTCCTCGAGCTCCTTCATCTTGCGGTCGACCTCCTCCAGCTGCTTGCGGGACTGCTCCAGCCGCTTCCGGTAGTGGGCCCTCATCTCGGAGCCGTGGGCGCGCGACCTGCGCTCCGAGTCCCGCACCTCGCGGCGGAGCCTCTCGCGCTCGCGGGAGAGGTCCCAGAGCTCGGTGATGAGCCGGTCCATCCTCTCGCGGCGCGCCTGCGGTTTCTCCGAGGCGGGAACGCGCGTGAGCGACGGGTGGAGCCTGCCCATCCAGGGGAACGCACCCCGGTACCAGGCCACGACGAAGAGGAGGAGGCAGATGACCAGCAGGCTCGAGACGATGTAGGGCGTGTCGAAGTACCCCTTCTCGGCCCCGTCCACCTCCCTGAACCCGATGAGCTGGTGGAGCGAGCCGAGGAAGAAGCCGTCCAGGATGGCGATGACGATGCTCAGCCCCATCCCGAGCCCTATCTCGTATATCAGGTTGTACTCCTTGTCGAGCTCGTTTTTTCCCGGGAAGAGCGCCTTCACCAGCAGGTACCCCGGCAGGAAGAAGATGAGTATGAGCCCCAGGATTATCCTGAGGACTTCCAGCGCGCCCAGTTCCATGACGGACGACGCACGGGCGCATGTATACTTAAATATTTCTTACAAAAGCTAACAATGTAGAATCCCGAAATAAGGACCTCTCGGTAAATCTAAGAGGCGGATATGAATGTATGCGGACCCTGAACCGCAAGAAACGCCGGTGGCTTATCAAGGAATGGGACCGGGGCGAGCTCTCCATGAC
>VGTL01000116.1 GCA_016874675.1 Methanobacteriota archaeon | reverse complement strand
TAGGTTCCGTCCACTCTACCTTCCATTCGAGCTGGCTCTTAGGCATATTCCAGTCCCCTGGGGTGTCTCGACAACACGCGAAGGGGTCTTGGATTGCTTAAGAGCTAGCCGACTTTGATACGGGACTGATCTTTTTAATTCATCTGGCGACACTACCAACCAGCACCATTATGCACGGTAAAGTCCAGCCGACCAGATCATCTCCGGTAGTTCCGCAAATTATTTAAATCCAATATGTACATACACATAACACAAGGTGATTGGTGTGGTCAACCTGACGCTGGCGGTCCCCAAGGAGATGAAGTCGGAGATGGACGAGTTCCCGGAGATAAACTGGTCCGAGGTGGCCCGCCAGGCCATCGCCCAGAAGCTCCGCGACCTGCAGTTGCTGAAAAAGATGAGCTCGAAGAGCAAATTGACCGAAGCGGAAGCCATCGAACTGGGCCGGAAGGTGAACAAGGCGCTGGTTAAAAGATACCTGGGGACGGGTTAATGGACCTGGTCATCGACGCCAATGTGATCTTTGCGTCGCTCATCAAGGACGGCCTCACCGCGGAGCTGCTTTTCGTCGAGGAACTCCACCTGTGCGCTCCTGAGTACCTCCTCGACGAAATGGACAAATACAGGGATCTTTTACAGAGAAAGACCGAGCGCACCGACGAGGAGTTCAAGGAGTTTCTCAGGGTCATGAAGAGACGGATATCCTTCATCCCGAAGGAGGAGTTGGAGGGATGGCTGCAGGAAGCAAAACGGACCTCCCCCGACCGTGACGATGCACCCTATCTCGCCTTGGCAATCAAAAAAGGCATCGGGATATGGTCAAATGACGGATTGCTCAAAGGCCAGTCTATGGTGCCGGTCTATTCAACCGGTGAACTGCTGGCCATGCTGAAATGCGGTCTTCCGTAACCGGTCCCCCCGTTTGATTCCCATAGACCCGTCATGGAGCCGGGCTTGCGTAACAACGGCCCCGCTGGCATCATCCGCGGAATGTCGGCCGGCCGGGATTCGCTCAACACCGTCACGCGGCTGCCGGCTCATGTCCGGAACCCGGCGGCCCCATCACGGACCGCAATGAGAGGCTTCACGGGAATCTCCCTGGCGGGTCCCGTCTGCCTCAGGTGTGCCCCCGGATCTCCTTCCAACAACATGTGCTCGGAGGCGACGCCCCCGGTCTTCTGCAAGGCGTCCCTCGCCGCGAGCCGGAACAGGAGCCTCACCATGGAATCGTCCAACTGTGCCCCGAGCCTCGAAATGAGGACACGGAAGACATGGACGTAAATGACCCTAACCCGGTCCAAGGAGGGTGCCGGGATCTTTGACGCCTCCGTTCTGTCCCCGATCGATGCCACGAACCGTTCCGGGCGCTGCCAGCCGGGGGCGCCCGGCAGCAGCCCCCGTTCGCTATCCGGGAGGGAGGCGGCCACCGTTTCCAGCGCGTTTTGTATTTCGCGCCTCAACCGGACCCCCTTCACATCATCCTGCCGCGCGGCGATTGCCGTCAGAAAGGCGAGGTAAACCCTGACGGCTTCCTGCATATGTATCTGCGCTTGAGTATCGGGTGGATACGACATTTTTCCAGCCGGATGTCCCATGAGCCGGATTGGCCGATGCGAAAGCATGTTCCCAAGCGAACGCCCGTTGCGTACATCCCTCCTCGCCAGGTCGATTGGAATTCTTTGAAGCGTCCGGGGGCGATTAACTAGCGTGGGACCGGGCTGGATGAGAAACCGGCTGCCCGAACTGCTACTTTCGTACACCACCGGCAGCCTCCCTTGCGGGGGAGCCTGTCTGGCAAAGGTTTCAGAATGGCCATCTTGCCGATCCAGACCCGGGAGCACGGCCGGAATGGGAAGGAATGCCGCAAGGAACAGCCTCGATATCGAGCGGAGGAACCCGGATTTCTTCAGGGAATAATCCTCCTTGGGTGCAGTCCTGTTCCGGCGGTGCCCCGATTCTCCCTCGAACATTCAACGAACCTCGTCCCCAAGCTGCCGGGACTTCATTTGCCTTTTTTCCGCATCGCAAACGCGACAACTACCCCTGCGACCAACACTAGGATGGCGATGAGTATCCCCGCCATCTGGCTCGGCCCGATGCTGATATCCGCAGGATGCGCCGGGTCGATGATGTTCAGCAGGAGGTCCAGCAGCACGGCCCCCACCAGCCCAAGGGCGCCGATCACGGCTATCACGATTCCCGCCATGTTCGGGCCGGGCTTCTTCTCCCCCTTCAAAGGGGGCTTTTCCTCCTCATCGCCGGCCTTTTTCGTTTCACCCTTCTCCATTCCGGGCTCTTTGCCGGCTTCCCTCGGTTTCCCGTCTTCCGTTTCGGGCTTTATCAGTTCGGCGTCTATCACGTCTGAATCCTCTTCCCCGGCCGCTTCCTTTCCTTCCATCGCCTCCGCTTTCTTCTCCGGTTCCCCGGGGGTCGTCTCGCCGACGGGTTCCTTGGGGGCTTCTGCGTTTCCTTCGAAGACGGCCCCGCATGAATTGCATTTCGTGTCCTCTTCCTTGACCCGAGCTCCGCACTCGTGGCACTCGTAGGCGACCCCTTCCGGCATAATATCAAACGCGCGTATACGATAGCCCTATATAATAGTTATATTACAAGATTCGAATGATTACGGAGACAAGGATGCGGGTGATGGAGGGCCTTCTCAGGAAGCACTCAAAGAATTCAAGGACAGGATGGCTCAGTTCTTCGAGGGGATTTCAAATAGAATGGACAAGAATGGATTCTCATCATGGCGTGTGAAACTGAGATTAACCACCATGTCCGTCGTGTGACACGCGCCCGTTGAAGTCGACGAAACTACATGAAGAGAATCCGGGTCACTGGGGTTTTAAAAAAAATGATTGGGAATTGATTCCATCGATTCCAAAAAGTGCCATCCCCCGTAGCCTGGAAACCATGCCCGGATGATGCAATGGAAATAATGCGCCGCCCATCCGCGGCGGAATCACCGCCAAATACACCATACCGGCAATGGCAGACAAATTTAAGACTGCGGCTCACGATGCCGTTCCGTGGCCACGCCCTATCCAATCCACCCCCAAGATGTCGGGATCATACAGCGCCCTCCCCCGCTCGTCCGCCTCCACGGCGGGTGGCAGTTCCCGGCCGGGGAGGGCGAGACGGGCCGCTTCGAGTTCTGGGGCGAGGGCGAGCCCGCCGCCGTCCCGCCCGACGAGGCGGCGGGCGCGAGCAAGCCGCGGCAGTACCCCCGGCAAATCAGCCTGGAGCGCCTGGCGGACGTGCTGACCGCGATGGGCCTACCGGGGCTTGCGGGCCGCGGCAGCGCCCTTCCGGCCTCCAAGATCGTGCTCTCGTTCCCGGAATCCGCCGGCGCGCCTCTCCCGGCGGTGGCGAGCCCCGTCGCGGACGGGCGGAAGCGCCCCCGCAAGCTGACGCGCTGCATGGTCCAGGTGCTTGCGGCCGACCTGCCCTCCGTGGTGGAGGCGCTGGGAGCATTCCCGCTCGTCCTGCCGGAAAACGTGGAGCCGGGGCCGGACCTCGACTTCTGGGCGAAGGCCTGCCGGGTCACGCTGCACCTCCTGGCCCGCCAGCGGTTCGCCCCGGCAATCGGGCGCCGGGGAGACCGTTTCGCGGCGCGCTGGACGCCGGTCCTGGACGACCCCGGGGACTGCGAGAAGGTCGCCGCCTGCATCGACTCGATGCCTCCGGGGTGCCTCGCCTTCGCCTCCCAGGACGGTCGTCCCCCCGGACCGGGCGCCAGGCCGCTTGTCGAGGATTTCCTCGGGGCCGCCGTGGACGCCTGCGTCCGCCGCTGGCTTGCGGGCTCCGACATCGCGCTCTCCATCGGAAACGAGGGGCTCCAGCTGGGGGCATGGTGGAAGGGGCTCACGGGGCCGGGTTCCGCCCTCGGGGTATCGGCCGCCCAGGGCGAGCAGCTCGCCCATGCCGTCGAATCGTGGATGCGGCCGCTGTCCTGGTCGAGGACCGTCACGCCGGTCCGGACATGTTTGCGACTCGAGGAGCCGTTACCGCCTGAAGGATTGGCGGGCCCGGGGGCCTGGGCTCCCGGGCCCGCCGATAAGTGCTGGACGCTCCGCTACCTGCTCCAGCCGCTGGACGACCCCAGCCTGCTCGTCAGCGCCGGCGAGGTCTGGGGCCGGGAGGAAGGCCCCGGCCTGGCGCTCCTGAAGCAGAGGACCGGGCGGCCCCACGAACAGCTTCTTTCGGACCTCGCCCGCGTGGCGAAGCTCTCGGCGCCGGTCGAGGCCAGCCTCCACGGGCGCGCGCCGGCCGGGGCGATGCTCTCGACCGGCGAGGCGTTCTCATTCCTGTCGGAGACGTCGCCCGTCTTGGAGGAATGCGGCGTTGGCGTGATGGTCCCGAGCTGGTGGAAGTCGCCCGGCACCCGCCTCGGAATCCGCGTCAGGGTCAAGCGCAAGATGGAGAGGGGTCCGACCACCGGCCACTTCGGCCTGGGCCAGCTTGCGGTCTTCGACTGGAAGGTGGCGATGGGCGACCAGCCGCTCTCGGAGGCGGAGCTTGCGGCCCTCTCGTCGGCGAAGAGCGGCCTGGTCTACCTGCGCGGGATGTGGGTGTCGGCGGACCCCGCCCGGCTGGCCGCCACCGCGGCCCGCTGGAAGAGGCAGGGGGAGGCCGGCCTTCTTGAAGTGCTCAGATGGTCCGAGGGGCTCGACCGGGATCCCTCGGGCCTGCCCGTCGTTGGCGTGGACGCCGAGGGGCCCGTGGCAGAGCTCCTGGAGCGGCTGGGGCGGCCGGAGACGCTCTCGCCCGTCCGGGCGCCCAAGGGCTTCGATGGCACGCTGCGTCCCTATCAGGAGCGCGGGCTGGCGTGGCTGGGCTTCCTCCGGTCCTTCGGGCTGGGGGCGTGCCTCGCGGACGACATGGGCCTGGGGAAGACCATCCAGCTCCTGGCGTCCGTCCAGCGCCAGAAGGAGGAGGGCTCCCTGGGCGGCCCGGCGCTGCTCGTGTGCCCCACCTCTGTCATCGGGAACTGGGCGCGCGAGGCGGCCCGCTTCACGCCGTCGCTGCGCGTGGTAGTCCACCATGGGCCGGAACGCCCACGCGGCAAAGGATTGAAGCGGGCGGCAGCGGGGTCCGACCTTTTCATAACGAGCTATCCCCTCGTGGTAAGGGACCACGCCGATCTGGTGGATATCGGCTGGTCCGGCCTGGTGCTCGACGAGGCGCAGGCCGTGAAGAACCCCGGCGCCAAGCAGGCGCAGGCCTGCCGGAAGTTGCGGGCCGGCTGGAGGGTCGCGATGACCGGCACGCCGGTGGAGAACCGGCTCCGGGACCTCTGGTCCATCTTCTCCATCCTGAACCCGGGATACCTCGGGAACCTCGGCGAGTTCCAGGAGGACTTCGCCGCGCCGGTGGAGAGCGACGGGGACAGGGCGGCGGCCGCCCGGCTCCAGGCGCTGGTCCGGCCCTTCCTGCTCAGGCGGCTCAAGACCGACAAGGGAGTGGCGCCCGACCTCCCGCCGAAGATTACCACGAAGGAGACCTGCGCGCTCACCAAGGAGCAGGCCAGCCTCTACCAGGCGCTAGTGGACCGGATGCTTGCAGAGCTTTCCAAGGCCGACGAGAAGGTGGCGCTGGCACCGGACGCGGCGGCGCGGGTCCAGGCCAGTTTCCAGCGCGGCTCCATCGTGCTCAACACGCTTCTCCGGCTCAAGCAGGTGTGCAACCACCCCGCCCAGATGCTCGGGGACGGCTCGACGCTCCACGGCAGGTCCGGCAAGCTCACGAGGCTCTTGGAACTGCTCGATGAGACCGTTGGCGCCGGGGACAAGGCGCTCGTGTTCACCCAGTTCCCCGGCTTCGGGCAGCAGCTCCAGCCCTACATCTCCGAGCGGCTCGGCGCCGAAGTGCTCTTCCTCCACGGCGGCACCGACCGGCCTGCCCGGGAGGAGATGATAAAGAGGTTTCAGGATTCGGCCGGACCGCCCGTCTTTCTGCTGTCGCTCAAGGCCGGCGGGGTGGGGCTCAACCTGACCGCCGCCAGCCACGTCATCCACTTCGACCGCTGGTGGAATCCGGCGGTGGAGGACCAGGCCACCGACCGGGCCTACCGGATAGGGCAGAAGAGGACGGTCCAGGTGCACAAGCTGGTGACCACGGGGACGCTGGAGGACTCCATCGACGCCCTGCTGGAAGAGAAGAGGGAGCTCGCGGCGAGCGTCATAGGCGCCGGCGAGGATTGGCTGACGAAGCTGAGCACCGGGCAGTTGCGGGAGCTTTTAAGGCTCCGGCACGGCGCCGTGGAGGACTGAGATGGCGAATAAGGGCCGCTACGGTACCGGGAACTTCATCCCTGACTACGACTGGCGGGACCTGCCGCCTTCGTCGCCCAGGGATGTGGAGGGCGGCCTGGCGCTGGCCAGCCGGCGGGGGGCCATCGGCCGGACCTGGTGGTCGAAGAGATGGATAGAGGTGCTGGAGTCGTTCGGGTGGGCCAGCCGGCTACAGCGCGGCCGCAACTACGCCCGGAGGGGGCAGGTGACCGACCTGCATGTCACGGAGAAGGGAGCGGAGGCGCGGGTCCAGGGCTCCCGCCCGGAGCCCTACAAGGTATCCATACGCCTCAAGCCGACGGAGCCGGCCGCATGGGGGCGGGTCTCGGTGGCGCTCGGGGAGGACGCCGGCCTGCTGGCCCGCCTCCTGGCCGGTGAAGTGCCGGAGGAGCTCGAGAAGGTATTCGCCAGGGCCGGGACCGCGCTCCTGCCCCGGAAAGCACTGGAGCTCCGTACCGATTGTTCCTGCCCCGACACCGCCAATCCCTGCAAGCACATCGCCGCCGTTCACTACATACTCGCCGAGCGGCTGGACCAGGACCCGTTCCTCGTGTTCCTTCTGCGCGGCAAGAGCAGGTCGGAGGTCATGGACGCCCTGACATCCCGGGGACCGCCGCCGCCGACCGGTCCCGAGGATAGTCCGCCTGGCGGGAGCGGGCCGCCCGCTGCCGCTGGCCAGACAGGACCAACCACTGATCTCCTCGCCTACTGGCGGCCCGGCCCGAGGCTCGCCCAGGCCGAATGCGTCCCCCAGCCGCCGGCCGTCGATGGCGTGGTGCTCAGGCGGATTGGGGACCCGGTCTTCCTCCCGGCGGCGCAGGCCACGGGTCTGCGGGGCGCGCTGGGGAAGGTCTACTCCTTAGTCACCGAAAAGGCGCTGGCAGCGTCGAGGGGGGAACGGACGGTAACCTCGGTACCAGATGCCCCACAGGCCGCACCCGCCCTCAGGCCGGCTTCACCCGGTGCACCGGCTGCCCGGGTGCGTTCCCTTGATCACACCCGGAAGGGCAGGCGTCGGAATAAGAAGACATCCATTACAGCGTCTCTCAAAATCGGAGTGCGTCCAAGGGGATATCGCCATGGCAGGCGGCGGCTCCGAAAGTCCAGATGAGGGAAGAACCGACCCGGGAGTGGAGGCCCGAGCATGCCCAAGCATACACAGGAAGAATGGGACGCGGTGAAGAGGCGGTATCATCTCTCGGAGAGGCAGGTCGCCATGGCCCGGGAGCTGGGGATGAATCCGAAGAAGTTCGGCAAGATCGCCCCCAACCGGAGCGAGCCGTGGAAGGCGCCAATCGGCGAGTTCATCGAGCGGCTTTATTCCAAGCGGTTTGGGTATAGATGACCGGTCCAGCTTATATGCTGGGGATTAATACTTTGCATGTATTGGGGTGCGGGGGGCACGATTTGAACACCCGTTCGACCTCCATATTATTCGTGCAGGTCGAACTTGTGTTCA
>VGTL01000115.1 GCA_016874675.1 Methanobacteriota archaeon | reverse complement strand
CGAGGGCCCCGGCGCCTTCGCGACCTGCCGCCACTTTCCCCTCGAGGTCGTCGAGGTCCACAACTTCTTCGATTATTCCGCGCTGCTGGGGGGTCCTTCCGGCGCCCGCGGAGATCCGGGCGCGATGCCGGCCCCGGCTTGGGGCGGGCCGGCCAGGCTCTCCCCGACGGAGCAGCTCGTGCTCTACGGGCTGGTGCGGGAGCCCGGGAGGCCCGACGTCGCCGCGGCGGAGATGCTGGGCGTGTCCCGGCAGAGCCTCTCCCGCGTCCGCCGCTCGCTCGTCGGCCGGGGGCTACTGGCCCATCGCGTGATTCTCCGGCCCGAGAGGCTGGGATTCGAGGTGCTGGCCCTCCTGCATGTGCGGCTGGCGGCGGGGCTGGCCCCCGCGGCGCGGCGGGCCGCGCTCGGCAGGATATCCGGCTCGGTGCCCGGCTTCTTCGCCGTCTCGGCCGGCCCGGAGTGCCTGGTGCTGGGCGCCCACCGGCGCTTCTCCGATGTCGAGAGGTCCCGGGGGGCCGCGCGCGAGCTTGGGCGCGCCGGGCTTCTGGAGGGCCCCCCGCGCGTGCTTGTCCTGGCCCTGGAGGGCACGGCGCTCTCCCGGGACCACGACTTCGTCCCGTTCGTCAAGGCGATGCTGGGCCAGGACATCGAGGACTGACCCTCACTTCGGGAGGCGCTCTATCCCGAGCACCAGCCTCTCGCCGCCGTCGAGCTCCCAGTCGCGCACGAGCGTGCCCGGGGCCCCGGCCTCCCTCAAAGCGGCCACGATTCCGGCGGCCCGCCCGTCGCACACGAGCTCCGCCGCCCGGGTCTCGTTTCGGATGAACTCCCCCCACCGCGACAGCTGGGCCTCCATGTCCGGCGAGAGGACGGCGGCGGCCCGGATGCGGTCCTCCACATTCAGGCCGGCCTCCTTGCGCATCTGCTGGAACCGGCGGACGAGGTCCCGGGAGAGGCCCTCCGAGCGGAGCTCGTCGTCGATTCTCACATCCAAGTACAACAGGCCATGTCCGGTCGAAAATGGCGGCGCATCCAGGAACCCTTCTGGCGGTTTGACCTCGACATCGATCTCGTCATTCCCCAGCGACAGTATCCCGATCGTGGTGGAGAAGGGGATGAGTTCGCCAGATAGTATCCTGTCTCCGAACTCGCGCTTCCACTGGTTCTTTATGGCCTCTGCGACCATCCGGGCGTCCTTTCCGTATTTTGGACCCAGACCAGCCATCCTCGGAACGGGGCCGACCCTTAGTTCTTCCCATCTCCCGTTGACGAATCGGATCTCCTTGCAGTTCAATTGCTCTTTCAAGATGTCCCCGAATCGGACCCCGACCCTCTCGTTTATCTCCTCGTCATGGGATATCACGACACCCCTGACGGGCCATCTGAGCTTTATGGCGGCCTTGTTGCGGGCGGCCCAACCCGCTTCCAGGATGCCTCTGACAACCTCCATTTCCGATTCCAACTCGGTGTCGATGGCATGCTCTTCTGCGACAGGCCAGTCCTCCATGTGCACCGTCGGGTGGCGGCCCCCCAGATCGGAGTATATGGCGTCGGCGATGTGGGGGCACAGGGGCGCCAGAAGGCGCGATAGCCGGTGCAAGGCACGGTGCAATGTATGGAACGCACGTGTCTTGTCCGAGACGTCGCCCTCCACCCAGACGCGGTCGCGCGCGAGGCGCACGTACCAGCGGGAGAGGTCGTCGAGCACGAAGTCCTCGATCGCCCGGGCGGCGTGGTGGAGGTTGTACGACGAGAACGCGCCGGTCACCCGGCGGGTCAGGTCCTCCATGCGGGAGAGGATCCACCGGTCCTCGGGGCGGGCGCCGGCCGTCGCCGGGGCGTTCGGCGCCCGGTCGGGGTCGAAGCCGTCCAGCGCCATGTAGGTGGTCGAGAACACGTGGACGTTCCAAAGGATGTTGAGCGCCCGGAAGGCGGCCTTGACGTTGTCGAGCGAGAAGGGCATGTCCTCCCAGGGGGCGTTGGCCGACAGGAAGTAGAGGCGGAGGGCGTCGGCGCCGTACTTCGTGGTGAGCTCGGCGGGCTCCACGACGTTGCCCAGGCTCTTCGACATCGGCCGGCCCTGGGGGTCCAGCGACCAGCCGTGCATCAGCACGGAGTCGTAGGGCGCCCGGTCGAAGGCCACCACCCCGGCCCCGAGCTGGGAGTAGAACCAGCCCCGCGTCTGGTCGTGGGCCTCGGTGATCCAGCGGCAGGGCCACCAGCGGCGGAGCTCCGTCTCGTCGGAGGGGTACCCGAGCTGGGCCCAGGAGCACACGCCGGAGTCGAGCCACACGTCCATGACGTCGGGTATGCGCCTCATGGTGCCGCCGCACTCCCCGCAGGCGAAGGTGACGCCGTCTATCCAGGGCCGGTGGAGGTCCATGCCCTCCTCGTAGCCCTGCCCCTCGCGCAGCTCGGAGATGCGCCCGACCACGCGCCGGTGGCCCTTTCCGCATTCCCAGACCGGAAGGGGGATGCCCCAGTAGCGCTGGCGCGAAACGCACCAGTCGCGGGCGCCCTCCACCCAGTCCTTCTGGCGGGAGGCCCCGGCCCAGGGCGGGAACCACTTGACGCGCGCCACCTCCTCGAGCATGCGCTCCCGCACCTCGGTGACGCGCAGGTACCACTGCATCGTTATGATGTATATGATGGGTGTCTCGCACCGCCAGCAGTGGCCGTACCTGTGGGTTATCTTGCCCGACTGGAGGAGCAGGCCCTTCCGGCGCAGGTCCTCGAGGATGATGTCGTTTGCGGCCTTGAGCTCCATGCCGGCGTACTTGCCCGCCTCGTCGGTGAAGTGCCCGGTGCCGTCGACGGGGCAGAAGGGCGGCAGCTCGTAGCGCCGGCCTATCTCGAAGTCGGCCGGGCCGTGGCCGGGTGCCGTGTGGACGCACCCGGAGTTCTCGCTCGTGACCATCGTGCTGTCCACGAGCACCTTGTGCAGCCAGAACTCCTGGCGGCCGCGGTGCCAGGGCACCTCGTCGATGAGGGGCTGGATGTACTTGCGGCCCTCGAGGTCCGATCCGGCGTGCTCGGAGAGCACCTCCATGGTTTCGTACCCGCCCGCCTTCTTTATGTCCTCGAGGCGGTCCCGCACGAAGATGAGCACCTCGGACCGGTCATCGCGCGTAGCCCTCGCCCGGACGTAGGTGTAGTCCGGGTGGAGCGTGACCGCCAGGTCCGCCGGCATGGTCCAGGGAGTGGTGGTCCACACGAGGAAGTGCTCGTCGGCGTCGGCCGCCTTGAACTTGACGTAGATTGAAGGGTCCTCCTCGTCCCAGTACTCGAGCTCCGCCTCGGCGAGCGCGGTCTGGCAGCGCGGGCACCAGGTGGTGCTTCGTTCCAGCCGGGTCAGGAGGTCCTTGTCGGCCGCGCGCCGGAGGGTCCACCAGGCGGCCTCGATGTACGGATTGGTGATGGTCGTGTAGGGCCGGTCCCAGTCCATCCAGACGCCGAGCTCGGAGAACTCCCGGGTCATGTTGGAGAGGTTGCCCAGGGCGAACTCCCGGCACCTGGCCACGAACCGGTCCATCCCGAAGGTCTCTATCTCCTTCTTGTTCCTGATGCCCAGGGCTTTTTCGACCTTGACCTCGATGGGAAGGCCGTGCATGTCGTAGCCGGGCTGGTCGCGGACGTTGAAGCCCTTCATGCGCAGGAATCGGATGACCACGTCCTTCAGCGTCTTG
Source organism: Methanobacteriota archaeon (assembly GCA_016874675.1). Lineage (GTDB taxonomy): Archaea > Thermoplasmatota > DTKX01 > VGTL01 > VGTL01 > VGTL01. Next base: position 4,077 of record VGTL01000115.1, on the reverse strand, counting down.
TTCCAGGCGGTGCCCAGGTGGATCGAGCCGGTGGTGTAGGGGGGGCCGTCGATGAAGTAGAAGTCCGGACCCCCGGCGCGGTGGGCCTTCGTGGCGAGGTACGCCTTGCCGGCCTCCCATCGCTCCCGGACGGAGCGCTCAAGCTCCGCCGGCCTGTACTCCCGCGTCGCCTGCTTGATCAACGGCATCGGCTTCCTTCGACCGGATATGGGCCCGCCGTTTTAATGTTTTTCTCCCCTCGCGCCCTGCGCCCTGCGCCTTGCGCCTTCCCTCCGGATCTGCGCAAAACGATGCAACAAATTGATATAGAGTAAACGTAATCCTCCGCCCGTTCCGAGGCTGGTGGAGGAGATGTCGGAGGGCGGGATGAAGTTCAAGGATCTCAAGCAGGGGGATTTCCCGGCGGTGCCGGTCGAGGTCGGGGACCCCGAGCTGCCGGAGCTCACGAAGAGGTACGCGGCCGTGGTCGTCGACTGCTGGGCGCCCTGGTGCGGTCCCTGCCGGGCGATGGGGCCGACGATAGACGAGCTGGCGCGGGAGCAGAAGGGAAAGGTGGTCTTCGCCAAGCTCAACACCGACGACAACGAGGAGAGCGCCATGAAGTTCAAGATAATGGCCATCCCGACCCTGCTCTTCTTCAAGAAGGGCGAGCTCGTCGACCGGACCACCGGCCTCTTGCAGAAGAAGCAGCTGGAGGCCGCCATCAAGAAGGCCTTCGGGTAACGCGGACGGGGGGTCCGACTCCTGACCTGCCGGCTGCTCTGCATCGCCGCCCGGGGAATCGTCCCCTACGCGGCGATGAGCGGTTTCAAGCGGCTCGCCCGCAAGGGCGCGGGGCCCCCGGGCAATGAGGCCCGGCCGCGCCACGGCTGGGGCGTGGCCTACTTCCCCGCGGGGTCCCCCCGCGTGGTCAGGGAGTTCGGCGACGCCGGGAACAGCGTCCGCTACGACGAGGTCTCCCACATGGCCTCGAGCAACTCCGACGCGCGCGTGCTCCTGGCCCAGCTCTGGGCCAGCCCCTCGCGCGAGCTCCTCGCGGACAAGGAGCGCGTCGCCCCGCTCGCCGGGCCCGACGGGTCGGGCCGGCGCTGGTTCTTCGCTTTCGACGGGGAGGTCGGCAAACACCGCCGGACCGGCGAGCCCTTCGCGGCCGACCCGGTCCGGGAGATGTGCTCCGAGAGGCTCTTCCGGGAACTGCTCTCGGAGCTTCGGGGCGCCCCCTCCGACCGGAAGGCGGTGGCCAGCGCGGTCGGGGCCGTGCTCCGGAGGACGGCCGAGGGGTACGATTTCACCCACATGACGCTGGCGATGTCCGAGGGCTCGGGCGTGTACATGGCCCGGTGGGCGCAGGAGGACGCCGGCTGGAACCGCGCCGCGATATGCTGCCTGCCCCGCGCTATCGTCGGCTGCTCCGACGAGCTGCCCGGCGTGGAGGGGAAGTGGGAGCCCCTGGGGAACCGCCGGCTGGTCTTCTTCGACCGGTCCCAGGCGCTCGAGAGCTACGACCTCTGAGGCCCCGGCCCGAAAGCCCCGAATCAGAGGAACCTTATCCCCCGCGGCGTCCCGCCGTAGGGCCCGCGCACCCCGGCGGGCCAGGCGGCGCTGTCCATCCCCTTCTGCGCCACGAACACCGCCGCCCACCTCTCCAGGCCTATCCCCGAGCAGCCGCTCCAGAGCGGCTCCCCGCTCTGGAGCTTCACCGTGAACCCCCTGGGGTACTTGGTGCCGTTGACGCTCACGTTTTGGAACTCGAGCCACTCCTCGGCGGTGCCCTTCCGGTAGGGCAGGCGCCCCTCGTAGTCCGTGGTGCCTATCTCGGACTGGTCGGCGTCGCCCACGAGGCGCTCCTGGGCCATGAACCAGGGGGTGACGCGCGCCATGCGCCAGTCCAGCTCCAGAAATGCTTCGAATATCCGCCGGTAGCCCTCCGCCAGCGCCGTCGCCGTCTCCACCGTCTGCTGGCGCGTCCCGAGCCAGACGAGCTCCATCCTATGGAACTCGTCCACGCGCTCGATGCCGTGAAGCCCGCCGCTCTCGTAGCGGTGGGAGGTGCCCGAGCGGTCGAACACCCTGATGGGCATCCGGTCGTTGGCTATGGTCCGGCCCTGGAAGAAGGTCCACAGCGCCGGGCACTGGGCGTAGGTCATGCCGCCCACCGGAAGGTCCAGCCGGTCGCGTATCTTCTCGAGCGGGACCTCGTTGGTGATGCGGTAGTGGTCGATGACCTCCTCCCAGAAGGCCGGGTCGCGGCTTTTGGGCGGGCAGACGTAGTAGACCTCGGGGTAGATGCCCTTGGCGTGGCCCGAGCGCTCCCACACCGAGAAGGGCTCGAGCTTGGGGAATATCATCTCCTGGAAGCCCAGGGGCTCGAGGAGCTCCCGCTCGACGATCCGCTCGAACGTCCTGAAAAGGCGCGTCATCTCCGGGCCGAAGATCCACTGGCCGCGGCTTGCCCCCCTCCTTATCCAGCCCTCCTTCTCCAGCAGGGCCGTCGGGTCCTGGTCGGTGAGCGCCGGTCGCTCCGGGCTCCTGAAGACCTGCTCCCAGTGCTCCGATTTCCCGGCGTAGTGCTGGGCGTTGACCTTGTCCTTGATGAGCGTCAGGATGCGGTCGACGTACTTCTCGGAGAGGAACTTCTCGTCGAGCTTCCCGAACGTCACGGTGCATCTCTTGCCGTCGAACCGGAGCGTCTCCACGAACGGTATGCGCGCGAGCTGGAGTGGCTCCCGCTCGAGCTCCATCTCGATGAGATAGTTGTCCGCCTCGACCCGGCGCACACCCACGGCCAGCTTGCGGCCGAATCGCTGGCCGAATAGCTTGGCCAATCGCACGAGCGCGTCGTGGGAGCGGACGAACTCGTCCGAGTCGATGGTGACCTCGAGCGTGTCGCCCTTCACGTTGAAGAGGCCGACACGGGCCCCCTTCCCGGCGGGCGCGCCCTTGACGAGGACCGTGGCGTTGGCCTCCTCGATGAACGCCGGGATGTCGGAGGCGGCCTTCGATATGTCCCCGCTCAGGACCAGCCTCCCCTCGAGGTGGAAGCGCATGAGAGTTCAATGCCCTGGGCGGATAAATGGGTTGCGGTGAGGGGCCGGTCCCGCTGCCCAGGGGGCGCTCAGAAGTGCACGAATGTCTCGAACCCGGGCGCGTCGATGAGGCGCAGGAGCCGGCATTCTATGACAAAATCCTTTCCGGAAGGGACCCTCAGCGCCGTGTTGTTCCGGTCCAGCCGTTCCAGCTCCTCCTCCGAAACGTAAAACCCGGTGCCGTTGCCCAGCAGCTTCGGGTCCCAGGGATGGACGGCCCTAGTGAGCGGCGAGACCGCCGTCAGCGCCCCCTGGCGGAATATCACCTGCCACGGCCGTATCTCGATGTCGTAGCCCTGGTTGCGGAACGAGAAGGGAAGCCTCGGCATCGGCCCCTCCTCGCCGAATGTCACGTTCACCGAGGTCTCCGCCCCCAGGGAGGAGACCGCATCGACCGCCCGGGAGAGCGTCTCGCACATTCCGAGGAACTGCCGCTCCTCCGCCGCCGAGCGCTGGATGGAGAAGAAGCCCAAAATGGAGGCCAAAAGGACCATCGCCACGACGGCCCCGACCACCTTGGACGACACGAACTCGATCATCGCGGCCACCGGTCAGTTGCGCACCTCGACCAGGATGAATGCGATTCGGAGCTCATCGTCGAAAAGGCGGCTGAGCTGGAGCCGGTGGGTGCCCTCGCCCAGCTCCAGCGTCCCCCCGCTTTCCGACCGCATCGGCAGGGGCTTTCCGGCTGCGTCCCTGACGTAGACATGCCCCTCCTCGGAGCTCTGGGCCTTGAAGCGGACCATCCCCGAGTACGGGTGCAGGGGTTCGGTGAACGGATGCCCCATCTTGAAGTACTGGAGCTTCTCCATGGGGGCGTTCTCCAGCTTCACGGTGATCTGCAGGGAGCTTCCCAGCCCGATCGAGTCCACCCTGGCGGCGGCCGCGGCGACGCTCTCGGCCTGCTGGCGCAGGGCGCCCTCGACCGTGCTCCTCGAGTAGGCCGAGAGCGCTCCCAGCCCGACCGATACGGTGGCCGCGACGATGATCA
>VGTL01000114.1 GCA_016874675.1 Methanobacteriota archaeon | reverse complement strand
CGGGGCTGGGAGAGGGCCGTCCGGGCCCTCGGCGAAAGGCCGGGCTGCCGCGTGTTCATCACCGGGTCCAGCTCGAAGGTGCTAAGCACGGACATCGCCACGAGCCTGAGGGGCCGGACGATATCGTACGACGTGCTGCCGTTCTCGTTTTTGGAGTTCCTCCATGCCAAGGGCCTCACCGTGGACGAAAGGACCCCGTATTCGACCAGGAGGCACGCGGTCGCTGGTCGGCTTGACGAGTTCATGGAGTTCGGAGGATACCCGGAGGTCGTGCTCGCCGGGGACAGGGATACCAAGGTCCGGATTCTTAGGGAATATTTCAACACGATGATGATCAGGGACCTCATCGAACGGTATCATATCCGCAACACGGTGCTCCTGAAGGAGATGGCGATCCACCTCATATCGAACCTGTCTTGCCAGTTCAGCATCTCGGGGTACCAAAGATCGGTCAGGGAACGGCACGGCATCTCCAAGAAGACGGTGCAGAACTTCCTTTCGCACTTCGAGGACGTCCGGTTGGTCTTCCCCGTCAAGCTCTTCTCCCCTTCGCTCCGGACCCAGCAGGCCAATCCCGTCAAGGTATATTGCGCGGATGTCGGCCTCAGAACGGCCATCGGGTTCTACACCTCGGAGGACCGTGGCAGGATACTCGAGAACCTCGTGCTGCTCGAGCTTGAGCATCGCAGGTTCAGGGAACCCCGCATGGAGGTCTTTTACTGGAAGGGAGGCAACCGCGAACTCGACTTCGTCGTGAAAATCGGGCAGGACGTGCGGCAGCTCCTGCAGGTCGGCTGGAGCCTCGATGACGCGGCCACAAGGAAGCGGGAGCTCGAAGGGCTGTCCAGGGCCATGGAGGCGTTCGGCCTGAGGGAAGGCTTTGTCATAACCCGCGATGAGGAAGGACGCGAGCGGCTGGGAGGGGGCAGAACGGCGACCATCGTGCCGTTCTGGAAATGGGCGGTGTCAGGCCCCCGGGCCAAGGACCGCGCCTCGAAGTAGGGCTCCCGGGAGATCAATCACACAAGACCGGCTGCCTTCGCCAGCTCAATGGGCTCCTTGCGCGTGGCTACCGGGTGAACGGCCCATGATCCTGCCTTGCGGTCCCTCATTCCTCCTCGTCCGATTGCGCGAGCCTGAGCCTTCGTGCCGGGTCGCTGAACCGTACCTTGCGTGGGTCGAATGCGGCCGGGTCGAAATCGGAGTATGCCTCCTGGTACTCGCTTTTGCCCCTGCATATGTCCATGTAGCCGGGCGGGCCCCCGCAGTCCTCCGGCGGGCAGGCCCTCGCCCCGCCGATGCACCGGGGGTATCTGGCGCCCCTCTCGCGCGGGAGGACCTTCTCGAGCGTGACCTTGTGGACCCAGCCGTCCCCGAAATCGTACTCGTAGCTGGCAGTGTTGCGTTTCGGCGCCAGCCAGCCCGTGACCTTCTCCTTCCACCCCGGAAGGGGGGGCTCGCCGAAATCATCCCCGTCCGGCGACGGAATTCCTATCCGCCCGACGCCCTTCACGGGGTGCCGGACGGTGTACTCGTGGAGGTGGTAGTCCGACCATCCCATCGCGTCCTGGATGGCGACGTGGAGGTCCCAGAAGGTGCAGCCGGCCGGAAGCAGTATCCTGCGCCACACCGGGGGCGAGACCTCCTCGAGGACTATCTTGAACTGGAGGACACCTCCGGGTCCGCCCCGCTCCGCCGGCGGTCCCGGCCGTCGCGCCCGCATTCGCCCTTGCCCCGGCTTCCGCCCCAGCCGCCGCCGCCTCCTGAATGTCCTGGTGGTCATGCGCGGTGATTCGGCCGGGGATAGATGGCCTTTTCGGCGCGCCGCCGGAAGGGGACGGCCCCGGACGCGCCCCGGTGCCAAAGCTCCCGCTTGAGTCGCTGGTAGACCTCGAATGCGATGGGGCAGATCTTTTGATTGGCGATCACGGTCAAAGTCCTCCAAGCGAAGCCTTCCTTGTCGAGATGGGGGAAGCTCCTGCACTCGTCCGGGCGGGCCTCGTAGTGGGCGCAGCCGTCCTCGCGCAGGAAGGGGCACGGCTTGTCGCGCATGGCGAACAGTCCGGGCTCCTCGTCGTCGGGGGCGAGGTATTTCCCCGTGAAATCCTCCGGGCTCGGGCCGACGGCATGCGAAATGCGTTCGATGTCCCCCTGCCTGGAGGTCGCCTGCAACTCGATGCAGCAGTTGCGGCAGCGGCGGCAATCTGTCTTTGAGCGGACCTGCGATAGGATTCTCCTGACGGCCCCATCCACCTCATCGTCCTCGCGGCCCTTGAGAAATGACCGAAACGCCATGTCATCCCCCGCGGGGGCATCCACCTTCCGCTCGAGGCCTGCGATATCCGGGGCCGGTGCGCGCTCCGGAACCGTCCTGCGTGTCATGTGTGCGGTCCCCCCGCCTCCTTCGGAGTTTCTCCGGCAGACGGCGGCCACGACTGGGATGGGAGGATTATCAATCTGGCGGTCAAAGGATGCCGCAGCCCGCAAGAATTGTCGGTCCCGGTTTCCGCGGCCCTTTTCGCCTCCTTTGCGTCCGATGCGGCGAAATCCGGACGGGCAAGCTCGTCCGCTCCCCGCTCGCGTCTTATAATTAATGCAAAAGGTTATCTATTATGATAACCATATGCACTTTTGACAGGAAGTGAACGAGAAGGCGTTCCTGGGCACCGTCTCGGGCCTGCCCGCGTTCACGGCCAGGCAGGTCGGCGCGCTCGTCGGGGCCGGCTACGCGAAGGTCTACCTCCACCGGCTCGCCCGGCGGGGCTCGGTCATCCGGCTGGGGCGGGGCTATTACACGGTCCACGAGGACCCCATGGTCTGGGCCACGCACATACGATATCCATCATACATCTCGCTCTGGCGGGCCTTCAACCACCACGGTGCCACGACCCAGCTTCCGGCCGTCATCGAGGTGATGGGCAGAAGAGGCGGCTCGCTCCTAAACGTCGAGTTCATCCGGACGGGCGAGCTGTGGGGATTTTCGGCCGTCAAGTACGGCGATTTCCGCATATTCATGGCCGACCTCGAAAAGGCCGTGCTGGACGCGGTCCGGACCGGCCGTGTCCCGGCGGAGGACATCGTCGCGGCGATTCGCCAATGCGACGCCGGGAAGCTCGAAAGGTATGCCCTGAGGACGGATGTCGCCACGATGAAGAAGGCGGGCTACCTGGCGCAGGAGACCGGCCTTGAGATGCCGCGGCTGCGCCGGAGGGCCCTCAGGGACCGGAACTACGTGGGGCTCCCGGGCGCCAGGGCCGGCAACGGATGGAGGGTGAAGGGTGATTGACATCGCGGCGCTCCGGCGCGTGGCCCGGATGAAGGGGCTTTCGAACCTCGGCTTCGCCGAGAAGGACTATTTCCAGGAGATAATACTGCTGGGGGTGTCCCGGGAGGCGCCCGGCCTCGTCTTCAAGGGTGGAACGGCGCTCTGCAAGTTCTTCGGGCTGGGTCGTTTCTCGGAGGATGTGGATTTCTCGGGAATGGCGGGAAAGCGGGAGTCCGACAGGATACTCCGCTATCTTGAGGATTTCGGTTACGGGGCGGAGTACGTCGAGGCCCGGGCGGCCCGAAGCAGGCTGCTGACCTTCGCCATCAAGGGATTCCTTTACAGGGGGACGCCGCAGAGCATGGCGCGGGTCCGGATGGACATCAACCCCGAATCGGAGGTCGCCTTGGAGCCCGTCTTCCGGGTCATCTACCCGCTATATCCCGACCTTCCGTCCTTCGGCCTGAGGGTCATGGCGCCGGAGGAGATGGCCGCCGAAAAAGCGCGCGCCCTCCTGGTCCGATCGCGCGCCAGGGACGCCTACGACCTCTGGTTCCTGGCCGGCCGGGGCATCAGGGCGGACGCGGGATTGATCGATCGCAAGCTCGGGATGTACAAGCTCGAAAGGACCCCGGCGGCCGTGGGCAGCGCGCTGCGGCGGTGCCGGTACAACTGGAAAAGGGAGCTTCTGCCGATGGCGCCGGGGGCGCCGGACTTCGATGCCGTGGAGAAGGCCGTCAGGAGCGTCCTGCTTCCCGACGGCGGGTCGCGGTAAAGGAGCGATAGCGTGCGGGGTAAACCTCCGGGCTTCCCTCGCTTGCTCTTCACAAAGATGTGGGAGCACTGGGATTTGATATAGATACCGATAGTGGAAAATGCTCTAATTTGCTGGTTTTTGGCCTCCTCGCCATGTCCCAAATATGCCGGCTCTGAAAGGGGCCGGTTTTCCTTTTTGGGATTTTGGTACCCACAAGACGGCGAAATGGTCGAAGATGGGTATTGCGGAGAGAATATTGAAGAAAGGGCATGGTAAGCGGTCGGACTGACCTACTTTTGCTGGATTTGAGGTTTATGGCTTGAAACCAATCCACTCGCGTATGCGATGTATCTCCCCGATTCCGTAATCGTTATGAAATTGTCCTTGCCACGTCGTTTGATGTCGATATATTCGGCTCGTTTCAGTTTGTCAAAATATCCATGTTTGACTTTCATGATTCGGGCGGTTCTCTCGGGTCTTTCGAGACTCTCGTACTTTTTGGTAAAACCGTCAACACCCTCATTATGAAGGAAATCCTGGATGTCCCTGGTGGTCATGCCCTTTTCGAGGAGCTTGACGAGGATCCTAATACCGACGGGATTCGGGAGCTCGAATTTGAAATTCTCAAGAAACTCGATGGGCGGTTCGGCACAGATGCTGATCCCGTGCTCGTCAACATCCTCTTCGGTCTTCGAGTAACCGGTGGCTTTCACAAAGTAGACCTTTGCCCCGTGGACCATTCCGGCAATGGTGGATCCGACAGAGGTGAGCTTGCTGGCAGCGGACATGTTCACGTATACCTGGTTTCCCCTGTTCTGCTCTTCCAAAATTATATGGCTGACTTCACGGATGATTTCGTTCAGTTTGAATGTATCTACATCCCGTGTGAGGACATTGATTCCCCGCGACTCCAAACGTTCAGTTACTTTCTTGGTGAATCGACGTTGCACATTCTTCATATGTTCATCATGGTCGCCGCTCTTGTCTATTGCGAGCAGGTAAACTCGATGGGGACGAAACACTCCGGTTTCGAATGGAACGACCGCTCTATCCACCTCCCAACCGAGAGGGACGATGTGGACAATTTCATCGCCCAGATGTTTCGCCATGATAAGTATGGTAAGCATGTTAAGTAATTAAGCTTATCGTCACAAAGACCGTTTATAATAAATCGATACCATGTACAACGAACATCATTCGATTATAGTAAGCGACCATTGCCTGGAGCGTTTCATTCGACGGCACGGGCGGGAAGTAGCGACAAGCCTCTCAGGTAAGGAAGCTGCGATTATTGACCGCATTCACAGGGAGGTACCTTCCGGAGTTTGCTGGTATGATGAAACGGAACACATTTACTACATCGTATATAATCAGCTAAGAGTGTATATTTGCAAGCTGGAACATGGCATGTTGACAATTATGACGGAATACGCTTTTACAAAAGGGATGAAGGGACGTCTCGTAAGATTCACTCGCGTTAAAAATCCGCTGGCATCAGTTGGGATTACCGGGTGAGAAGGGATAATATGTTTGACCTATTCGGATCTGGATATCCTCCCGAGGTGGAAATGGCCCTTATAGCCGAGGTTCTATTGGACGGCGAGGACAGGCCATTATGCCCAATCTGTCGCCAAGGAGATTGCGTGATACATAGAGGCGATGATTTTTATTGCGAGCGATGTCATAAGGTATTGAAGAACAGAGGTGATGCGAGTGCCGTCGGCTGAAGAGTTCAAACGGATGATGGCAAACATACTCAAGAAGGCCCTGGAAGAAGGCCGCGATCACATCGATATCAATTCGGGAGATCTGCATAGACGCGTAGGTGGATATCCGGGGCCTAACCATAGGATGGTAGTCTGTTGTCAGGTAATGTACGATACAAGACGTATCGGGGATGAAATACTTTCAGCCCCGCCGAAGGGGAGAGGGGCATCGCTGACAATACGTTATAGGCTTCCGCGGAACGAAGGCAAGCCCTCGGCAGTTCCCAACCAGGCACCAGGACCGTTCATTGGACAACCCTCGCGAGTGGTAAAGCCACCTCCAACATCAAGTCCAAGGCTTGATTGGAGGGACATCCACCGTGCTTTGGAGGAATTGCCAAAACACAGCGGATACTCGCATAACCTGCCCGATAATGGCATTTATTTCTTCTACGAGAAGGGCGAAACATGCTGTTTCGACGGGGTCCCGCATGACCGCATCGTGAGGGTCGGTACTCACCGTGAAGAGAATCGGTTCAAAGACCGCATCCTAAACCATTACGGTAATAACAAGAACGCGAGCGTCTTCAGAAAGCATGTGGGGACTGCACTCATCCAGAGGGACAAGCTTGACTTCGATGTCAAGCTCTGGCACACGCAGGACGGCCCGACTGATGAAAATGTGGAATCACGGGTATCGAACTTCATACGCGAGAATTTCTATTTCCGCTGCATCCCGGTGGAGGGCAAGGACCGAAGGTTGGACCTTGAAGAGAAATTCATTGCCACGCTCTGCACAAAGGACCTCCAACCCTCGGACAACTGGCTGGGACGGTTTGCATACAGCAAGAAGGTCCGGGAGGCTGGCATCTGGAACTCCCAGCACGTCGGCAGCAATAAGATACTGCTGGCGAACGATGTCCAATGCCTGTTAGAGATAGCACCGCGAGGGGCCCTATCCAATGGAACACCGGCCGGGAGAATCCTCCTGGCGACCGCATGCGGCGCGAATAAACACCCGGGGGCACATCGGGCTGTTGAATTGTATCAATCTGCGAGAATCAAGGCGATATACAACCGACGCGGAGATTGTGATATGGCCATCCTGAGCGCTAAGTACGGTCTCGTGGACTCTGAGACGGTTATCGAAAGTTACGACCAAATAATGGATCAGGAAAGGGCGAGGGCGCTCCTTCAACAGGTCAGGGAGTATGTTAGGCGATACGATGCGGTCATTTTTTTCAAAGGGGGATCCAGAAGCGAATACCACAATTTGATATCCACTGCTTGCAGGATGGAGAATATACCGTGCATCCTTTTTGGCTTTATGTACATGGGAGAGATCGGTAGAACGGAGGATATAATAAGGGAGGCGATGGCGAGGGCTGCCCAGCGATAATTTTGCCTTATTTGTGTTTTTAATTTCTAAAATTATTCTTAATTGAATATTTCCAAAATACTCTTTCCTTTCTCGGTCAAATTCAATTTCCGTCCATCCTTCTGAATCCATTCGTTCTTGACCCACGGGTCCAGGAAATTCCTTCGAAACTTCATCACCGCAGCCTGGGAAACATGTTCTCCATGGTCGAAAATCTTATTCATCAGTCCTTCTCTTTCCAGCTTCCTGATGATGTTCGGCGTGCTCATTATGCCTTTCTGTTCAGAGAGCTTCTGCCAGGCCCTGAGCCCTCCTACCAACTCGATTTTCGGGGCCTTGATTTCGAATTCCGGCAAGGGATATGGATCATAAGTATCCTTCGCCATTCCAACGGGCTTTCCCTCGACATAAAAGACCTTGGGGTCGTTGACGGTGTATTCCTTCGTCCCGACGTTGAACGCCACCGCGCCTTCCATCATGCACGCTATCAGCGCCGCGGCGCTGAACACATTGGGCCCTGCCCCAATATTCACGTAGACATGGTTTCCGAGCTCCTTTTCCTTCTTGATGATTCCAATTACCTCCTTCATAACGGTCCTGAAATTGTTGATGTTGAACTCCTTTACCACGCATTCGGAGACGATCGGTTTGAGCTGCGCCTCCACTTCATTCAGAAAATCGCTGTATGGCGCCTTTGTGGCCCTGTGCAGCAGATATGCCCTGTCGGCCCTATAATACTGGATGGGCTTGACGATCATGACCGTCTCGAATGTCACGCATGATATGACGACCCTCAGGTTCTGGCCTGCCGG
>VGTL01000113.1 GCA_016874675.1 Methanobacteriota archaeon | reverse complement strand
ATAAAAGTGGCATTGGATACGAATCTGATGAGAAAAGCGCCCCATTGTCAGAGATAGGTAGGTTTGGTATATATACATTCCTATTTGCCTACAGGTAGGTTTTATATTTAAGTAGGTCCTTTTACCTACATATGGACCGGAAGAATGTCAAAAACATCCGAATCGTGAAACGTCTCCTTGAGAAGCCTGACGGCGGATGGACAAAGTACGGTCTCGCAAAGGCCGCAGGATGCTCCCGCCCTTGGGTGATCGAGCTTCTGGGCAAGCTGGAGCGATCCGGAACAGTACAGGGCACAAAAGTAAAGGACATGATGGCGCTCGCGCGGTACGGGGCCGACGCCTACCCCGCGCCCCTGAAATCCGTCAACTGCCTCCACCGGGACCCGCTGAAGCTGCTCAGGACCGCCGGCGAAGGGTATGCCGTGACGACGACCTATGCGGAGAACGAGCTCACCCACCATCTCTTCAGGACGCGCTGCGACGCCTATGTCACCCAAGGAGCGCTGAGGAAACTTTGGAACAGGATAGTGAAAGAGGGTCTGGTCGGCGGCGGGAACATGCGGCTCATCCTGCCTGTCGACGGCGAGATAGTGAAGGAGGCGAGGACGCTGAGGGGAATCCGCATTGTAGGCCTGGGCCAGCTCATGATAGACCTTGTTCGGGAAGGCGGCGCTTCTGTCCAAGGCGCCGAGGAGATGGTGAGAAGACGTGTATGGGAACGTTGAAACGGATGCATCATCGAGGTACCTTCACCGCGTGGTGAAAGGGCTCAAGACCGATTACTGCCTGATCGGGGGCTGGGCGGTCCTGCACTTGTGCGGAAGAAGTTACGAGGCAGAGTTCGGAAGGCCCTATCCCGGTTCTCGCGATATCGACATCGGCCTGCCCAATGTCGAATCCTTCCGTAAAGCTGGATATTACATACTGCACGACCTCGGTTTCGAGCGCGTCTGCTTCAGATATCTGCGGTATCTTGATTATGAAACCGGGAGAGAATTGACAAGCGAGGAGGCGAAGCATATCCCGTCATTCGGGCTGGTTCCGATGTACATCGACGCCATGCTCCCTCGGGTCGATGCAAGGGTCATCGAGCTGCTCGGTTTCACGCCGCCGGATGAACCCATCCTGGACAGGGTCTTCCATGACCCCGGCAGCATGCAAAACATCCGCATTCAGGGGTCCGACGTGAAAGCTCCGAAGCCGGCGTTGCTGCTTGCCATGAAGCTCAATTCGGTCGGGAACCGGACGATGGACCACAAGAGGATCAAGGACCTTTGCGACATAGCCGCCCTCTGCCTCCATTCCGGCGAGGACATGGCGGCTCTCATCCACGAGGCCATCTCCATTTGCGACAGGCTCAAGTTGGCGAAAGCTCGGGCATCCGAAGAGGATGTCGCCCGGGTTTCCGCTGCCACCGGCATCCTGGTTCGGAGCCTGAGGACGGTACTGGACGCCATTGGAATTACACCAACGAAAGAACCCGGATAAAGGGAAGCCCCCTATCGGAGGCGGGCAAAAGGGGAACGCAGGTCAGGCCAATCATCGCCCATTCGCCAGCAAAACGAACAGGGGCGTTGATAGAATGCGATTTCCCGCCTGAGGTTCGCATCCCCACCGGTCCAATCCGAACTTTCTTTCTGTGCGGTTTGTGCCAGAAAGTTCGACAAAGATGCTAGGCGGGCGGGCGGCGAATGGCTTCGCCGCCCGCCGCCTCGGGCGCCATGCGCCCTCGGCGCGTGTGGTCGACCTGCGGTCGACCGCCCTTGCATCGTTGAGGTGGGGATTTGAGAGTGCGACGCCCCGATGCGGCAGAGAGGGGCGTCGCACGAATCCGAAAGTTGGGGGAGCGTATGCGAGCCCCAACTCTCGATAAACCCCCACCCCCCCACAATTTCTTCCTAATCAAGACCGCGCAGCTCCTCGAATCATCGAGCCCCGGCGGGCTGCGACCTTTCGGGCCCGGAGGCCGATTCCCGCCCGCCCGCTCCCTACTTCTTCCTCCTCCTCATCCACAGGAGCGCGCCCGTGCCGGCACCGGCCGCCACCACCACCGCCACGGCCACGACGGGCAGCAGCGACCCGGTCTCCGCCTGGGGCGGTTTGTAGGTAACCTCCACCGTCTTGGTCGCAGCGTTCCCGGCGTCGTCCGTCGCCTCGACCGTTATCGTGTTGCCGCCGGCCCTCAGCGACAATTCGCCGCTGAAGCTCCCGTTCGAAGAGACCTTCACCGGGATGCCGTTGATCGTCACAACGGAGCCGGGCTCCGCCCTCCCCTCCACCAGGTACCGGCCCTTCCCGACCGTCTGTTTTCCCTCCGTGGCCAATGACAGATAGATCACCGTGTCCATCCTCACTTTGAGCTCCCTGACCGCCTCCCTGTTCCCCACCATGTCCTCGCTGTAGTACTGGACCGTGTAGTTTCCGTCCGCAGTCCCGCCCTCCACGGCGACTATCACCACCTCGGTCCCGGCCTGATAGTCCCCCGGCGTCGCATTCTCCTTCATGACCCTGTGATATGTGGCGCGCACGCCGCTGTCGGCGTCGCCGGCGCTCAGGGAGACGGTGATGTCCGCGTTGGACAGCGTCGCCGAGGCCGTCCCGTTGGTCGTTGGGGCCTTCGCATCCACGGTCAGCTGGAGCACGTTCTCCGGTTCGAAATTGCCCAGCCTGTCGATGCTCCTGAAGATGATGGTGTGCTGTCCGGCCGAGGCCAGCTTCAGCGGCCCGGCGTAGGCCTTGTACCCCGAGCTGTCCAGGTTGTACTCGGTCCTCTCCACCCCGCAGCCCCCATCCGACGCCGGAAGCGAGATGGAGGTCTGGGGCGAAACGAACACCTTCCCCCCCGCCCTCGCCATCGGCCCGTCGTAGGCGGCCGTGGTCACCGGTGCCTCGCTATCCACGAAGAACCACAGCGTCCCGTTCTCGCCCCTGTTCCCGGCCTTGTCCACGCCCCAGAAGGTCAGGTTGTGGTGGCCCGGCGAGCTCACCCTGAACTGGGTGACGTACTTCACGTCCGGCTCCCCGTCGATGGCATAGAAGGTCCCGTTCATCCCCGAGAAGCCGTCCTCGGATTTCAGCGTTATCGGCGTCTGGGGGGTGATCATCACCGGCCCGCTCCCGAAGTTCGGGTCCCCCACGCTCGCCTCAACCCGCGGCGCCGTGAGGTCGACCTTCACCCTCACTATGTCGTCTCCGGCCGGCCCCGGCTGCACGTTCCCCGCTTTGTCGGTGGCGATGCAGTAGAACGCGTAGGCGTGTCCGTCCTCCCCCGAGAACTCCGCGAAGGTGGCGGCGGTGCCGGATTGCCATTTCTCGAAGCCGCCGTCGTCCACGGAGGAATAGACGTCGAAGCCCTTGATCCCCGAGGTGGCGTCCGAGCCCGACCAGCTCACCCTGAACTCCGGCTGGCGCTGGAAGGCCGCCATCGCGGCGACCTTCGACGCCGGCGGGGTGGCGTCCACCGTGGTGTTCGCCTCGGCGACCGACTTTCCCGCCTCGTAGTTGCCGCCCCTGTCTATGGCTATCGAGTAGAACGAGTAGGAGCGGCCGTCCCTGCCCGGATAGGAGGCCGAGGCATTCGGGGTGTCGGACAGCCACTTTCCGAACGCGCCCCCCTGCTCGGCGACGTAGATGTCGTACCCGCCTATGCCCGAGGCGTCGTCGGTACCGTTCCAGGAGACCGTGAAGTTGACGGACAAGGAGTACTCCAGGAGCGGGTTCACGGTGGAAGTTGGGGCCGTCAGATCGGAGAGGAACTTCCAGGTCTCGGACCACGACCCGTTGACCCAGCCGTCGCTGGCGCGCACCCTCCAGTAGAACGGCCCGCCCTTGAGGTCACTGTCGGCGTCGTACTGGGCGGAAGATATGCCGAAGTGCTCCACCTCCAGCGCTCCGAAATCCGGAGCCTTGGAGACCTGGAGCCGGTAGACCACGGGGTTGCCGTCCGGGTCCGCGGCGGCCTTCCACTTGAACTGGGGCCTCAACGGGGCCACCGAGTTGTTCTGGGGCTCCAGAAGCTCCGGCACACCCGGCGGGCCGTTCTGGTATCTCCTTCCGGCCTGGATCGTCCCGGTGACCGACTGGCCGAGCTCGTAGAATATCTTGACGGTCCCGCCGTTCGTCGTGCTGAGGGTGTCCTTTGTCCGGCCCCGGGCGTCGATGGAGCCCGGAACCGTCACCTTCTGCCCCCAGAGCAGCACGCCGCCGCCGGCGCCCCCCCCGCCCGTGCCGCCGGACCCGCTGACGTCCGCGCCGCCTGAGCCCCCTCCGCCGCCGGTGGTGGTCACCGAGCCGGCTATCGTGATGTCACCCCCGGAGACGAGCGCCACCGAGCCCCCTCCGGCCCCCCCGCCTCCACCTCCGCCCCATCCGGACTTGATCGCCATGCCGATGTTGGATGTGCCCCCGCCCCCGCCGCTGCCCATGACTATGCTCGTGTCGGTGCTCGAGTCCCCGTTGGAGCCGGCCACCTTGTAGCCACCGTTGTTCCCGTCGGCGGCGTTCTGCCCCTGGGCCTGGCCGCCCTTCCCCTTGGCGGGCCCGGCCCCGTCGCCCCCGGTGGCGTGCCCGTTGCCTGTCGTGCCCCCGCTGCCTCCCCCGCCTCCACCGCCGCCGTCTCCTCCCGCGGCAACGCCGGCCGGGTCGAAGAACCCCGCCCCTCCGCCGCCGCCTCCGCCGAACCCGCTGCCGCCGTTGCCTCCCGTATATGACTGGGAATCCCCGCCCTTTCCGCCCCCGGCCGCTGTGCCGTCCGCCCCGGCCGTTCCCTGCGTCCCGGCCGCCCCCCCGGGGCCGCCGTTGCTTCCCCCGCCGCCCCCGCCGTCCTTCTTGCTGAAGTCCCCCGCGCCGCCGGTTCCGCCGCTCCCCCCGCTGCCGCCGGCGCCGGCCCTCTCAGAGGCCCCGCCGCCCCCGCCGTATCCCCGGCCGTCGGCCACGATCGACCCGCCGGAGCCGACGGTTATCCGCTTTGCCTGGAGCCACAGGCTCCCGGTGGCCGCGTTGGAGCCGTCGTAGGGCCTGACCTTCAGCGTGCCGTTTATCCGGACCGAGCTCGAATAGGTGTGACACCCGAAGAGCTCGTGGGTCTCTCCCGCAGGGACGATGAGGTCGCTCGAGTCGTCGGTGACCGTCCTCGGGCCGGCGCCGCCGATGTCGGCGTCCCGGGCGCCGGCAGGCGCCGCGGGCAGGGCCAGGAGGAGAATCAACCCGAGGGCGAGCAGATACCTTGGCGTGGCAGCGCCTTTTTCGAACATATGGTCAAATGCACGGGGTTGGGATGTTAAATAATTTGTGCATATATAAAGGGAAAAAGCGAGGGCTCAAGGCGCAGGGCGCAAGGGAAGGCACGAGGCAGAAGGGGCGAGGATGGGACCCCCCTCGTCAACTCCCTGCGCCTTGCGCCGTTATTGGAAAACATTCCCACCGGGAACAACAAACATCATTAAATCATCATATCCAAATCGGCCGGTGGTCGTTCATCGCACTCCATCGCTCCCGCGCCACTTGCAGCCGAACCGCGTCCGCGCGGCCGACCCCCGGGAGGACCGCCGGTAGCGGTCCCGTCCAAAACTATAAAAAACCACAGGATGTTGATATTTCGTTCCCTGCCCGGGGGAGGTTGCCGGAATGCCGGATTGGGGTTGTCCATACTGCGGAAAGTGGTTGCGCCTGATCGGTGCTAGACCCAAGGCGGACAGGTCATTCCTCTGCTTTCATTGCCTGAAATCGGTCAAGCCCGTGGAGCTCACCTCGGTCAACAGGGTGACCGGCCACGGGATTCCGGTTTTTGACCGGGGGGTGTTCATCGGATAAAAGTATCAGCCAAACGCGAACACCTCCCCTTCCAAGGGCCGACCCTCCAACCGTCCGGCGACCGCGGCTGCGAACACGAATGCGGCGGACCGGACCGGTGCCCTCCACTGCGAGATTGTCTGCAACAACTGCAACAATGTCATAACGAGCCAGCCGCAGGGCGGCTTCGTGACCTGCGAGCACTGCGGGGCCGTAGGCCGCACCGTATGATACCCAGCGTCCCCGTACCGGCCGTTCATCCAGCATCCGCCAGGTACAGCGCGTAAGTTCCAATTATCTTCCCAAACAGCGCCTCCGACTCGGTGTTGATGTGCGAGATGTCGTCGAGGTAGGTGTGGTACTCCAGGCACCCCGAGCCCGCCGCGAAGCAGACCTTCTTGCCCATCTCGGCGAAGGGCGCCTGGTCCGACCCGATGCGCATGGCGCTGTAGCTGAAGGTCAGCTCGTACTTGGCCAGCCGGGCGTCGCCCTTCTGGACCTGGCTTGCTATGGCCTTGTAGTGCGCGAGGCTGGCGTTGTCGTTGGTCCCTATCCAGCCCCCAAGCCCCCGGGGCGGATCTATGTTGGGCATGTCCAGGTTCTCCATGAACACCAGGTTCTTCTTGATGTCCTCGGCGTGGGCCTCCGCGTAGAGCTCGGACCCGTGGAGGCCCACCTCCTCCCCGCCGAACCAGGCGAAGCGTATCGTCTTTTTCGGCCGTTCCTTGGCGAGGTTGCGGGCCGTCTCCAGCACCGTGACCGTCCCGGAGGTGTTGTCCACCGCCCCCGGGCCGTTGTAGACGGTGTCCATGTGGGCGCCGATCAGGACGTACCTGGACGACCTCTCGGTGCCGGGGACCTCGCCGACGGCCACCCGGACCTGCACCGTCGTCTTGGGGATGTCGAAGTCGAACCGGATCTTCGCGCCATTGCCGGCCGCGGCCAGCACCTCGTCTCCCATCCGCTTGGACATCTCGATGAAGGGTATCTCGGGGTAGACCTCCCCCTTGCTGAAATAGGTCCCCTTGAATATCGGAGCGTAGTCGGTCTCGGGAGGGCCCACCCTGTTCTGGATTGCGAGCGCCGCGAGGTCGTTCTCCTTGGCCTTGCGGAAGAGCTGGTTGTTGCCCGCCGTCCACTGGTCGTTCCACATCACCCCGCACCTCCCGGCGGCCGCCGCCCAGGAGGCGTTGTCCGTGCCGTTGCCCAGGTCGTGGACCGAAAGATCGTCGCGGAAGTCCGACCAGGCGAGCGAGCCGGAGAAGCCCTGGACGACATAGTCCACGGTGTGGGTGAACGCCTGCGGCGCTCCCATCGGCCTCGGGAAGTACCCGGCGGGCCCGTACTGGACCAGCGAGACCTCCGCCCGCTCCACCGCGAAGAGGTCCAGGTCGTATTCCTCTATATGCGTGTTCTTGAGACCGGCGGCCCGGAGCTGGGCGACTATGTACTCGGCTCCCTGTAGCTCGGCGTCCGTGCCGGTCATCCGGGGCCCGAGCTCCTGGAACCAGACGTGGTCGGCGTGGGCCCTGTCGATGTCGAACCCGATGATGCGGTACCCGGGCTTGGAGGGGAAGAGGCCCGGGACGCCCAGCGAGGCCGCCACCACCAGCCCCACCACGGCCAGCACCAGGGCGCCCTTCCAGGTCTTCGGGAGCCTGGCCCACCTAGCGCGGACCCCCCGGACGGGGCCCGATTCCTGGGCCGGAGTCGGAATCTCCTCGGACATCTACAGGACGTGTAGCGCTTGCTTCCCTAATATTTTTTGGTGGGGGTCCTATCCCGGGTTGGGCCCGGCCGCCACCACTTCCGCCGGGGCGTCCTTGAACTTCCTGAAGTTATCGACGAACATCCGGGCGAGGCGGAGCGCCGCGGCGTCGTAGGCCGCCTTGTCCTCCCAGTTTCCCCAGGGAGTGAGAAGCTCCGCGGGCGCGGCGCAGCACTCCAGGGGCACATCGATGTTGAACAGTGGGTCGCGTCGGTAATCGGCGCGCTCCAGCCCCCCGTTCAGCACCTCCGACACGATGCGCCGGGTGATGCCTATCGGGATGCGGCTGCCGACGCCGTAGGGCCCGCCCATCCACCCGGTGTTCACCAGGTACACGCGCGCGCCGTGCCGGTCGAGGCGCTCGGCGAGCAGCCGGGCGTACACGGTCGGCGGCCGCGGCATGAACGGGGCCCCGAAGCAGGCGGAGAAGGTCGCCACGGGCTCTATAATGCCCCGCTCGGTCCCGGCGAGCTTGCTCGTGTAGCCGGACAGGAAATGGTACATCGCGCCCTCCCGGGTGAGCCGGGCGACCGGGGGCATCACCCCGAACGCGTCGGCCGTGAGGAATATCACGGTACCCGGATGGGCGCCGAGGCCGGGGATGACGGCGCCGGGGATGTAGTCCACCGGGAACCCGGCGCGGGTGTTCTCCGTGACGGAGTCGTCTTCGAAGTCGGGCCTCCGGGTGGCGCTGTCCACGACCACGTTCTCCATCACCGCGCCGAACCGGAGCGAGTTCCATATCTGCGGCTCGCTCTCCCGGTCGAGGTTGATGCACTTGGCGTAGAGGCCGCCCTCGAAGTTGCATAT
>VGTL01000112.1 GCA_016874675.1 Methanobacteriota archaeon | reverse complement strand
TTTCGGCGAGAACCTGTCGGCCAGGCTCACGGGCCGGCCCAGGGTGGTCTTCGAGGTCAAGGAGGAGAACCTGGCCTCGTCCAACAAGGTGGAGGCCGTGAGCATGTACAACCGCGAGGGTAAGATTTTGGGAAAGATCACCTACGCCATCCTCCCGGACAACTCGGTCGAGATCCAGGGCTTCGCCATCGACGACTGGACGCCCAAGCACAACACCGGCAACCGGATGCTGGCCTGGTACGTCCGGTACATGCGCAAGCGGGGCTTCATGAAGATCACCGGCGGGATATTCAGCACCGACACCAGGACCGCCGACAAGCTGGAGATGTTCCGCCAGGAGGGCTTCGACATCAAGGAGATGGGCTCGATGGCGGGCCACAACGAGTACCACGTGGAATACAACCTGTGATCGCCCGGAGGGGTAGCCATGGGCATCGAGGAGGAGGGCTTTTCGGAGGTCTCGTCCAGCGAGGGACGGCTCAGGGTCGAGTTCGAGGGGAAGGCCGAGGAGAAGGACTTCCGGTCCAGAAACTTCGTCAACCGGGCCGGGACCATCGGGTACTCGGTGGTCGTGGTGGACGGGAAGCCGGACCACATCTTCCTTTCGAACACCGCGCAGGGGATGGTCATCACCATGCCGGGCGAGCAGACCGGGCCCTCGCCCCTGCCGGTCGAGGGGTACGCCGCGATATCGACCGTGAAGGCCGAAAGCCCCATAGTGGAATACTACTCGACCCACCGGGAGGCCCTCGCCGGCAAGGACGCCATCTCGGACGGGGAGTGGTTCAGGGAGCGCCTTCCCGGACTGCCCCAGACGGCCCTGGACGTATCAATGAAGATGTTTTCGCTCATCTGCGCCCAGATGGACGATATGATGTCGGGGCTGGGCACCGCCATGGAGGGTGTGGCGGAGGGCGTGGGGAAGGCCATGGGAGAGGCGATGGATGGTCTCGGCCGGTCCCTGGCGGAGGCGGTCGACAGCACCTTGAAGGACATACCGGCCCCGACGGGGAAGGCGGCGCTGGCGCCGGCGGAGATGAGGACCGGCCGCAAGAAGCCGGCGAGGAAGGGGCCGGCAAGGAAGGCCGCGGCGGGGAAGAGGAAGCCCGCGCGAAAGGCCGGATCGCCCGCGGCAGATCCCAAAAAGAAGGCCGCGGCCAAGAAGCGCAGGTGAAATCCCGCCATCCCGCCCGCCCGCCTTGCGCCTCGCGCCCTGCGCCCTGCGCCTTCGCAACCATTATTAGCGCCCTCCCCGATGTTCTCCGGCCAGGAGCCGGCGGGCGACCGACGGTGCCCGAAAGGGCGCTGAGGAAAGTCCCCCCTCCGCAGGGCGAGGCGGTCCGGCGCAAGCCGGAGGGGCGAGAGCCCCGGTTAACGCGCAGAAACGACACAGCCGCGCGGGAGCGAGGATGCGGGTCGCCGCGGAGCTGAGAACGCGCGGATATGGTGAAACGGCCTTCCCCGCCGGAGCAAGCCCGAGGGTGCGCCATGACCTGCCCGGGAGCGCCGAGTGGGGCGCGCAGTCGAATGTCGCCGAAACAGAAGGGGGCTTATGACCGGCGCCTGGCCCTTATGTTCGGGTCCACGTTGGGCTATCCATAGCCCTTGATGTCCTTGCCGTCGCCCTGTTTATCCTGCATTCGGGCGGCCAGTGTTGCCTGAAAGGTGGTGCTACATATAGGTGGTGGTACACAGGAACCCCAGACTGTATGCTTTATTGCGATGTAACTGTGACTTGGCCCGCAATGTCCGTCCGTCCGCGACTCGACTTGAACCGGACTTTCAGCCCGTAGCCTTTGCTGGTTTCCCGGCCTCGCTTTTCGAGACCGGCTCATCGCTGTCGGAGGTCGGATTCTTCGAGACGACGACTGATGATGGGCTGACGGACATCGCGACTTCCAAAATCGGAGGTCGTCCTGTGTTCACAGCTACAGGCTTCTCGGCATGGCTCTCATCGGTGGACACGTTGAACTCCGACGTTGACACTCCGGGTCCGGGTCCAGGTGGAACGGGCGTCGCAGGCGGCAGACCCTCGCGAACCCGCTGAAGCCACCGCGCCTCCCATCGGCCCTCATTCAATCGCTCGGCGGTGTATCGGTCCTTGCCAATGGACAGCCCACCTCATATGACTTGTTCATCATCGGTCCGAAGCCCACGGCCTTGAATGCCTCCACGGCCCGCGCCAATGCGGCCTGATAGCGCTCGACCATCAAGTCCTTCTTGCTGGCATACTTGGCCTTGCCCTTGGCGGCCATTTCCGTTATCTTGTCCGGCATCGTTCTTCACTCTCCGATGCCGTCTACTTCCGACAACATACATCAAGTTCTGTACGCCATTGAGATGGGCCTGTCGTCGGGTCCGACCCCTTACCACCCCACCAGTTTGCCTTACAGCGGCTGAGATGGCATTGAACATCTCACGATATACGATCTCCCTGGCCAGTGCAGTTATCGTCATACCGAACTCTTCGGCAATATCCCGTAGGAACTTGTATCCTGTCTCCTCCAGCCTGATATGCAGTCGGTATGTTCTCGGGGCATCGGTCGGCCGCGGCATTCTCAATCTCGCCGTCTACGAGGTCTCCGATGGTATTTATCTCTTTGTACGCGCGCGTAGTGTACCTATTGGTCCTATCAACCGGCAACCCAGTTGGAGGAGTTGTTCTAGTAGAAGGACCTCCAACAGCGCGAGGTGGATGTCATCATCTAGGATATGGGGTGGGTCAATATCATCCCGCTTCGGAAGTGGCCCCTCTCCTCCTGAAATACAGCGAGCGCACGCAGGTTGGATTCCAGCCGGTGGATTACGGGATGCGCGAGCTTGGCGGGGTCCCGGTGCTTCTCCGGTACTGACGGAGTTCCTCGGGCCCGCAACCTTAATCTTCTTCCAGAATGATGAGCTGGCGATGGCCCCGGCCGGTTATAACGATTCGTCCGACCCCTTCAGGTTCTTCAGGGGTGGCGGGAGGCGAATCGTCAACTTTACGGTGACAAACTATTGCAATGCTAGGTGCGTCTACTGCTCATTCCACTTACAGAAGGACCGGAAAATAGTCAGTTTGGAAGAGGCCCGACGTGCTATCGATTACTTGGCCGGCATCGGCACGGGCATGGTCTCGCTCACCGGGGGCGAGCCCCTCTTGAACGACGACCTACTCGACATCGTGCGATACGCGCGCCAAAGTGGCCTGATAACCATTTCCGGGACCAATGGCCTCCTACTCGACGAAGGGAAGGCCCGGGAGCTTGGCCGCGCCGGCCTCAACGCCATGTGGATATCCTACGAAAGCAATACGGCGCTGGACTTCGAGCGCAACCGGGGCGTTCCCGGCCTGCACGAGAAAGTTCGCGCCGGCGTCGAGGCCCTTCAGAATGCCAACGTACCGTGCTTCGCCATCGCCCTCATCAACCGCTCGATAACGGACATCCCCGCCTTCGTCTCGCATCTCCTGGATATCGGCTTCACCACGGTCAAGTTCGACTATCCGATGGACTTTGAGCTCAAGTCGCCCTACCGCGGCTGGAGCCACTCGCCGTTTCTGAGATTCGGCAGCTCCGAGATGTGCGCTTTCATCGACGGCATCCTGGCCGCCAAGGCCTCAGGGCGTATCCGGGTGCTCAACCCGACCGGCGGTCTGCTTGACGCCAAACGGTTCTACGCCACGGGCCATTGCCGTTACCCCTGCTACGCCGGGGAGCGTATACTATATCTGGACACGGACCTCGACCTCTACAGATGCCCGGCGCTCCCCGAGAAGCTCGGGCGCGTTGGCGACGGCGTAGAACTCGGTCGCATCGGCTGCGACCGCTGCTACTACCAGGGCGCCCGCGACTTCGGTCCATTCTACTACTGCCTGGAGACCATCGGCATGCTCCGCCCGTCGGCCCTAGTGAGCGTCCCGGGCCGCATCGACGGCGCCCTTCTCCGGGCCTTCCGTGATGCCTGGGAGATTAAGAGGAGCGGGATACCGTGAGGGCTCAGGCGCTCTACCACTCAGGCGTGCTGCTCGCGCTCAGCGCGGCCTCGCTCGCCCTGCTCTGCCCGGTCCTTCTCTATGACACATGGTCGGCGGGATACTTCATCATGGTCTTCCTCGTGACCTATTCCGTCTACGGTCTGGACCGGCTTGCAGGCATCGAGGAGGACCGGGCCTCCCATCCCGAGAGGGTGCGATTCCTGGAACGCTGGCGATGGCCCTTCACGGCCTCCGTGGCGCTGGCGTTCCTGGGCGCCGCCGGTCTCGCCGCCCTCTCCGGCTGGGTGACACTCCTCCTGCCGCTCGCCCCGGCCGCCGTGGTGCTCTATTCGGGGAGTCTCTCGGAGAGATTCTTCCGCCTTCGCGGGCCAGACCTCAAGCGTTACTTCCTCGTCAAGGACGCGGCCATCGCTTCCGGCTGGGCATTCCTACTGCCGCTCAGCGCGTTCTACCTCGACCGGCCATTGGGGGCCGGCGCACTGCTCTTCGGGGCACCGCTCTTCGTCAAGCTCTTCGTCATGGCCTCAATATACGATTTCAAGGACATCGATTCCGACCGGAGGGCTGGTGTACGGACGCTGCCGGTGGTGCTCGGGGAACGCCAGAGCCGCCGCCTCCTCCAGGCGCTCAACGCTGGCGCTTCGGCGGCCATATTGGCTCTCGTCGCCGCCGGGCTCGTCAGTACCCTAGCCGTCATCTTCGTCCCGGCGGCCGTCTACACCGCGTTCCTCATCCACCTCTCGCGCCGGGAAGCCCCTGCCTGGGTGTTCTTCGTGGTCGCCGACCTCGAGCAGTTCTTCTGGCTGGCGTATGCCGGAATCGGGGGGTGGGTCGCTGCGGCTCTCTAAGCGCCTCGCCAATATCAGAGCGCTCTGGCGCCCTGGGTCCCCGAAGATGGTCTTTTTCGCCATCACCAACCGATGCAACGCGGTGTGCACCACCTGCGGGTTCCCCCGCCTGAAAGAGGAGGAAAAGAGGGACGTCGACCTCGCCGGGGCCCAGCGCGCCGTCGACCGGCTGGCGATGTTGGGCGTCCGGCTGATCTCCATCACCGGCGGCGAGCCGCTCCTCCACCCCGGCTTCCTGGAGCTCTGCCAGCACATCGACCGGCGGGGCCTGATGATTTCGTACATCGCCACGAACGGAATCCTGCTCGACGAGCGGACGACGCGCGCCCTCTCGAAGCTCAACGTCAACATCGTGGGGCTGTCCGTAGATATCCCGGACGGGAACAGCCTGGGCCGCTCCCGCCGCTACGACGTCCCGGGCACGGTGACGCGGGCCAAGACGCTCCTGGACCGGTTCGGGATAAACTGCTATGCCGGCATCCTTCCCGGCAAGGGTCCGGAGGAGGTTTGCGCCGTGCTCGACGAGTGCCGGAGGCTGGGCTTCGAGCGCGCAATCTTCTCCTATCCGCAGTGCGAGATGGGCTCCTCCTACCGCGCCGCTGCCCCGACAGCGCGCATCGATGCCGCGCAGGCCCAGTCCATCGTGGCGGAGATTCGGCGCCAGAAGGGGCGGGGCCGGCCGCGCATCTTCAATACCGAGGAGAACCTGCGCGAGTTCCTCCTTGCCACGAGCGGCAGTCCCGGCCGGTACGACTGCCCCGGCGGAAGAGGCCAGTTCTACCTGGACTGGGACCTAAACCTCTACCGGTGCTTCAACGACGAACGGCGTCTGGGGAACGTGTTCGACATCACAAACCTCGATGTCGGCCCGGCGGACTGCGGCGGGTGCACCCAGCAGGCCTTCCGCGACTACGGCAGCTTCTACGCCGCCTACGGCTTTATCGACGGCCTCCGGCGCGCCATGCTCTCGGCCGATGGCGCGAAAGTGCGTGAGCTCCTCTCTGATCGCCGGAACCTCGGCGCCTTCTCCTCGCTCATCGAGGCCTACCTGGGGGGGTTCCTCTGAAGGTCTCGATACTGACGATGAATGGCGGCCACGGCACCGTCAGCGCCTCGGAATCGCTGGCAACCTGGTTGCGCTCGCGGGGCGCCGAGGCGGCCGTGACGGACATCATGCAGGTGGCCAACCCTCTCGGCGCACTCCTGGCCGAGGTATACAACCATCTGCTACGGGGCGACCTGCGCTGGGCCTCGCTGTACATGGAGTTCGCCCACCGCTTCCCGTTCGACGGCTTCGCCCCGGCGAACGCACTCTCCCGGGGCCGGACGCTTCGCTTCCTCGGGCGCGAGAGGCCCGACGCCGTGGTCCTCGTGTGCCCCTGGATAATCGGGCCGGTGCTCGGAGCCCTGCGCCGCCTTCCACCTCCATGGCCGAAGGTCTACACGGTGGTGGTCGACCTGGGAGCGGGCATGGCGCCCAGCTGGTTCAACCCCGGCGTCGACTTCACAGCCCTGCCCACCGCGCAGGCGCGAAGGTGGTTGCAGGGATGCGGCCTGGACGGCCATCCGTCGGCGGTCATGGGCATGCCCCTCTCGCCGGCCATCCTAGAACGGCGGGAGACCCCAGCCTGCCTGGAAGGCCTAAATGGCCCCATCGTCACGGTGCTTGGTGGGCGCGAGGGTAGCCGCAACGCGCTCGCGATAGCCGACCGGCTTCTGAAGGCGCGGGTCGAGGCCTCCATCGTCATCCAGTGCGGCCAAAATCGCGCCCTTCTGAGGGCAGCCTCCCGGAGGAAGGGCGTCTGGGCGGTCGGGTTCGTCGAATCGCTCATCGGCCTCATGCGCACCTCTTCCGTGGTCATCACCAAGCCGGGTGCGCTGACCGTCTCGGAGCTCGTGGCCCTCAGGAAGCCGTTCATACTCGACCTCTGGCCGGCCGTGATGCCCCAGGAGCGCGGGAACGTCCAGTTCGTGCGCGAGGAGGGCTGCGGGCTGATATCATCCCGACGAGACGACATCTCCGGGATGACCGAAAGCGTCCTCGAGGGCCGCCACGTCTTCCACCACCCTAATATCTATGGTACGGACCGCATCGGTGAACTGGTGCTCGGGGGAGGGCTGCAATGAGAATCCTACAGCTATGTTCCAGATACCCGCCGGCACCAGGCGGGGCCGAGCGCCACGTGGAGGGGCTCAGCCGAGAGCTTGCCCGGCGCGGCCATGAGGTCGTAGTACTCGCCTCGGACATGTACTGCGATACGCCGCTGGTCCGGCTACGCGGCCGGCCGGCCATGGACGGCATCAGGGTCGCTCGCTCGTTCACCCTGACCGTTCCAGGCGAGGCCGACTTCCCGGTCTACCCCGGAATGTTGCTGGGGGCGCTCCGCGAGGAACCGGACGTCGTTCACGTCCACGGCTATGGCTGCTTCCAGACGCTCATCACCCCGCTGGTGCGCGCCTTGAAAGGCACCCGGACCGTCCTCACCATGCACTTCCATCCGGACTACTCTGATTGGGGCGGGGCGAAGAGGGCCGGCCTCCGCGGGCTCTACGACCGCCATCTTGGGCCTTATTCCACCCGTGGAGCCGACGAGCTCATCGTGCACACGGAGTTCGAGAGCCGGCTGCTGCGCCGCTACGGCCTCTTGCCCTCTGGCGCCCCTGTGAATGTGATACCTTCGGGGATTCACCTGGAACATTTCGCCTCCCCACCAGCGGGCGACGGTTTCCGGGAACGCTTCGGCATCGGCCCCGGTGACAATGTCGTGCTCTTCGTTGGGAGGCTGGCCCCGAAGAAGGGGCTGGACACGCTCCTTGACGCCGCGCCAGCGGTCATCGCGGAATGCCCCGAGACGAGGTTCCTGGTCGTTGGCGAGGACATGGGCTTGGGCTGCTGGTTGCGGTCCGAGGTCCGCCGGCGCGACCTTTCGGAACGGGTGAGGCTGACCGGCCATGTGCCGGAGCGGGAGCTTCTAGCCGCCTACCATTGCTGCGATGTCCTGACGCTCCCCTCCGAGTACGAGGCCTTCGGCCTAGTGCTCGCAGAGGCCATGGCGTGTGGCAAGCCCTGCGTGGGGACACGCGTGGGCGGCGTGCCGGAAGTGGTCGATGATGGAAGCACGGGATTGCTGGTCCCGCCCCGCGACCCGGCCGCCCTCGCGGAAGCGCTCTGCCGGGTCCTCAGCGATCCAGCGCTGACCCGGAGAATGGGCGCTGCCGGCCTCGAAAGGGCTCGGGAGCGATTCTCGCTGGTTGGCATGGTCGACCGGCTCGAAAAGGTCTATTGATTGCGATAGAACGAAAGTATTTATCCAATCACAACGTCTAAGATGGATTCGAAGGCGATGCGGACGGAGAATCCCGCTTTCCGATGCATGGGTGACAGCATAAGATAGAATAGAGGTGAAACAGATGGTTCAGGAAACATGTGGATTCGCCCCATGGGTCTTCGGTTAAGCACTGTACACCTCCCGTAGTCGTCGACGATTCACATGTGGATCCAAAGCCTCGCCCTCATAAATCCATGCCAGCTTGACGAAATCCCCCTCGATTTTTTGTTCGTAACCGAGCTGCCTCATCATGGCGTCCAGCAACCGGTT
>VGTL01000111.1 GCA_016874675.1 Methanobacteriota archaeon | reverse complement strand
CCGGTGCCCTTCCTGCCCCTCACGCCCTTCACGCCCTTCACACCCTTTCTGTTCTAGTGCATTCCAGCCCTGCTGCCCCGCTGCCCTGCTGCCCTGCTGCCCTGCTGCCCTGCTGCCCTGCTGCCCCGCTGCCCTGCTGCCCTGCTGCCTTCTCCCTTTCCCTAGCCCATCCTCTGCCGGCAGACCGTCAGTATCTCCCTGAGCCGGTCCTCGGCGAAGGCGGTGTTGGCCTCGAGCTCCTTGCGGGCCCGGGCGGCGTAGTCCTGGTCCCGCAGCCCGCCCAGGTTGATCTCGACGTTCAGCGCGGCGCCCCTCAGGGCGGCGTAGAGCATGAGACCGCCGACGCCGGCGTCGCTCGCCGCGCTCGGGTTCCCCTTGGAGGCTAGGACCCGCAGGAGGTCCAGGGCGTTGGAGCACTTGCGCGTCAGCTTGAGGGGGACCGCGGTCGCGCCCTTCATCGCCTCCTGGATCGCCTTGGAGCGCTCCACCTTGGCCTGCCCGGACTCCTTGGGCATCGAGTAGGCGGCGGTCACGCGCCCGTAGGCGGCGGTGTCCTCGTCCACGACGGCGAGCAGGTCCCGCCGGAAGTTCTCGAGCTTGCCCAGGGCGTCCTGGAGCTCCGGCCCGGAGCCCTCGTATCCCGGCCGGCCGATGGTCAGGCGCGCCACCATGCAGCCGAGCGCGGCGCCCAGGGAGCCCGCCAGCGCCGAGACGCTCCCGCCGCCCGGCGCCGGCACCGCCGAGGCGACCCCGTCGACGAAATCGCGAACCGTCCCCGATGTGAGTTCCGCCATGAGCATCAATTCCGCGGCGCCATGACAGGAAGGTCATATAAAGGTTGCTGGGAAATGCTTTCAGGCGCGATATCGATGAGGCGGGGGCGCAAGGCGAATGGGTGGAAGGCAGGAAGGCAGAAAGGCAGCAAGGCAGAAAGGCAGCAAGGCAGAAAGGCAGCAAGGCAGAAAGGCAGCAAGGCAGAACGGGATGGCAGCAAGGTAGCAAGGCAGGAAGGGTGAAAGGGGGAGGATTGTAATCCCTTACTGCCCTCCTGCCTTCCTGCCCTCCTGCCCTCCCTTGCTGCCTTCCTGCCTTCCTCCCTTGCTGCCTTGCACCCTCGCGCCTTGAGAGCGGAGCGTCGAACAGATGGACACGGTCGGACAGATAGTGGGCGGCGAGCACTCCGGGGTGCTCGTGCGGCAGAGGAGCGGCAGCGGCCTGGAGCTCGGGACGCTGCTCGTGGCGCCCGTCGACGAGACCGGGAGCGAGTACGCCCTGCTCCAGGTCTTCGACCTGCTCTACGGGAGCCAGCTCGAGCCGCGCGTTCTGGAGATGATGAGCGGCATGGGCCTCGAGGGCTACGGCGAGGGCGCCGACTTCATGGAGAGGAACCTGCGAAACTACGTCATGGCCCGGGCCCGGGCGCTGGTGCAGGTCCGGCGTTCGGGCGACGGGTACTCCATCCGGATGCCCAAGCGGCTGCCGCACTTCTTCTCCGAGCTCCGGCTGGCCGACGCCTCCCACCTCCGTTTCCTGGAGAAACCCAAAAACCCCGTCCTCCTGGGCAAGGTCCGCTCCGGCTCGACCGTCATCGACGTGGACGTCTTCCTGGACGGCAGCGACCTCTTCTCCCACCACGTGCTGATTCCGGCCACGACCGGCCGGGGCAAGAGCAACCTGGTCAAGGTCATGCTCTGGAGCGTGATAGGGCAGCCCTACTGCGGGCTGCTCGTGCTCGACTCCCACGACGAGTACTACGGGCGCGGCGGGCCCGGCCTCAAGGACCACCCCGAGGCCAGGACGGGGCTGGTCTACTACTCGCCCGCGCCTCCGAAGGGCGCCGTCTCGCTGCGGTTCAACCTCAGCCTTCTGCGGCCCTGGCACTTCCGGGGCATCGTCCCCCTCACTGACGCCCAGTACGAGGCGATGCGCGCCTTCCACAACCGGTTCGGGGACCGCTGGATTTCCGCGCTCATGACCACGCCCGAGCAGGAGGCCGAGGAGAGGCTGCGCGTGCAGCAGATAACCGCAAGCACCCTGAAGCGGCGGCTGGACCTAGTCCTGGGCGTCCATGTCGGCCCGGACGGGTTCGTGAAGAGCCGCACGCACGTCTTCGTCACGGACGGCGGTGAATCCACCGTCCTCGACATCTGCAACCGCCTCGAGGAGGGAAAAAAGGTCCTCGTGGACACCTCCCGCCTCTCCGACCAGGCCGAGCTGATAATCGGCAGCATCATCGCATCCGAGCTTCTGGACAGGTACAAGGGCTACCGCACGGCCGAGGAGGGGCACGGGAAGCCGGTCGTGTCCATGGTCATAGAGGAGGCGCCGCGCGTGCTGCGCGCCGAGGAAGGCGAGTCCAGCATCTTCGGCACCATCGCCCGCGAGGGCCGCAAGTTCCGCGTGGGCCTCGTGGCGATAACCCAGCTGGCGAGCCTCATCCCCCGGGAGATCCTCGCCAACCTCAACACCAAGATAATCCTGGGAAACGAGATGCGGGCCGAGCGCGACGCGATAATCGGCAGCGCCTCGCAGGACCTGGGCAGCCAGGGCCACCTCATCGCCTCGCTGGACAGGGGCGAGGCCATCGTGAGCTCCGTGTTCACGAAGTTCGCGATACCCATCCAGATACCGCTCTTCGAGAGCCTGGTGCCCGAGAAGAAGGCGGAGGCGAGGAAGGAGAAGATACGACTTGTAGGGTGAGCACGGAAGATGGACGGGGCCGGTTGGTCGAGAGGGCGTTCTACATCGAGCCAAGGGATTCTGAAGCGCTATCATTCTTAATAATCACGGCCTTGATATTCTTCGGCCTCCAGATGGGGATTTTTCTTGGCATCTTCCTTGGGCTCATTCCGGACAAGTTGTCCTGGTTTGCGTTCCGTGGACCGTTCTGATCGCTATCTTCATGTTCTTTGGGGCCGGCGAGACCAGGTATGCGTTCAAGGTCAGGTCGGGGAAACTGGACTGGGACCCATACAAGAAAGGGAATCCTTGCGAGGAAATGGATTCCGTTGGCCGAGACAAGCACTGAGGAGGTTCATATCGTGAGGGGGGGGAATCCATCGGTTTCAACCAGTTGAAAGAGACATTCATCGGGTTCGACCGAATTTCGAGGGCCTTTTTTTCGGCGGACCTTGCCCGCGAGGACGAATGCAGGCGGTCGATCATCGAGTACTACGGCAATGTCAGGAGACACAAACGGGGGCTCAACAAGGGCGAGGTGAAAATACTTCACGAAGCCGCGCGCCGGATCATGCAATCGTCCATATTGTTGGAGGACCGCGACGGGCACCTGGTTTGCCAGCCCATCGAAAAAAAGAACCTGAAGGACTCCAGGGCCTTCGAGGGGTTCATCCGCCGGAAGGTGAAGTCCGTCGTGTGAACAGAAACCTATAAGCAATAAGACGCCGGTCCACAATCCGGTGACGATGGCCGAGGAAGAGCCGCCCGAAGAGGGCTCCGCGAAATCCGATGACGCACACGATCGCGGCCCCCTCCTCTGGCCCCGTTTCTACGGCCCCTCGGTGGAAAACAACCGGCCGGCCTTCGACAGGCACGGCATCCTGGTGCTGGCGGCGGCCGCCACCGCCCCCTTCCTCGCAACCGGGCTCCTGCTCCTGCGGGGAAGCGCCGAGAGCGGCCGGGTGGAGCTGCGCCTCGTCCGCGGCCAGCTTTCGGACGCGGCGAGATTCGAGTCCCTGCTGCGCAGAAAGACCAAGGATGTGGAGTGAGCGCCGCGCCCGCCTAAATTCCCCACGCCCCCCCGGGCGCCGCTATTAAATACCAGTCAGTCCCTTATATACGCATGGAAGGAGGTATCGCCGGTGGTGCGCCTTAGTATGGTCGAGGAGAAGGACCCGTCGCCCGACGAGCTGGGCAGGTACCTGGGCGAGTGGGTGGCCGTCCACGGGGGGAAGGTCATCGCCCACGGGACGGATCCCGAGCAAGTCTTGGGTGAGGCGACCCGGGTCACCGCGCCTGCAAAGGCCCAGCCCATGATCTACCGCGTCCCCGCGCGCAACCTGCTCCGCTACTGAGGGATTCTCCTGGCCGCGCGCAAGGGCGGGAAGCCGGGCACCTTCGTCGTCGACTACACGAAGCTCGCCTGGGAGGGGCACACCGACAAGATCCCGATGCTCCCGGTGGTGCTCTCCTGGGGCGACCGGACATTGAAGACCAAGATGCTCCTGGACACCGGCGCGGGGGTGAGCTTCATCCTCCCCTGGATGGCGCGCCATCTCGGGTTGACGATCGACGGGGGCGACCGGGTCGCGCCCGGCGCGGGGGGCGAGATGCGCGTCCGGTCCTCAAAGGTGGACATCCGGCCCGCCGTGCTGGACACGCGCGGGCGGCCGGCCCGGTGCAGGCGGCTGGGGTTCGTGCTGGTCACCGAGGACGACGACACGCTGCCGTTCCCCATGCTCGGGAGGCACCCGTTCTTCAACTGGTACGACGTGGAGATAAAGGAGAAGGACGACGTGTTCATCCTGAAGGAGAGGAGGGAGCGGTCCGGAGGGAAGTGAGCGGGGGGGAGGGTCCTGCCGGAGGGCCGGGTCCCCCGGCTCACCCCAGGGGGGCGCCGCACTCCGGGCAGCTCTTCCAGCCGGCCTCCACCGGGTTGCCGCAGGACGGGCACCCGCCGGCCTTCGGCGGCTCCCCGGCAGGCTCCCCCCGCCGGGCTGCCTCGCCGCCCGCCGCCTCCGGCGCGGCGGTCCCCGGTTTGCCCCGGGGCATCGCCCCCCCGAGGTCCGAGCCGCACTCCGGGCACTTGAGCCACCCGGCCTCCACCGGCTGGCCGCACGAGGGGCAGTTGCCCGCCGTGCCCAAGACAGCGCCCTCGGGCGCGAGCCTCCGCACGAACTCGCCGCAGGTCGGGCAGTTCTCCATGCTGGGCTCGAGGATCTTGCCGCACTTGGGGCACTCCAGGGCGTCCACGCTCAGCTTCGCCCGGGCCAGCGCCTCCTCGGTGGCGCGGGTCTCGTAGGTGCTGGGCCTCGCCGGGCCGGAGGGCATGTCGGCGGCCCCCTTCAGGGCCGCTGCGCAGTGGTGGCACACGAACCAGTCCTCCTCGACCGGCTGGCCGCAGGAGGGGCACGGGTAGGTCGCCCTGGGCCTGGGCTTGGGCGCCTCCTCGGCCTCGGGGGCGGGCGGCGGCGCCGCCGCCGGCGCCGCCGCGGCGGGCGCGCCCGCGCCGACCTTGTCCAGGGCGGCCGACCAGCTCTCGCGCTTCTTCCAGGCGAACGCCAGCACCCCGCCGATGACCGCGATGACCACGACCACCGCCACGACCGCGAGCGTCATGTCCGCCCCCTTGGCCGGGGGCACCGGCTCGGAGGCGTGGACCACCGTGAGGGTCCAGACGTGCTCCACCGAGGTCCGCCCGTCCGAGACAACCACCCGCACGAAGTACTGCCCCTCCGAGCTGTAGTTCGCGTCGAACGTGTAGTTGGCCTTGTCGGAGACCTGCAGGTCGTATATCCCGTCGTAGGTGAGCAGCCAGCGGTAGGTCAGCGCGTCGCTGTCCGGGTCGGAGGCCGAGACCCCGAACGTGAAGCTCGAGCCCTCCCGCATGGAGAATGTGGTGCCGGCGGGCTCGGTGATGGTGATGAACGGAGGGTTCGTGACCTCCCGCACGGTCACCTTCCACAGCCTCTGGAATGTCAGCTGCCCGGCCGTGGCGGTCAGGCTCACTGTGTGGTTGCCCGAGTCGGCGTAGCCGGGCGAGTAGGTGTAGTTGGATGTGCTCGAGAGGAGGTTCCCGTCCAGCCTCCATCGCAACGAGACCTGGCCGACGATGGCCTGGAGACCCGCAACATCCAGTGTGAACTCCTGCGCGCCGCCCTCGTCCACCGCGACGTCGCCGGCCGGCCGGGAGAGGCCGAACTCGACGATGGGATTGACGGCGGTGACGTTGAAGGACCAGGCGGTCGAGGCCGCAAGCTCCCCGTCCGTGGCCGAGAGGGCGAGCCTGTGGGGCCCGGCCTCGCCGTAGGCGGGGCGGTAGGTGTACGAGACCGAGCCCCCGGTCTCGGTCTTCACCTTCCGGCCGTCCAGGGTCCAGTCGACCGTGATCGCGTCGAAGTCCGGGTCGCGCACCGTGGCCGAGAACACCGTCTCGGTACCCTCGCGGGCGCCCGGGTCGCCGGACGGCCCGGCGTCCGTTATCGCCGGCGGGCGGTTGACGTTGCGCACCTTGACCTCCCACCTCTGGACGACCGCCGACTTGCCGTCGGACACGTTGACCGTGAGGTTGTGCATGCCGGCCTGGTCGTAGCCGGGCGCGTAGGGGAAGACCGGGTCCATCCCGGGCTGGAGGCCGCCGTCGACGAACCAGGAGTAGGTCAGCGTCCCGTTCTCGGGGTCCCAGGCGTTCACCGAGAAGTTCTGGACCGCCCCCTCCGACACCACTATCGGCGAGCCGCGCGGGCTGAAGACCCGGATCCTGGGGGGTATGTTGAAGTCCAGATAGAGCCCGGACAGGTTGAGGATCCCGGCCGTGGTGCTGAAGAAACGCAACGGCACGGATATGTTCCCGTCGGGGTCCTCGAGCTCGGGGTGGGCCAGGACATACCCGGTGATGTTCCCAAAGATGCCGTCCACGGCCGCCTCGCCCGAAAGCTCGCCCGGCCGGCTCCAGTCGATGGTCCCGTCCCCGCCGACGTCCAGCGTCAGGTCGGTGGGGTAAATTGTGTCCAGGGTGTAGTTCACGGTGATGTTCTCGAGGCCGGTGGCTGAGGTGAATGTGACCCGGTAGCGCAGCGTCTGCCCCGTGGCGGGGAACACGAGCTCGACGCCCGAGACCGCCGCGGTCCAGTCCGCCCCGTCGTTGTTGGAGAGCTCCACCGTGACCGGCGCCCCCGTCAGGGTCTGGTTCCAGGCCGCCCGGGCGCGGGCGATGTTTATCGGCGCCGGGACGGGAGCCGAGGTGAAGACCCCGCTGTAGGCCATCTGGAGGAACACTCCCACCGTGTCGGAGCGGGAGTTGGCGCAGGCGACGTCCATCAGGCCGTCGCCGTCCAGGTCGGCGATCGCGACCCCGTCCGGTCCGCCGCCCGCGTCGAGGCCGACCATCAGCTTGAGGGCCCAGGAGAGGTCCTCCGCGACGATGTCGACCTTGTTGGAGTTGAGGAGGATGTTGGAGACGGCGATGTCGAGGCGCGTGTCGTCGTTGAGGTCGCCGATCGCCGGCTGCCAGGGCTGCTTGGCCGAGCCGGGCACGTTGACCATGCCCACAAGGGTGCCGTCGGGCTTCTGGTAGTAGACGCCGGTCGTGTTCGACAGGGAGTTCGCCACGACGATGTCGGGCCGGCCGTTGCTGTCCACGTCGCCTATCGCGACACCGACCGGGTGGAGGCCGGAGTCCAGCTTCGCCGCCGGCAGCTGCAGCTGTCCGTTCCCGGTCTGGTAGTGTATCACGGTCTTGTTGTCGAGGTAGACGGTGTTCACAAGATCTGCGCGCCCGTCGTTGTTCACGTCCCCGATGGCGACGCACCGGGGCCCGTTTCCGACCGTGTAGGGGACCATGTTGTAGAAGCCCCCGCCGGCCTTCTGGATGAACACGCCCACGGTGCCGTCGCCCCAGTTCGCGGTGGCTATGTCCGTCCGGCCGTCGCCGTTGAGGTCGCCCAGGGCCAATCCGTCGGGGTAGATGCCGGCCTCGAGCGTGTCGTAGGCGGGGAACGTGCCCTGGTCGGTCTGGTTGAAGATGGCCACATAGCCGCTGTAATCGGACCGGACGGCCGCCACGGCGATGTCCCTGCGCCCGTCCCCGTTGATGTAGCCCATGGCGACGCCGTCGGGGCTCGCCCCGACCGGGAGCGAGACCATCGCGTTGAGGGTCCCGGAGGAGGTCTGGTAGAAGAGGCCGGTGCTGTTGGAGAGGCGGCAGGTCACGACGAGGTCGGCGCGCCCGTCGCCGTCGAGGTCGCCGGCCGCCAGGTAGTGGGGCACCCGGCCGGTAGGATAGGCGGTCATCGGGGTGAAGGGGCAATCGAGGGTGTTCCTGGTCATGTTGCCCAATCCGAAGGTGACGTTGTCACGGGTCCCCGTGGACCAGTCGGAGGAGCTCTCGTGGGAAAATCCCCTCTCGTTGGGAACCTTCAGTCCCCGGGCGGTCAGGGAGGCGTCCAGCGTGAACGACGTGGCCGGGACCTTCACGTAAACGGTGAAGTCGCCTCCCCCGGTCGGGAACTGGAGCTCCAGGGAGGGCGCCCCGTCCGAGAACGTCCGGGTGGTGCCCCCCATTGTCGCGGGCATCGCGCACAGCGAGGCGGCCAGCAGCATCAGGAACACAGGTACGACTGGTCTGGAACGCGTTGTCCGTGGCATGAATATCCTCTGAGTAATAACCGGGAAGGTATTTCAATGTACCGAGGGAAAAGAGGGGCAAGGGGCACGGGGCACGGGAGTTCCGGGTGCAGGGGCAGGGGGCAGGGGGGCGCGAAGGGAGGATGGCAGCACGGCAGAAAGGCAGAAAGGGAAGGCAGCAAGGCAGCAAGGGAAGGCAG
>VGTL01000110.1 GCA_016874675.1 Methanobacteriota archaeon | reverse complement strand
TGCTCTGGACGAGCCTTTTGTGGAACTCTTCGTTGTAGGTGCGCCTGAGGCCCGCCAGCGTCCGTTGAAGAAATGTGCCGAAGCCAAGGACGATCGACCAGAAAAACGAAACCGGCTCCAGAACCCGCCGGCGCTTGATGAAGCCAGTTTCACGGGCGATGCGCTCGATTTCTCCGGGTGGAAAAAGATTATTGAGCTCGAGCGGAATGTTATCCGGGTTCATGTATTTCGGACTTGGAGTGGGACGTGGTTTGCTAGGAGATTCGTAGGGGGCCCATTGTTTTTCGGTCATGGGTCCACCCTCACGGCGCGGACGCGTTTTCCGACCCAGTGACGCGGGACCAGGACGCGGGCGGTCGTTCCGGAGGGCATGGCGACCTTCTCAACCATCTCGTAGCCCTCCATGCGCAGGTTCACGGGTTTTGCCTTTCGGGACACTCTCGGCATAGTGCACTATTAGTGCACTGCATAGATATAAGCATGTCGATAGGGATATTAGCATGTCGATAGGCATGACTATGAAGGTGAACGCGGCCAAGGAGATCGAAAGAGAGGCAGCTACTATCGGTGGGGACCTATGATCTCAGGCCTTAACCGAAGAACCATGAACAGCCGTGGACGGCGACAATGACCCGCTCCAGTTTGACCTTGCCGCCTCCCCGGGAAACATGACGATCGATTCTACATCAGGTAAAATCCTTTGGACGCCCGATGCACCGGGTGTCTACCCCGTGAATGTCTCAGTAAGCGATGGGAATGCTACCAGCAACCAGATATTCGAAATTTTTGTCCCAGGAGCCAACCGGCCGCCAAGAATCACGAATACCACCCTCCCTGATGCGACAGTCGGTGTTCCATATTCCTTCAAAGTACCAGCAATCGACGATGACGGGGACGCGCTGACATTTATCCTTGTGAATAAGACTGGAAACATGGCATTAGATTCATCGACCGGAGTTCTGAACTGGACACCTGAAAAAAGCGGGACATGTTCGGTTTCCGTGAAGATATCCGACAGCGAGACCAGTATCATTTACGATTTCTTGATAACCGTCAGGATGGCGTCCCACAACCAGCTTCCGATGTTCACAAGCAAGGCAGTCACCGCCTCCGTTTTGGGCTTGCCTTATTCATATTATGCGAAAGCGAGCGACCAGGATGATGATGTATTGTCGTATACATTGATTACGAGCCCATCAGGGATGGCCATCGATTCATTGACCGGGAAGATATTTTGGACACCTACTACCCTTGGGAATTTTACAGTGAAGATTAAAGCCTCCGACGGCCGCGGCGGCGAGGCCTTCCAAGAGTTCACCATAACCGTTCTGAACCGAACCCGCCCAACTATCGAATTTATCACACCAACTGAAGGCCAGAAGGTCAAAACCAAGATTACCGTGTCCGGCATTGCAACCAAAGGCACCGTCGATATCGTTAAAATCCAGCTCCGGGTCGATTCCGGCGAATGGATCGACATGACGGGCAATTCGACCTGGACATATTCACTCGACACCACCAAGCTCCAGAACGGGAAGCACACCCTCCAAGCCCGGGCGTTCGACGGGATGGACTATTCCGACATTGCGAACAGGACAATGATTGTCGATAATCCGAAACCGGCTGGAAAAGGCTTCATTCCGGCGTTCGAAAGTGGACTGGCGCTTGTCGGAATATTCATGGCCTTAATGACCATTCTGCGCAGGCGACGAAGTCCGTTCATATGACGGAGTGGAACAATTGACTCCTCTCTTGAAGCGCCGGCTTGCCGTTCTATGCCTCGTCCTGCTTGCATTGCCTTTGGCATCCGGCATCGGGGCTGGACACATCGGCACTCTGGTTGTTTCATCTGTCAGGCCGGTTTATTTCCCAAACGACACCATAACGCTCAACGCCCAAGTCTCCAAACTGTCGGCGGATTCATATTATCTCGCCTGGAACAAAACTATGCCCGGCGGCCAGTACGAGTACTCCGGCCGGGTCGCGACCGACGACGAATATCTTTACCTCATCGGCACTGCGCAAGCCGGCCCTTCGGACACGGACGTCCTTCTCATCAAGACCGACCTTGACGGCACCGAGGTCTGGAACCGGACCTGGGGCATATCCGACGAGGACTTTCCCGGCGACCTGGTCGTCATCAACGACATAATATACCTCGTCGGCACGACCAGGACCGGGAACCCCTACGCACTCTTCCTGCTTGCGTTCAATTCCTCCGGCGGCGAGCTCTGGAACCGGACATTCACCGGAGGAAGCCTGGATTGGGGAACGGGAATCGCAGCCTTCGGCGACTCGCTATATTTGTCCGGCTGGACCGAGGGCTACGGCGCCGGCGGCGTGGACGCGGGACTCCTTAAGTTCAACCTCACGCAGCTGAAATTCGAATGGCACCGGACCTGGGGGAGCGTGGACGACGATTTCAGCGAAAGGATAACATCGCTGAACGGCTCGTTGTATCTGAGCGTCTACAATGCCACATCCTCGGGATATTCCGGCATCATCAGGTACGACGCCGATGGCAACATCACCTGGAACCGGACCTGGGGCCCAGGCTGGAACGCCTTCTCCGTCTCCTCGGGCAACGGCACGATAGCAGCCGCGGGCATCAGGAACGACGGCACGAACAAAACCTCCTATGTCCGGGCCTACAACGAAAGCGGCGGATTCCTGTTCGAAAAGAGGTTTGGAGGGCCTCCCTCCACCGATTCCTTCCCGCCCGTGCGGGTCCGGGACAACAAAGTGTTCTGCGCCGGGACGTTCAATTCATCGGATGTGGCGATTATCGGGTATGATCTGGAAAGCGGCAACGAGGTCCTGAACACAACCTGGGGAAGCGCCGACCCCGATATCGCCTGCGGGATTGCCGTGCTGGACGATTCCGATGTTTACTGCTCCGGGCGGTCGAAGAATCCCGCCACCGGCGTCTGGGATATATTCCTCCTGAAATACACCAAAAGGGTGTCCAGCGCCGGGATCCCGGCCATGATATCCATCAAGGGCCCTGACGGCCGCCATTATTACAACTGGACCGGCGCCACGGATTCCTCCGGGAACCTGACAGCCAGCCTCTCCCTGCCGCTGGACGCCCCGGAAGGGCGTTACGAGGCCGAGCTCGGCGCCGACGTCTGCGGGACGAGGCTTTCGAACACCACCTCGTTTTCGGTCGTCTGGCCCTGGAAGCCGGTCCTGAAGGTCCTTTCCTCCTACCTTTCGGAATACGTCCTCCCGGGCGACGCGATCCCGCTGCGGGCGTACACAGGCTACGAATACGCGCCGGCCAATGCGAGCCGCATCGCCCCGATGCAGGACCTTGCGGTCGACATCATCGCCCCCAACGGCACAACCCTCGGGACCTTCCATAACCTCACGGACGCCTCCGGCTGGACGGACCTCGGTTTCACGGTACCAGCGAACAGTTCGGCCGGGACCCATGTCGCCCGCATCCGGGGATTTGAAGGGCAGGTCGTGGAGCTCCCGTTCACGGTCGTTCTCCCGGCCAAGCCGGCGCCCCAGACCTCCGAGAGCCAGCCATTCGTCCCGGTCACCCCCATCGTCGGCTCGGCCGCCATCGGCCTGATAACCGTCGGAATCGCAATCAGCG
The DNA here is from genome assembly GCA_016874675.1 of Methanobacteriota archaeon. GTDB lineage: Archaea > Thermoplasmatota > DTKX01 > VGTL01 > VGTL01 > VGTL01. The sequence continues at coordinate 4,998 of VGTL01000110.1, read as the reverse complement.
CCACGGAAACCGGCAAATTCGGCCTTTTCGCCCCTTTTGCGCCCCTTTACACCCGCATCAAGCGCGACAAGGCCCTGAGCCACCGCGTCCGCCACCAGATAATCGGCTATCTGACCGACAACCCCGGCCAGCACTACAACGCCCTCAAAAAGGCCCTGAAGCTCTCCAACAGCGTCATGGTCTACCATTTGCTCGTTCTGGAGCGCGAGGGCTTCATCAAGTCCATGCGGGATGGGACGATGAAGCGGTTCTACCTGGTCTCGGTCAAGACCCCGGAGGTCAGGAAAAGGACGCCGGAAGAGATAGACGCCGAGATCCTGGCCGTGGTCGAGCAGAGGCCCGGCATGACCCACAAGGACCTCATGGAGCACCTCGTGGTCAGCAACGAGGTCGTGAAATACCACACCCGAAAGCTAGTGCGTGCCAGAAAGATGCTCAGCTCGAAGGAAGCAAAGACACGGAAGTATTATCCATTGACCAAATGACCTAATGGCGGCGATAGGCTGATAACCCCTCGGGCCAGTAAAGGTGTTGGACCTAACTTTCAAACTTGACCCTGAATCACTGTCATAATCCGCGTAGTAAATTCCGAAAAGAAATAGGCCCTTCAGGCCTTGGGGAGATAACGCCCCAAATCCAGCATGTTGAACGTCTTCGCCTGGACAATGCTCATCTGTTCCAGGGCGAATCTCAACTTCTCGGTCTTCTTATCCTGCACAAGGATCACCCGCAAACGTTCCAGTTCATCCCAGAGTTCCCTGGGACTTGCTCCCAGCTTCTTCAACCGTCTTGCCATATACCTGAGAAAAATCATGCCGATAACGCAAAGGAACATGTGGACCTTGATTCTTTCCTCGCTGTTGCTGTGATGATATATGGGCGCGATGGATAGCAGTATCTTTTGGTGGAGCCACTTGAAATCGTCTTCAATTACATATTTCCCATGATATGTCTTCACGATCCGCTTCATGGACCAGTCCGAAAGGTCCGTGAAGATTATCGATTTCCCAAACGCCCTCTTCATGGTCTTTTCTTTTTTCTGGTTGATCTCCCATGTGAGCCGACGAGCATCCTGGTCAACCTCGAACTGTACGACAGAGCGATATTGCTTCTTCACAAGGTCGTGTATGGCCCCTGTTAATCCCTTCAGGGTCATGCGGCGTCCCTTGCCTTCCTTGCGACCGTAGGAAATTTCCAGTTCCTTCATTCCCTCATTGATCTTTCTTCTGTTCACCGCCCATGTCCGCTCTTGTCTCTTTTTTGTTCCCTTGTTGAATGTTACGATGACCGTCATGGGCCGGCCCTCCACTTCGCGCGTTGTCCGGTATCCCTTGATTATGTGGTCCTTCTCATTTCTGTATAGAAACGAGAACTCCTTGCGCGGGATTTCCAGAAGGTCCGGGAACTGGTTTTTCTTCAGACCGCCTATGACATGCATCCTGTCAAGGATGCTTTCCAAATTCTCGGGAGAATTATTTCCGCGGTCCATCACCAATACCATGTCCTTTATCGGGAGACGCATGTCGGTGAGCCTTTTTGTCAACCGGTCGATTATCCTGCTGAACAGCGTCACGTCGCTCTCGTTGCCTGGGGCTACTTCATGCAAAACAGGTATGCCATTTTCATCCGTTGCAAGACCCATCCCGACAATGTTCTTGTCGTATCTCATATCCTTTGCTTTTCCCGGTTGAACGAGGCCATCTGTATCCCACTGGTCCATGCAAGTTGAGAAGTTCGTTGGGTCCCAGAATATCGTCGTGGGCTTGACGCCGAGTTCAATGAGCCTTCTTGCCATGTCCTCAGATATTTTGTCAATAACATCGTCGGTGAGCCTGTTCATGTGATTGAGGAAATTCTGGCAGGACAATTCTTGACGAGGCGTCCACATGAGATTGAGGAAAGTCTTTTGGAACCATTCTCCGGTTGCGCTCTTGCTGAGGGGTCCGTGGGCTCTCCCTGCAATGATCATGAACATGAACTGGGCGGTCGAAAAATCATTTGCTATTGGTGTATCGGTGGATTTCGAGACAATCTCGAAGAATTTGAGTTCCGCCGCCATGGCCAAGAGCGCTGCGGGCTTGCCGAAATCGAATGTCCCGAATGTCAAGTTGTCAAGGTCCGGCGTTGCGTTCTTGGCCCGGGCGTAGATTTCCTGGGCAGTGCCGAGAGGATATGAGAACACCACCTTCGGTTTCCCGCCTACTCGCTTTGTCCTTCGGGCGTAATACCAGCTGCTGACCTTGATGATGTGGAGAGGCAGGTGTTCTACGACGGGCAAGGTCGTCAACCTCGTTTTGTCCACGACGGTATATTGACTACTGTGTAAATAATAGTATCGTTTTGCTTATTGGTAATCCAATTAATTCCTTCTATTTACTACACGGCTCACCGATAGTAAAATTGCCTATTTTCGAGGCGTTTTTGAAAGTTAGGTCAGATGGACCATCATGGGTAGGCGGGTTCAGATCCCCGATCGCCGGAGAACAGCAGAAGCGGTACCAGGCCGAGGCGTTCGTGGCGGTTTCAGAGTTCCTCGCGCCCCCGGACGACCTTCGGTCGTCCTTGCCTAGGCGAGCCCCAGACGCCCTCCGGGCGGCTTCCTGATTCTATGGGATGCGATTTCCACAACCTATTTATCTGCCTAGAATGTTCGACTGCTCATGATGCCTGGTCCCGAGCGGTATTCTTCCCAGCAGGGGTATTCCCCGAATCAGGCGATGAATTACGGCGCCCCGCCGCAGCAGGCCGGGTATTACCAGCCCCCTTACCCGCCGCCGCAGTACTACACTCCGATGCCCTACGCCTACCAGCAGCCGGTGCCGCAGTACATGCCGTACATGCCGTACCCGGTCATCGCTCCGCCCCGGCCGAGAGGGCCGCCCGCGCGGCCGCTCTTCTACATCGGGGCCGCCGGGATGTTCGTGCTCGCCGCAGCGGGCATCCTCGGGGGGCTGGTCTTTTTCATCGCGCCGTTCGGTTACGGCTACGGGAGGGGCTATCCCTTCGAGATAGTAATCACCGGAGTGATGGTGCTGATCTCCTCGGTCATGGCGGCCGTGGGCTATCTCGGGCTGTACCGGAACTACGGCTCGGGCATGGGGGCCGCGAGCGGGATCTACCTGCTCATCGCCGCTTCGCTGTTCCTGGTGCTGACGGCGGGTTCGATAGAGTACCATTCCTTCGGTGGCTACTGGGATGAAACGGGCTACGGATACTACACCCCTAATATATTCATGTACTGGACCGGCTACATCATTTTCGGGGTGGCCCCCATCCTGACGGGGACCTCCCACCTGGTGTCCCGGCACCACATGACCATCCCCGGTCTCGGCGTGGCCACCGGGGTGCTCTTGATAATCGGGGGGGCCTTCCTCATCACGCTGTTCCTCTCGTTCGTCGGGTTCTTCATACTGACCGCCGGGGCCATCTGCGGGGGCATCAACTTCGCCAAAGCGCCAATATACCAGATGAACATGTCCCCGCAGGGTTGACTTGGGCAGGGAGCGGTCGAAAGGGTTGCGACCCGGGTCGGGTGGCGTTGGCGCGACCGCTAGGCCCAGGGACCTGGTGTACGACGCGCTCGAGTTCCGGGGACCGGAGCGGGCGCCGAGAGATCTCTGGCTACTGCCCTGGGCAGAGGTCAACCACCCCGGCTGGGTCCGAAGGATTCAGGCCGATTTCCCGGCCGACATCCTCAATGCGAAGGGGCTCCTGAAAGCGTCGCCCAGGACCAAGGGGGCGCAGTACGAGGCGGGGACCTACACCGACGAGTGGGGCTGCAGGTTCACCAACCTTGAGCGCGGCTTCATCGGCCAGGTGAAGGAGCCGCTCGTCGTGGGAGAGGACTGGGAGGACCTCGACAAGGTGCGTCTCCCAAAGGAGCACCTGGACATCGACAGAGCAAGGGTCGCCGGACTGGTAAAGGGGACCGACCTCTTCGTCTTGGCGACGGAGTACATCCCGCGGCCCTTCGAGAGGCTGCAGTTCCTGAGAGGGTCGGAGAGGCTCCTGCTGGACATCGCGATGCGGCCCCCGGGCCTTTTCGAGGCCATCCGGAGGGTGCACGAATTCGATCTGCGTGTCTTCGAATCCTGGGCAGAGACGGACGTGGACGGCCTCATGATGATGGACGACTGGGGCTCGCAGAGCGGGCTGCTCGTCAGCCCGAGTGCGTGGTCGGAGCTCTTCGAGCCGCTCTATCGCGATCACGTGGCGGTCGCAAGGAAGCACGGGAAGAAGCTCTTCATGCACTCCGACGGGAACGTGCTCCGGATACTGCCCCGGCTCGTCGGGATGGGAATCGACGCGCTGAACCTGCAACTCTTCTGCATGGACTTCTCGCAACTGGCGGCGTTTAAGGGGAAGGTCACGTTCTGGGGGGAGATCGACCGCCAGCAGATTCTCCCGAACGGGACGCTGGAGGAGGTTGACGCGGCGGTGGCCAGGGTGCGCGAGCACTTCTGGGAGAACGGAGGATGCATCGCCCAGTGCGAGTTCGGGCCCGGCGCCCGCCCGGAGAACGTCTACCGCGTGTTCGAGGCGTGGGACCGTCCCTTGCCCCGTGCCCCCTGACCCTTTCCCCTTGCCCTTAGCCCCTTGACCCTTGCGCCTCTTCCCGTCTCCCTTCCCGCCTTTCTCCCTTCCCGCCTTGCTGCCCTCCCTTGCTGCCTTGCTGCCTTCCCTTGCTGCCTTGCTGCCTTGCTCCCTTGCTGCCCTCTCACCGCGTCCTGTGCCCGCACACGGGGCAGGCGCTCCAGTCTGACGAAAGCTCCTCGCCGCAGCCGGGGCAGGAGAGCTTGCCCAGGGCGGCGGGGCCGACCGAAGCCGCAGCGGCGGCCTTGAGCGCCCTCTCCGCATCACGGGCGTATTTCTCGGCCTCGACGTAGTCGCCGGCCTTGAAGAAGTCGCGCCCGAGGTCCAGGTCGTCCGACGGCCCGGACACCTCCGCCCCGGCCTCCAGGGCGTCGGCCATCGCGTCCTGCGCGGCGTTGAGCGCCC
>VGTL01000109.1 GCA_016874675.1 Methanobacteriota archaeon | reverse complement strand
TGTCCGAGACAGTACCTGGGACGCAATGTCTATGTAATCATCCGTCGTCCGAAGAAGGAATAGACGGCGGTAGGGGTTGTTACCGCATCGGGCAGGGTGGGGGATCAGCTAATTGTGTCCCACAGCCAGACCAGACCATAGTTATAAAGCACTAGGGCCTTGGCGACGTCGTCATCGGTCTCGTTGGCGACCTTCATCGCGCTGTCAAGGCATCTGAGCGCCCGGTTGCACTGTTTTATCTGTGAATAAGGTGTAGAGATATTGGACAATGTAAAGATAAGGCCGCGTTTGTTGCCAACCTCCTTGTGAATCTCTATTGCTTTTTCCCAGACGCGTATCGCCTCCTTGAGGTTCTGGTTGAGGAAGTGTTCCACACCCAGATTGTTGTACGCCCTCGCCAGGGGGTCCAGCCAGCTCCCCTGCTTCAGCTCCTCGATAGCGCGATTGTAGTACTCGATGGCCTTCTCCCGGTTCCCGAGCCGGCTCTCCACCACGCCCATGTCCACGAGCGTCTCCCCGTGCTCCGCCCCCATGTCGGCCGCCTTGAGGTAGTCCAGGCTCTTTTTCAAAAACTCCATCGCCCGGTCCAGGTCGCCCATCCGCCAGTGTATCTTGCCGATGCCGCGGTACACTCCCGCCAGTGTCGGAAGGTCGTACACCGCCTTGGCCGCCTTCTCGGCGGCGAAGAACTTCTCCAGCGCGTCCTCCATCTGGCCCTGCTCGCGCAGGGCGTTGGCCTGGGCCATGAGCAGCATGCCCTCCTGCAGCTCGTCGCCCTTGACGGCCGCCAGGGCCTTGTCCAGGTGAATCTGGGCGATGCGCCACTCGCCGGCCGCGAGCGCCATCTCCGACCGCATCCGGGAGGCCGCCACCACACCCCTCGCGGGAAGCTCTTGGTTCCGGGAGGCGTCCAGTATCTTCTCGATGAGGGCCCGGTGCCCCAGCTGTATTATCGGGTGGATGTTGTCGGCCCCGAGCTCGAGGGCCGCCAGCACGTCGTCGGCCAGGACGAGGTGGTGGAGGGCCTCCGTGATGCTCTCGGTGGACTCGAGCCCCCGGTGGTACCTGGCCGCCACGGCGTGGTAGAGCCGCTTGTCCTCGTTGCGGAGCGCCCGGTAGACGGTCTCGATCACTATGTCCAGGGCCAGGTACTCGTCGGGGCTGGTCTCGCTCACGAGCCCCAGCTTGACCAGCCGGTCGAGGATCTCGGGCGTGGCCTGGGGCACCTGGATGGCCGCATACGGCACGGGCATCCGGAAGACCGTCAGGCAGCCCAGCACGGCCCTCTCCTCCGGCGAGAGCCTGCCCATGACCTCCGTGCCCATGAACTTGCGAAAGTCCCTGACCGCGCCGGTCATGCCCGAGCGCGTTATCAGCTCGATGTACAGGGGGTGGCCGCCGGTCATCTGGTGGACCTTCTCGGCCGACAGCCCCTTGGCGTTCTCCTTCTCCAAAAGCTCCAGCGTCTCCTCGACGGTGAGCCCCCTAAGCTCCATCTCCCGGACCAGCCCCTTGACGACGAGCTCCCGGTGGTCGAAGACGCCCGTCACGGGCTCGCGGGAGGTGGTGACCACCTTGATGCCGATGTGCCCCCCCGCCGGCGAGGGCGCGTCCGCCGGGCCTATCGCCGAGAGGAACACCTTCAGGATGGGCCGGTAGTCGAAGGGCAGCTTCTGGATGTCGTCGAAGAGCAGGAGGGCCGAGATGTCCTGGAGGTCCGTCTTGAGTATGTTGGCGACCTCCTGGATGGTTATGGGACTGAGCTCCCCCCGGATGTAGTACTGGAGCCTCTTGCGGCCCAGGCGCGCCAAAAGCTCCGCCGCCGGCTCCAGGAAGTTGCGCAGGGAGTCCCACTCGCGGCAGATGTGGAAGGCCACGGACACGGTCTTCATCGCGCTCATGACGAAGCGCGAGACGAGCGAGGTCTTGCCTATCGCCGCCGGCCCTATCACCGTGAATAGGCGCGCCTGGTCGGCCCGGAGGAAGAGGTCGAGCTCGGCAAGCTCCCTCTTGCGGCCGACGAAATGGGGGGATATCTGGACGGCGTCGCGCAGGTCGACGAGCTCGGGGCGGGCGGGCTTCCGGGGACGGCTGGGACCGGCCTTCCCGGGCACGCGATCCGGGGCGCCGGGGCGCGGGGGCCGGGAAGGATCCGCGTCGAGCGACCGCTCCATCGCGAGGACGTGGCAGAGCCCCGAGAGGGCCGACTGGGGCTCGCTGCCGAGCTCCCCGAGCTCCAGCCACTTCCCCAAGAGCTTTTTCATGTTCCGGATGGCCTCTTCGGTCCCCTCGTCGGTCAGTGAATAGGCCAGTGGGGCCCGGCGCAGGCCCGGCAGCCTTACCCGGGCCTCCAGGACCAGCCCCTCCTTCTTGAGCGGCGCGAGGTAGGTGCTCAGCCGCGGGACGCTCATGCCGAGCCGCCTGGCAATGCCCTTCTGGGTCATGTCCTCGACCACGACCCTGGCCCCGCCCCACATCCTGAGCTCCTTGACCGTCTCGAAGAATAGCAGGAGCCTCGTTGGCGGGGGGATGGCACCCCAGATCTTGCCCAGCCGCATGCGGCCGCGCATGGGGGTCTGCTCTATTAATAGTATTGAGTCAGCGGTTGGGAAGGCAAGGGGCGCAGGGCGCAAGGCGCAAGGGGCGAAGGGGCAAGGGAGGGCGGGGGCGCCTCACCGGCCGGGCTTGGTGGCCGCCGCCGCCTCCGGGATGTCCTTTCCGTTCGTGAGACCTGCGGGGTAGCCCTCGCGGCCCAGGAGCTTGGCGCGGCCGGTCCGCTGCATGTCGGGCGCGGCGCGGCCGTGGTTCCGGAGGGAAGGAGCGGACTGCGCAACGGGACCCGCGGGCATTTCCTTCGACGGGGAATCGCCGCCCAACCTTCGGCGAATCCCGATGGACCGCTTCTCTAGGATTCGGATTACCTCTACGCACGTATAGGTATGTCGATATTTAATGGTATCCAACACCGCGCCAGTGACCGCGGGGCAAGGCCACGAATGACACGCCTTTGGGAACCTCGGAGGAACGCTCGCTCCGCTCGCATTCCTCCTCGGCTTTTTCTATCCATCCCCGATATCAAGAGCTCCCCCTCTGCGACACGAATTGCATAGCGCAGAGGGGGAGATTTGAACTCCCGAAGAGCTGGTGCTCCACCGGCTCTCAAGGCCGGCGCCGTCGTCCGCTTGGCTACCTCTGCACGGACTGTCATCGGACAGGGCCGTTAAAGCGTTTTGGGGTGGGGAAGGGCAGCAGGCAGCTGGCAGCGGGGGGCAGCGGGAAGCGGGCAACGGTGGACGACGGGCTCCGTTTCGTCACCGCGGCCCGTTGCCCGTTGCCTGCTGCCCCCCGCTGCCCGCTCCCCGCTCCCCGCTGCCCCTTCTTCACAAATAGATCTTGCAGTTGGGACAGTACCACTTCTTCATTGCCGGCATCCACTGGACGGGCATGCGGCAGCGCTCGCAGACGGGGGTCGGCGGGGGCAGGGCCCGCAGGTAGAACGGGTGCTTGCGCATCTTCTTGTTGTAGCTATAGAGCCAGATGCCCGAGAGCCCCAGTCCGAAGACGAAACCCGGTATGGCCAGAAACATCATTGTGTCCACGGCGGTGTCCCACTTGTCCGCGTTCATCAGGCCCAGAACCCTGACCTGGGCGACTATCGCGAGGAGAATGGCCAGAACGCCGAACACCCAGAGGATTCCGATGAAGCTCCACATGGCGGTGGCATCGACCGGGATGCCCTTGGATTGGGCGTCGGCCAGGACTGCGTAGAGTATCGAGCCGCCCACGATATATATTATGCCCGATACTATGAACCATATCATCGCCAGCCGGACCTTCTTCATCGCGGTCTTGGGCAAAGCGTCCAGAGAGGCAACCGTTGAAGGCGGTATGGGCGTCGTCGGCCTCGGCACCGGCAGGGTGCCCGGCGGGGGAGGCAGGGGTGCCGCCATGGGCGGCGGGGGGGGCGCCGGCGCGCCCGGCTGGGGCGGGGGGGGCGGCGGAGCGGCCGCCTCGGCCACCGGCCGGGCCATCACCGGGGCGGTCTGGGGCTGGCTCGCTGGTGGTTGTGGCGGCTGCATTTGACCTTTCCCCTCCGTTCGGGCACTTGATACGGTTTCCCGTTATTATATGTTTCCCATCTCAAAGGAGAAAGGGGCAGCAGGCAGCGGGCAGCAAGGCAGCGGGGGGACAATGGGCAGCGGGCAGCAGTGACGGAACGGAGCCCGTCGTCCACTGTTGCCCGTTGCACGCTGCCCCCCTGCTGCCTTGCTGCCTGCTGCCCGCTGCCCGGTCTACATGTATTTTGCGCAAGTATCGCAATGCCAGCGGTTCTGGGTATGGATGAAGCGACCCTCGTGGCCGCAGGTCGGGCAGATGGGCGTCGCCTGGGCGACGTAGGCCGTCGCGGGCGCCGCCACGGGGGCCGGCTTGGGCCGCATGACGTCCCTCATCCGGGCGTAGCTGAGCATCAGCAGGGCGCCACCGGCCCCGAAACCGAAAAGAAGGCCCAGCGCGCCCAGGAGCATTATGTTGCGCACGGCGAACTCGTACTCCGAGCGCTGGAGCGGTTCCAGTATGCGCCACCTGATAAGGACGGCCCAGACCACCGCGAGCATCGCCAGGAAGATGAAGATGATGCCCAGGACCAGCGCCAGGAAGACCGTGTCGGAGGAGATGCCCGCCGGAACGCCCGTGGTGGGGGGGTTGGTCATGAGGTCGCTTTGGCGGAAGTGCTCGTAGATCTCGTAGAAGCCCAGGAGCAGCCAGAGGACGGCTCCGACGATATGCATGGACCACCCGTAATATGCAAGGGCGTAGGGCTGGGTCTCGGACGGCATGGAATCGCTTGATGGCTATACGGTTCCACCCGTATTAACATTTCCGCCTCCCGGGGCACCTCACAATCCTTTAATACGGAAAATCCGTTGGGGTGGACGCTTTCGTAGGCATAGCCTGGAAGGGGGATGAAGGATGCTGGACTACGAGTTCACGGAAGAGCAGGAGATGTTCAGAAAGAACCTGAGGGAGTACCTGCAGAAGAAGGTGCAGCCCCACCTCCACGAGATGGAGAAGAGGGAGGAGGTCCTGCCCGAGATCATAAAGGCCATGGCGGACTTCGAGCTCCTGGGGCCCTGCGTCACCGAGGAATACGGCGGCCCGGGGATGGACATGGTGATGGCCGGGATAATCGGAGAGGAGCTCGGGCGCAACGACCCGACCGCCTCGACGGCGGTGTTCTACCTGGTCGACGCCTCCTGGTCCCACGTCTTCTGCCGCTACGGCAAGGAGGAGGGCAAAAAGGAGATATTGCCCGACGTCTGCAAGGGCAAGAAGTACTGCGGCATCGCCACGACCGAATCCGAGGTCGGCTCGGACCTCGCAAACATGAAGACCACCATCAAGAAGGAGGGCGACCACTTCATCGTGAACGGCGACAAGAACTACATCAGCGGCGTGCGCGAGGCCGGGAAGCTCGGAGGGGGGCACGTCACGCTGGCGCGCCAGGACCTGGCGGCCGGCACGCACGGGATGACACTGTTCTTCCTGCCGCTCAAGGACAACCCGGGCATCACCATCACGACGGACAAGGAGCTCGGCCGCGAGGGGATGTCCACCGGGGGCTTCAACATCAACAAGGTCAAGCTGCCCTCGAAGTACATCATCGGAGAGGAGAACAAGGGCTTCTACATCGTCCACGAGGGCTACGAGCTCGCCCGCGGCATCATAGCCTGCGTTTGCGTGGGGGCCGCCATGAAGTCCCTGGAGAACGGGATGGCGTACATCAAGCAGAGGAAGGCCTTCGGCCGGCCTATCGGCAAGTACGAGGCCATCCAGTTCCAGCTCGCCGAGGACTACACGAAGCTCCAGTTCGTGCGGGACTGGGCCTACAAGGCGCTGCACTACTTCACCAAGGAGGCGCGTGAGGGGGCCAAGATACGGATGCTTGTGAGCAAGTACATCGCCATGGCCAAGATGTACGCGCCGCTCTGGGCATTCGACGCCATCAACCACTCGATGCAGTGGCAGGGCGCCTTCGGCTACACCTGGGAGTGCCCCGATGTGAAGGCCTTCCGGGCCATTCGGTCGTTCACCCTGGCCGAGGGCTCGACGGAGATAATGCACCTCATCATAGCGAGGGAGCTTCTGGGCAAGGAGTTCATCGCGTACAAGTGAGGTCCAAGCCCATTTGCATCAAGGCGCAATGCGCGAGGCGAAGGGCGCAAGGGGCCAAATCACAAGGTCCAGGGGACAAGGGACGAGGCGGGATGGGCGGTCGTGGCCTTCCTAATACCCTGTCCCCTGCCCATGTCGGTGTCCGGGTCAGGCGGCCGCTCACCGGTCCCGCAGCCTTCGGATCGACAGCGCCGTGGCGGCCAGGACCGCCAGGAGGGACATTAGGCCGAAGCCGATGGACCCCCACGGGTCTTCCCTGGTGATAATGCCCGGGGCGTCGTCTTCGGGCTCCAGCGTCTCCAGCCGGGCCTGCCCGGAGGCGCTCGGGCTGCCCGACCGGTCCACCGACCTCACGGTGAAGTAGTAGTCCCCGGTCGCGGACAGGCCGCTCGTGGTGTACTCCACCAGCCGGGAGTCGGTTATCCGCACGAGGAGCGTCCCCCTGACCCCCGGCTCGGTGGAGATGTAGATCTCGTAGCAGGAGAAGTCGCGCCAGTCGCTCTGGTTCCAGGCGAGATGGGCCGTGCCCGGGTCTTCGGGCGTCCGGTAGGCCACAAGCCCCGTCGTCCTGGACGGCTCGGGGGGCACCGCCAACTCCACGGGGGCCGATTCGGCCCAGCCGTTCGTCCCCGTCGCCACCCTCAGCACGAAAAGATAGGTCGCGTTCCTGACAAGCCCCTCCGGCCGGTGCTCGAGCTCCGAGCGGTCGGACGTTCGAAAGACGCTCTTGGGCAGGGCCCCGGGCGAATCCACCCTGAGGAGCTCGTAGCCCCTGAGGTCGGGGTGGTCGGAGCGGTCCCAGCGGAGCAGCGGGTCCCCCTCTCCGGTCCGGGCCAGCCGGAGCACCGGCGTCGGGATCGGGATGGCCCTCGTGCGCGCCGACACGACATTGGATTCGACGGCCGGGTCGCAGGCCAGGACCTTCCGGACGGTGAGGTGGTAGGTGGTGTTGGAGAGGAGGCCCGAGACCTCGTGGGTGCGTACGTTTTGGTCCGTTATCCTGGCCGCCACCTCGCCCGGCCACCAGCGCCACTTAGAGACCAGCACCTCGTAGCGCTCGAAGCCGGCGTCCCGGCCGGTGTCCCACCGGATGCGGACCGACTCCTCGGTGACGTAGCCGGCCGACGCCTCCATCCAGCAATCCGGGATCAGGTCCGGCCACCACTCGATGTGGGCGGGGCCGGTTCCCGTGCACCGGCCGGAGAACTCGAGCACCCGCGAGAGGGTCGTGTTGTTGAAGCCGGCGAAATCGAAAGGGGAGCTGAACGCCGTGATCCTTCCTCCGGCGGGCAGGTGGTAGCGCACGGTCGAGTTCCCGGTCGGGACCGTCACCAGGAAGAAGTCGCACCACGGCACCCAGAGGTCGCCCGTCACGTTGACGACCAAGAGCGCGTCGCGCCAGTAGATTCCGTCCAGCCGGATGTAGAAGCCGCGCTGGCCGTTGACGGAGGACTCCTCGACCCGGCACTCCTCCGAGTACAGGAACGCCCGGGCGTTCGTGACGTTGTTGGGGAACCAGAGCCAGGCCGGACCCGCGTGGCCCAGAAGGGACCCGTTCAGGAGGAGCTCGGCGTGCATGAAGTAGGAATAGCCCCCGCCGCGCTCGCCGATGGTGATGTCGACCTGCTCGGCCAGTATGAGCCGGCCCCACTCCTCCAGCCGCTCCGGCGTCAGGACCGAGTATATCGACTCCCTGACATCGGCCGCCGGGAGGCCGGGCGACCAGGTCACCAGGTGGTACAGGCTGCCCAGCGGGTCGGCCCAAAACTCCCAGGGATGGCGCCTCTCCGCCCGGTAGCGCAGCAGGAGGTCCGTCCCGTCGGTCCAGGCGGTGCCGTTGAAGACGGAGACAGGGACATTGGAACTCAGCCTGAACGAGCAGTCGGCCATCTGGATGTAGAGCCTTTCCCACATCCTGTGCACGCCGTCTTCGGACCGGAGGGACCGCGAGAAGTTCAGGGAGCCCGCCTCCGGCCACTGGAAGGAATAGGCGTACATCACGGAAATCGCCGGCCCCTCCCAAGAGCGCGTGTCGAACGAGAGGTTGAACCCGTCGGGGTGGGTCCTCAGGGTCGAGTTCCTCGGGTAGATGGGCAGGCACTCCCGGTCCGAGAAGCCCCCGGCCCGGATGCCGGTGTCGAAGAGCTCGTCGACGCCCCCGCCCTCCTCGAGGTCGTACCTCACCTTGACGTCCGCCCGGGCGGAAGTGCCATCCACCGTCAATTCCACCGCGACGGTATGGTTCGCTATCTTGACGACCGGGACGAACATGACATCGGCCCGGGCCTCCGGCGCCGGGAACACCGTGAGCGAGACGGTCGCTAGCAGGACCGAAAGCAGCATGGCCGCCCGGGGAGAGACAGAAATCCGCTCCATCGGCACCCCTTTTCAACGCCCTCACGTGATTGGCCGCCCGCGACGATATATTTTTTGGTCCCGGCGGCCTTGGGACAATATTAACCCTCCTCCGAGGGAGCCTTAAATAATTTTGTCCCAAATTTGTACATATCTTGCCTATCCCCCTTTCTTCTCTTATCACGTCTCCATTGCAGCCCGTTCGAAACCCGA
>VGTL01000108.1 GCA_016874675.1 Methanobacteriota archaeon | reverse complement strand
GACGATAAATATACTTCGCTCGAGCAGAACATTTCCGGAATCCTCGATATCCTTGATGTTGTCAATGCGCCAGGGGCCCCCGCCTAAAAGTTCGACATTCTGTCGAGGTTCGAAGGATTTACACTATACGACGTCGGACGAGCCCGCCGGGCTCCAGGTCACGATTATCATGAAGGGCCCCTCCGTGGCGCCATCCGGCACCCTGTACTCGAACGAGCCTTCCATGCTGGCGGACTGGTACTCGTACTGGGTGCCCAGGCTTCCGTAGCGGATGGTCGCGGGCTCCCCCACAACCGGGGCGTTCCCGTGCCTCACGACCTTGTAGGATATTCTGACCCTCTCTCCCGGGGCGACGGTGTCCTTGTCGACCGAGATCTCGAGCGCGTAGTACTGCTCGCGCTCGATGGTCAGCGACCCGGTGGCCAGGATCCGTCCGTTGTGGTAGGCGAACACCCGGATGTCGTACTCGTCGGAATCGGCCGCCGGCACCTTGAAGTCGAAGGCGCCCGTCCTCCCGCCGGAGAGCTGCCTCTCGAGGACCAGGTTGCCGTCGTTGTCGGTTATCCGGCAGAAGAGCTGTGGCGTCTCTGTGCCCGCGTCCGAGAAGGTGCAGGATATCCTCACGGTGGCGTTGGCGCGGAAGGTCTGGGGGTTGGCGTTGACGGCCAGCGAGCCGAAGTGCACCTGGACTTCGGTGGAGGCGCCTCCGCTGGCGCCGTTGGGCCCGGAGATGGAGACCGATATATACAGGGAGCCCTCGAGGTCGGCCGGGATGGTCCAGTCCATCGAGGAGGAGGGGCTGGTCTTCACGAGGAGGACCCGGTTGGAGTGGGAGTGGATGCTCCCGGCGATTATGTGATACGTATATGTGAGCTGGCCGGTCACGTTCGGGGCGTGGGTGGCGACCGTGATGCGCATGGTCTCCCCGGCGATGTAGGAGGTCCGGTCGAGCCGTATCGTGGCCGAGATGTCGGACGACCTTCTCACGTCGAAGTAGGCGCTGTCGTTGCGGCTCTCGGTGCCACAGGCCGCGGTGGCCTCCACCCGGAACCCGGTGAGGTCCTCGGTCGAAGGCAGGATTATCATCACGATCTGGGAGCGGCCCATACCGTCCGTCGGGGCGGGCTGGAGGTTGTAGGCGGCGCTCTGGGCCCACTGGCCGCCGGACATGCGCGTGCTGACCCTGAGCATCGTCACCGGTACGCCCGGGGCGGGCGAGCTGTAGTAGCTGGAGCCCACCGATGTGCGCAGCGACAGCACCACCACCCCGCCCGGCTGGTAGGTGCTCCTGTCGGCATCTATGGAGAAGGCCAGCGGGCCGGTCGAGATGCCCGTCGACGAGTAGGTGGAGCGGGAGGCGGCGGTGTCGTTGTACCAGACCCTGAGCGTGTAATCCGGGTAGCTGCCGGTGGCCGGCAGCCTCACCCGGAGGGAGCCGCTGGCCGTGCTGAAGGTGCCGCTGTCGCGGACGCTGCGGCTCCCCTCGTACAGCTGCCAGGTCCCGGAGGCCGCCGACGCGAGCGACCCGTCCATCAGGTTGCGCACTGTGTAGAAGACGGTGAACGTCTCCCCCTCCAGGAACTCCTGGCGCTCCGGGTAGAGCGCTATCAGGTACATCTGGACGGTCATGTACTCGACAGTGAACGAGGTCCCGTCCTCCGCGATCATGGTCATGTTGTACATGCCGTCGCCCGCCGAAAGCGGGATGCTCAGGGTGAGGTTGGTCTGCCCGCCGGCGTCGAGCCGGACCATCGTCCAGGACTTCATGATGTAGGTTTCGCGGGACACGTTCACGGTGTAGTTGGCCAGCGCCTCGCCCCAGAGGTGGACGGTCACCACCTCCCCGGGCGCGTACAGCGAGGAGGAGTACTTGCCCGGGCTCAGGTCGGCGTCATGGTAGGCGTAGGGCCGGTAGATGTTCAGGCGCACGTAGGCTGCCCGGGCCTCCTCGCCGGAAATGTAGGCCTCGAGGTAGTACGAGCCGGCCCGAAGCGAGCGGGGCACGGACCAGTTGAAGTGATTCTCGCCCAGCGAGACCGGAAGCGAGCCCGTCACCGTGGTCCGGGTGCCGTCGGAGTCGTTCATGAACAGGGATATGTGGTCCACCGTTTCGTTGGCGATGGTTATGAGGGCGTTCAGGGTGTCTCCCTGGTACAGGGAGGTGTCGAACACCTCCATGGACACGCTTGGCAGCTGGCTGATGAACAGGTTCGCGCTGTCCAGCGCGCTCGTCCCGCCGGGCGGGTAGACCCGGGCGCGATAGCTCCCAGAGCGGAGGCCCTGGGGGACCGGGAACTCTATGACGACCTCGTCTTGCAGCCCTATGACCTGGTCGGTCCAGGTGGCGACGACCGTTCCCGACGAGGTCTCCAGCCGCAAATCGAACTCAGCCAGGTTGTTGGACTCGTTTTGGTCGAGGTCCCTGCCGCTCACCCTGATCGTCAGGAGGTCCCCCGAGTAGACGTAGGTGTCATCGACGCTCACCGAAACGGTGCTTGCGTCCCAGCCCTCGCAGCGCGCATCGGGGGCGGCGAGCACGAGCGCCATGAGCGCCAGCGCTGCCAGACCCAGGACCGTTCCCGCGCATGCCTTACTGACCGAACCGTTCATCTTTTTTCCCTCTCGAAACTCGCACGGTTTCTCACATTAAAACTGTTTATTCTCAACATCTGAGAGTAAACTTTAAAATAGGTTCACCCACATCGAAACGCATACCGTATATAAGCGAGGGTGGACCTGACACTGAGGGGTGAGCCCGGAATGGCTGACAAGGTCAACGCAGGCGCCAGCGATTTCGTCCGGATAAAGAGCGGCATCCCGGGCCTGGACCAGATGATGGAGGGCGGCTTCCCGTTCCCCTCGACGATACTCGTGGCCGGGAGCGCCGGCACCGGGAAGACGACTTTTGCGCTCCAGTTCCTGATGCAGGGCGCCCGCGACGGGGAGCAGGGCCTTTACTTCACCACCCTCAGCGAGCCCACCCAGTGGATGATGCGCTTCGCCTCCCGCCTCGAGTTCATCAACAAGGACTTCCTCGGGAAGGAGGTCAAGTACGTCGAGCTTGGGAATTATCTGCGCGACGAGAAGGACCCGCGCAAGCTCATCGATTTCATGGAGGAGCACATAACCGAGGTGATGCCCCAGCGGATAGTGGTCGACCCCATCACCGTCATTGAGGAGCTCATCGGCGGGAACTACCGCACCTTCCTCTACGAGCTCGCCACCCGGCTCAAGAACTGGCAGGCCGTGTCCGTTCTCACGGGCGAGGTGCTGCCCGACCAGCCATACCCGGTCCAGGTCTCCTACATCACCGACACGGTCATACTGCTCTCCTACGGCCTCTCGCCCGAGGGAGGGCGGCGCAAGTACCTGGAGATACTCAAGATGCGCGGGACCGGCCACACCACCGGCCGGCACCTGTTCGACGTGTCGCGAAACGGCGTCTCGGTCCAGGCCGGCCTCAGGTAGGTGCATCCGGTGCCCAACGTGCAGGCCGTGGTATCCAAGCTCCGGCAGTCCCTCCCGCTGATAAGGGACGCCCGCAAGGTGGCGGTCATCGCCCCGCCCACCCTCATGAACCATGTCAGCCTCTACCTCGTCTGCGCGCCGATCCACCCGGACGCCGGCAAGGTGCTCTACCTCTCCGTCGACCGCCCCAACCGGAGCCTCGCCAGGCTCTTCGACCGCCACTGCAACGGGGGACCGCAGGTGCTGTTCGGCAACCCCGAGATGGACGAGCCGCGCTCCGGCGAGGTCGCCTGCATCACCGGCCTGTTCGCCCCCAAGCTCATGGTGGACGCCCTGAGCAACCTCTCCGGCAGCCCGGAATCGCGCGCCTCCATGGTGGTCGGGAACCTCTCGGCGCTGGGTTTCTACAACAGCAACGACCGCATAAAGGAGTTCCTGCGGCGCATCGACGAAAAGCTCAAGGAGCAGGCCATAACGAAGGCGGTGCTCGTCACGGACCGGACATCGGGCTACATACTCTCGCTCGCAAGGGAGTTCTCGGAAGCGGAGCTGGACCTTTCGGGGTGAGAACATGGCCGCGCAGGACCTGATTAGGCTCAAGTCCGGGATCCCCGGTATGGACGACATGATGGAGGGCGGGTTCCCGTTCCCCTCCACGATTCTCGTGGCCGGCGGCGCCGGGACCGGGAAGACCTCTCTTGCGCTCCAGTTCCTCGCCAAGGGGGCGCAGGAGGGCGAGCAGGGGATATTCTTCACAACCCTCAGCGAGCCCACGCAGTGGATGCTCCGGTTCGCCTCGCGGTACGGCTTCCTCAAGCGCGACTGGTTCGGCAGGCAGATAAAGTACATCGACCTTGGGCCGTTCCTCATGGACAACACCCAGCCCTCGCGCATATTGGAGCACATAGAGGAGCAGATAGCCGAGCACATGCCCCAGCGCATAGTCATCGACCCGCTGACCGTGGTGGGCGAGATGATCCAGGGCAGCTACAGGACCTTCCTCTACGACCTCGCCACGCGCCTCAAGAACTGGCAGGCCGTGTCCGTCCTCACCGGCGAGGTGCTTCCCGGCCAGGCCTATCCCGTGGAGCTGTCCTATGTCGTGGACACGCTGGTCCTCCTGAGCACCGACCTCTCACCCGAGGGCACCCGGCGCAAGTACCTCGAGATCCTCAAGATGCGCGGCACCAACCACGCCACGGGGAAGAACCTCGTGGACCTGTCGGCGAAGGGGTTCGTGGTGCAGGTGGGGCTGAGGTAGCGTCAGGGTGCCGGGTGCCGGGTGACGACCGGGTGCCGGGTTCCGAGAGGTTACGGCCATTTCCCGGCCCCCGGCCCCCGGCCCCCGGCCCCCGGCCCCCGGATTCGTCCCGGCCCCCGGCCCCCCGCTCCCGCCGTCAACACTCTTAATACCCCTCGCGCCGATTCCGTCCCGGGTGTGACCCTGGGAGGTGCAAGGCGCGGCGGTGGGAAGGGCCGGCCGAGGGTGCTCGTCACCGGCGGCGCCGGGTTCATCGGGTCGCACCTCGTGGACGCGCTGGCGCCGGGCCACGATGTCGTGGTGTTCGACGACTTCTCGACGGGGCGGATGGAGAACCTTTTGGGCCCGGCGGGTCACCGCATAGTCCGCGGCTCGGTGACCCGGCCCTCCGAGCTTGAACTGGCGTGCGCCGGCGCCGGGACGGTCTTCCACCTGGCGGCCCGGCCCAGCGTCCCGGCCTCCGTCGCCGACCCGAGAGGCTCTGCGCGCGTGAACCTCGACGGCACGCTCAACGTGCTGGAGGCGGCGCGCCGCTGCGACGTCGGCAAGGTGGTCTTCTCCTCATCATGCGCCGTGTACGGCGACGCCCGCCCGCCGGTCGGCGAGACGGCCGCGCCCGACCCGAAGTCGCCCTACGCCGTCCAGAAGCTCGCCGCCGAGCACTACTGCCGCAACTACCACGAGCTCTACGGGCTCCGGACGGTCTGCCTGCGCTACTTCAACGTCTTCGGGCCCAGGCAGGACCCCGCCTCCCAGTACGCGGCCGTGGTGCCGGTGTTCTTCCGCGACATCGCGCGCAAGGGCCGGGTGACCGTATACGGCGACGGCCGGCAGACCCGCGACTTCATCTTCGTCGAGGACGTCGTGCGGGCCAACCTCCTCGCGGCGATGAAGGGGAGCGCCGACGGCCAGGTCCTCAACATCGCCACCGGGAAGGGCACGAGCGTGAACGCCCTGGCGAGGGAGATCGCGCGCCTTTCCGGCAAGCCGCTCTCGGTGGAGCGCGCCCCGCCGCGCCGGGGCGACGTCAGGCACTCCTTCGCCGAGGTGGGCAAGGCCCGGAGGCTCCTGGGCTTCCGGCCGGAAACATCGCTCGAAGCCGGCCTCCGGGCCTTCCGCTCGGCGCTGGGGCGCTAATCCTTCTTCTCCGCCATCGGCCCCTCCGCCTCCGCCGCCGTCTCCGCCATCGGCCCTGCCGCGGCCGCCATCCGTTCCGTCCCCGGCTTCTCCGGCGCCCTCGCCCCCGGCCCGCCCTTGCCCTCCGCCTTCGAGCCGCGGCCCGAGAGCATCACGGCGGCCGAGATCAGGATGAGAATCCCCCCGACCGATATCGAGATCGCCCGGAAGAGGAGCACGTTGCCGCCCTTGATGGTCGGGACGAGCGCGCCCAGGGCGACCAGCAGTATCCCCGGCAGGAGGAACCCGAGGATGAAGGGCAGCCTCTCGAGGCCGCTCCAGCGCTCCCAGAGGCCGTCCCAACGCCGCACCCGCTGCATCTCCCGGTAGTGCTCCAGCTGCTCCAGCCGGTAGGCGGCCTGCGTGTTGTGCGGGTTGACCTTGAGCACCTTCGCGTAGGCCGCCACGGCCTCCTCCCTTCGCCCCAGCCTGCGCGCGGATTCGGCGCGCAGGAATATCCCCTCCTCCTCGAGGGGGTCGAGCGCCACGGCCCGGTCGGCCATCTCCAGCGCCCGCTCGGACCGGCCCAGCTCGAGCTCCGCCTTGGACAGGTTGCACAGCGCGGCGTAGTGCCCCGGGTCGAGCTCGAGGGCCCTGCCGGCGCTCTCCTCCGCCTCCGCGAAGCGGCCCATGTCGAGCAGCGTGAAAGCCCGGTCGTTCCACAGGTCGGCGTCCTCCGTGCCGAGCCGGACCGCGGCGTCGTAGCACTCGAGCGCCTCCTCCATCTCGCCCAGCCCGATGTGGGCGTAGGCCCTCTCGTGGAGCACCTCCACCGTGTTGGCGTCGACCTCGCGGACCTTCTCGAGGCGGGCCAGGGCGCCGGCGAAGTCCTCCCTGTCCAGGCTCTCTCGGGCGGCGGCCAGGTGGGCCCGGGTCTCGTCGTCCATGCCGGCTAGCCCCCGGGAGCCGGCGCCATCCTCAGCAGGTTCACCCTCTCGTCGGTGCTGGGGTGCGTGGCGAAGAGCGAGGAGAGCCAGCCGGTGCGGAAGGGGTTGACCGCGAAGAGCGGGCCCGTGACCGGGCTGCCGACGAGCGGGTTGCGGCCGGCGCCCTGCTCGAGCTTCTCGAGCGCGTCGGCGAGCGCCGGGCCCTTGCGGGTGATGCGGACCGCCCCGGCGTCTGCCTTCCTCTCCCGCGAGACCGGGTTGGAGAGCTGGACGAGCAGGGCGAAGAGGGGCGCGGCCGCCGCAACGGCGACCACCGTGAGCGGGTTGGAGCCCCTGTCGGCGTCGAACACGAGCGACCGGGCGCCCGCCCCGACCGGGCAGGCCAACGCCGCGGCGAGGGTCATCGCCGGCGGGTCCCGGTCCCGCACATGCGAGAGCTCGTGGGCGAGCAGGGCCTCCAGCTCGTCGTCATCGAGGTTGTCCAGGAGCCCCTGCGTGACCGCTATGACCGCCCGGGAGGGGCTGCGCCCGACGGTGAAGAGGTTCATCGCGTCCGAGCCGACGAGCGCGATGCGCGGCGGCGGAAGCCCCGCCTTGGCGGCCAGCCTGGCCGAGATCGCGAAGGCGCGCGGGCAGTCCGCCTCGGACACGACCCGGGCGTCGTTCATGGCCAGCACGCGGGAGTCGGCGCCGAAGTAGAGCCAGAGGTCCAAAAGCAAAAAGACCGGGAACGCCAGCGCCACGGTCCACGCCGCCAGCCCGAAGGCTGCACCGGCGAGGTAGGCCAGGCCGGTCAGGACGGCCACCGGGGCGACGAGGAGCAGGGCCAGCCGGACCCGCGGCGCCCGGGAGAAGGCGTACACCGCCAGTGAGAGGCAGAACAGTCCCCCGACCCACCATCCGGCCCCGCCCGTGTAGAGGGAGGCGGAAAACCCCAGCGCCATCGTCATGGAGGCAAGCACGGAGAAGAGGCCCAGCGATATGGCCCTCTCCTCGCCGTGCGTCATGGAGATGTACGCCCCGGCGGCCAGAAAGCCCATCGCGAACGGCACCGGCGCCCCCAGCGCCAGGCCCAACAGCGCGCCGGCGACCCCCGCCGCGGCGGTGACGAGCGTCGAGAGGAGCGCCCTCTGGAAGCTCGGCAGGGGAGGCAGGGCGAGGCCCAGGAGCAGCGCGACCGAGAAGGCGCCCGCGACCCAGGTTCCCTGGTTGCCGTAGGCCGCACCCAGCGAGTGACCGAACCCGGTGGCCAGGAGGGTGAACATCCCCAATCCCAGGACGAACGAGGCGCCCGGGAAAGTGAGGAGCTTGCCGGCTACCAGGCCGATGATGAAGAGGGCCAGCGCCGCCACCACGGCCATCGGCGGGGAGAACGGGAACGCCACCGCCGCGGCCTGCGCCGCGAGCACCGTCCCCGTGGAGACCGCCTTGAGCCCCGACATGTACTCCCGGGGCGGGGTGGCGACCGTGAGGTAGAGCACCGCGACCAGCCAGAAGAGGAACAGGTAGGCCACGGCCGACATGTAGGCCAGGTCGCCCCGGACCGCCATTATCGCGACGAGCACCACGGCGCCCCCGATGGTGAAGCCCCAGAGCGCGCCCCGGGCGACGCCCTCCTGCGACCACCGGGCGTCCACCGGCGGCAGGGTCCGGAGCAGCATCAGAAGGAGCACCACCCATATACCGGTGAAGTAGGCGACCGCCGCCGCCGGCGCCAGGGCGAGCGCCAGGGCGTACGCTGCCGCCACCGCAACGGCTCCGCCCGCGATGCACGCCGCCAGCGCCAGCCACAGCACGGTGCGGGGCTTCAATCTCACGGAATGTAAATATGCTTTCATTTGTAAATAACTTGCTAGTCATTGATGAATAAAAAGGCAGGAAGGCAGGAAGGCAGCAAGGCAGCAAGGGAAGGCAGGAAGGCAGCAAGGGAAGGCAGGAAGGCAGCAAGGGGGGCAGGAAGG
>VGTL01000107.1 GCA_016874675.1 Methanobacteriota archaeon | reverse complement strand
CCGGTCCTCTGGCCGGAGTGCTGGCGGGTCTGGGGCGCCCTGATCATCAGCTGCTCGGGCCCCGTCGCGCACCCGTATGCATATCCGGCGGCGGGGTATTCAATATTCCTGTTGGGAATTTCTATCCGCGCCCTGCGCCTTCGCCCCCCCGGACGACCTTCGGTCGTCCTCGCCTAGACGAGCTTCGCTCGTCTGCGGTTGCGCCTTGCGCCCTGCGCCCTGCGCCTTGTTTTTTTTACACCTTGGAGAACTGACACGCCCTCGCCGCCCGCCCTCAACGTTTAAACCCCCCAAGCCCCATCCTCCCCATCCCATGCCGGAAAGCCGCGGCCGCATCAGGATATGGGACCTGGGCTCGGGCCTGCCCCTTGCCGGAATCCGGGATTTCCTGCAAGAGACGTTCGGGCCGGCCATCCCGTGCTCGCCCCCCCGGCGGCTGCTCCCGGACGCCCGGGTGCCCGCCCTCGCCCGGGCGCTCCTGGCGTGGCGCGTCAGCGACCCGGGGCGGCTCTCATCCCCCGGCGGGGGCTTCACGCGCTCGCAGCTCGAGACGATGGCCCGGGTCCTCCGGGGCGAGTCCGACCCGGCCGAGCGGCTCTCCTGCCCGGTCTCCGGGCCGGGGCTCGCCTCCGCCCTCGGCGCCTTCGTGCCGTCCAATTTCGACGGCGGCACCCGGCACCTGGTCTTCACCTCGGTGCTGCCCGTCACCTGGGACGCCCCGGACTGCCGCTACCACGCCCGCTCGGTGATCTGCGCGTTCCCGTCGGTGGTTTCCACATCAGGCGCGGTGGAGGGCCCGGCGCGCCCCCGGGCGCTCTACGTCGCACGGATGATGGGGCTCACCGAGGACGAGGCGCGCAAAAAGTACATCGGGCGCTACCTCGAGCACGGGGACGGGCGCCTCGCCGAGGTCGCCAAGGGCCTGGCGGCCCAGGCGGTCTTCTACGGCCTGACCGGCCAGCCCTTCTGCGAAAAGGAGTCCTGCCGGCTCTTCAACGCCCGCTGGCAGGAGCAGCTCGTGGACGCCCAGGTCGGCTCCGGCCGGTTCTGCGAGCAGCACCTCCGCTTCCTGAAAGGACTGCGGCGACCATGACCGACTTCGATGTGATAGTCGTCGGCGCCGGCCCGGCCGGCTCCGTGGCGGCGCGCTTTGCGGCCGAGCGCGGCGCGCGCGTGCTCCTCCTGGACCGGAAGGACGAGCCGGGCGTGCCGGTCCAGTGCGGGGAGCTCCTGCCGTCCGTGGGGACGCTGCGCGAGATGTTCCCCCGGGCCCCCGGCCTCGACGGGCTCGTGGAGGTCCCCCGCCGCTGCATCAGCCTGGACCTTGCGGGCCTCTCCCTCTTCTCGCCCGCCCGCCGGGAGTACGACCTGCCCTTCGAGGGGCACTCGCTTTGGCGCGCCCGCTTCGACCGCCACCTCGCCTGCCTGGCCCAGCAGGCCGGGGCCGACGTGAGGACCGGCGTGACCGTCCGGGGGCTGGCGATGGAGGGCGGAAACGCCCGGGCAGTCGAGACCGACGACGAGACCGTCTCCGCCTCGGCGGTCATCGGCGCCGACGGCCCGCTCTCGCGGGTGAGGCGGTCCGCCGGCCTGGAGGCGCCGACGCTCCACCCCTGCGTCCAGTACACCATCCCGGGGGACTACGGCAACACCGTCGAGCTCCATTTCCCCGAGATGCTCCCGGGGGGCCACGTGTGGCTCGTCCCGCGCTCCAACGGGGCCAACATCGGGCTGGAGACCGGCGGACGGCGGTCCCTGAAGCCCATGCTGGACCAGTTCGTGTGGCGGCTGGGAATAGAGGACCGGCCCAAGATAGAGACCGGGGGGCTCCTGCCCGTCTCCGGGCCGGCGCGCGCGACCGTCCGGGGCAACATCCTGCTATGCGGCGACGCCGCCGGACAGGTGATGGCGTTCAACGGCTGGGGGGTCGCCACCTCGATGGTGTGCGGCCGGGCCGCCGGCGAGACGGCCGCCGCCGCCGTGGCCGGGAAGGCCTCCTTCCAGGATTACGAGAAGCGCTGGCGCGCCGAGGTCGGGGACCAGCTCGCTGGCTCCGCCTGGGTCCGGCGGCGGATGGACCGGCTGGCGATGACCGGGCTCACCATGGAGCTTGCATTCGCCTTCCTGCGGCGCTGGGGAATACGGCGGATTCTGGGCGGGAAGAGGCTGGTCTAGCCGGGTGCCGGGTGACGACCGGGTGCGGGGTGCGGGGTGCGGGGACGAATCCGGGTGCGGGGTGCCGGGCCATTGGAGGGAAAGTTACTTCTGCCCCCTGTCCTCTGTCCTCTCCGCTCTCGTGGTGCGACGATGATCGAGATAGACGGGGCCCGCGGCGAGGGCGGCGGGCAGGTGGTGCGCACGGCGGTGGCGGTGTCGGCCGCCATCGGAAAGGCGGTCCACATCACCAACATACGCGCGCGGCGCGAGAGGCCAGGCCTAGCGGCCCAGCACGTCGCGGCCGTGAGGTGCGTCGCGGCACTGTGCGACGCCGCGGTGGCCGATCTCGAAATCGGCTCCCCCATGCTCACCTTCAGGCCCGGCCCCCTCCGCCCCGCCCGCGCTAGAATCGACGTGGGCACCGCCGGCTCGATACCGCTCGTGCTCCAGGCCGGAATACTGGCGGCCTCCTTCTCGCCCGGCGAGACCACGCTGGAGATAACCGGCGGGACGGACGTCCGCAAGGCCCCGGCGACGGACTACCTTGCCAACGTGACCGTGCCCCTTCTGGCCAAGCTGGGCATCCGGGTCTCCCTCGACATCAGAAAGCGCGGCTACCACCCGCGCGGCGGCGGCGAGGTCGCGGCGGTCGTCGGCCCCCCGGCGAAACCCCTGGCGTTCCGCGTCGAGGGCCCGGGCCGCCTCTCCTCGTTCGGGGGGCACGCCCACGTCGTCGAGCTCGAGGCGGACATCGCGAAGCGCATGGCCGATTCGGCCGCGCGGGAGCTGCGGTCCTTCCCCGCCCCCGTCAGAATAGAGGAGTCGTCCCAGCCAGGCCTCGGCCCCGGAACGGGCATCACCGTCTGGGCCCGGACCGACCACTCCGTGCTGGGCGCCAGCGCCCTGGGCGAGAGGGGCCTGCGCGCCGAGAACGTGGGCGCCATCGCCGGCCGGGAGCTTGCCGCCGAGCTCCGGGCCGGGGCCTCGCTCGACCTCCACGCCGCCGACCAGCTGGTGGCCTACCTGGTCCTGGGCGGCGGGGGCGCGTTCACCGTGCGGAGCCTCTCCACCCACCTCGAGACCGCGATGTGGCTCCTGACCGAGATGACGGGCGTCCGCTTCACCATTGAAAAGAGGTACGGGCTAATGAGGGTGGAGTGCTCCCCCGGCCGGTAGCCCCCGGAGCCCCTCCGGCGGTCAGCGCCTCCGGCCCGGGCGGGAGGGCCGCAGGCCGAAATACAGCACCACCGCCGCCGCAATCGCCCCCGCCACTATGAGCGGCACCCGCGGCTCATCCGATGAGAGCCCTCTTGAGGCGGCCTCCCCCGGGACGGTCACGGCGGTCTCGCAGGAGGCGGTGGCGTTGTACCGGTTGCGCACGACCAATGTCAGGTTCCCGGAGCCGGCGGCGTGGGGGATTATCCTCAGGGTGTGGCCGTCGCTTGCCACCATCGCGGTGAAAACCTCCGGGTCCAGGCTGGCCGCCTCCCAGCGGAGGTCCACCGGGGGGAAGTTCCGGTCTCGCGCGTACGGGGCGAGGTCCACCGTCAGCACCTTTCCCAGGGGCGCCCGAATCGACGGGAGGCGCTTGACCAACTCGGGCGGGAAGCGCACGAGCACCGTGAGCACCGTCGAGGAGGCCAGCTCGCCGTCGGAGACCCTGATGGTGACCGTGAACCGGTCCTCAGCGATGTCGGCGCCCACCCGGACCGTCAGCATCAGCCCTTCCACAGTGGCCAGGGGAGACCCCGCGGTCACCCGGAGCCGCTCCGGCGGGGTGTCCGGGTCGGTGATGTGGCGGCCCAGGTCCACCGTCTCCGACGAGCCGGCCAGGAGCGGGAGCTCCGGCAGCGGCGAGATCGCCGGCGGGTCGTTGACCGCGGTGACGGTGACCGCGACGCTGCGCGACTCGTGGCGGCCCTCGATGTCTACCGCCCGGAGGGCGAGCCCGCCGGAGCCCGAGGCGTCCCTCGCCGGCGAGACCAGAAGGAAGTGGCCCTCCTCGATGGAGGCGTCGAAGAAGGGCGGCTCCCCCGCGACGACCTGGTCCACGGACCAGGCGATGCGGCCGGGCGGCGTGGTGTCGTCGAGGACGTAGGGCGTGAGGTTGAGGCGGACGGGCTCGTCCTCCCGGGTCACCACGGGAGGTATCTCCCGGATCACGGGGGGCTGGTTGGTCGGCTGGACGAACGCGGTGAAGCCCGCCTCGACCGTGGCGTTCCCGTCGCTGACCGCGAGCCCCACGGCCACCTCGGCCGGCGAGGGCGACAGGTTGAGCAGGAGCACCAGCCCCTCGGCAGTGATCGAAGGCATATCCGCCGAAAGGGACAGGCCCGAGGGGGGCGTGTCGACGTCGGCGATGAACGGCGACAGGTCGTAGCGGTGCACCAGGCGGGCCGAGACCGTCACGTTCGGAATCGGAGAAACCACGGGCGGGTCGTTAACGGGCAGGACGCGCACGGTGAAATTGTTGGAGTTGGCCCAAAGTCCCTGCGGGTCGGTCGCCCGGACGCAGACCTTCTCCGTCCCGTACCAGTCCTTCGTCGGTGTCGAGAAGCTCAGGAAGTGCCCGTCCACCTGGGCCAGGACGTGCGACGGGTCGCTCTCGTAGATGATGCTGTAGTTGAGCCTGTCTTGGAAAAGGTCGTCGCGGAAGCAGCGGTCCAGGTCCACCAGGTGGTAGCCCTTGTTGCCCTCGTTGTCCTCGAGGATGGGGGGCGGGATGATGAGGGATACAAGAACCGGCGGGGTGTTCAAGAAGAACCGGCGCGCCGGCCCGAAGCCCGGGCTGTTCCCGGTCTCGTACACGGCCCGCATCCGCCAATAGAAGACCCCCCCCTGGCTCAGCTCATTCGTCGCAGTGAACGAGCTTTCGAGTTCGACCCCGGTGTCGACCTCGGGCGTGCCGAAATCCGCATCGCCGTCCACCTGGAGGCAGCAGGCCGCCACGGCCCCGTCAAAGGAGCTGTTCATTATATGGTCCCACTCCAGCGTGGAATCTATGTACATCACCAGCGCATCCTCTGCCGGCAGCATCAGCAGGGGGACCCCCATCGGGATGAACCTATCCGAACCTCCGTGGACGGTGGCGCGGCCCGTCCCGGCCCCACCGCCCGTCCCGCCTCCCCTGGCGTCCGCCCCGCTGCCCGGGTTCCCTCCGGGGACAAGCAGCGTGTTCTTCTTCGACATCGACGGGGCCGCGTGGTGGACCAGGAACCCGGCGTCCCCGCCGTCGCCGACGTTCCCGGAGACCGCTCCCGGGGGGACGGCCTGGTTGGGGCACATGCCCCCGCCGCCGGCATAGCCTCCGCCGCCCCCGCCCGCGTCACCGGCCGCCCCGCCGGGGCCGCCGTCGCCGCCCGTCCCGCCGTAAACGAAGAAAGTGTTCAGGCGCGCCCGCAGCCCCCCCGGGGCGCCGGGCGAGCTCAGCACCAGCGAGGAATCCCCGCCGGTCCCGGCCATTTCCGAAACGTGGCCGGCCCCGGCCCGGCTCTCCCCGCCGCCGCCCCCGCCGCCGTAGCCGCCGCCGCCACCCCCGGCCCGGTCCCCGCCCGCGCCGCCTATGCCCCCCCGGCCGCCGGGACCGCCGAGCACCTCGAACCCCGAGGAGTTCACGAGCATCGTCCCGCCCTCGAGCAGCACCCCGGCCTTTCCCCCGGCCCCCGCCCGGCCCGAGACCGTCCCGTCGCCACCGGTGCCGTACCGGAAGGTCGCCCCGCCGCCTCCCCCGTAGCCGCCCCCTCCGCCCGCCCCCTGCAAGCCGCCCGCCCCGCCCGCGCCGCCGGTCCCGCCAGGACCCGCCATCGCCACGAGCCCCAGCCCGTCCGCAAAAAGGCCATCCGCGCCCCGGAGCTCGACCGTGACGTCGCCCCCCGAGCCGACCGAGCCGGAGACCCGGCCGCCGCTCCCGGCGCTGTTGGCCGGGTCAGGTTTGTTGGTGTTGTTGACGCAAGAGCAGCCCCCGCCTCCGCCGTAGCCGCCGCCGCCCCCGCCGCAGTTGGCGTTGCCCGCGCCCCCCTTCCCTCCGTTCCCGCCGGCGCCGCCGGTCAGGTTGAGGTCGGAGCGCCAAAGCGTCACCCGGTCGCCCCCAAGCTGCACCACGACGCCGCCGCCGGCGCCGACGTTGCCGGACACGTCGCCCCCGGGGGCCGCCGGCGCCGGCGGCGCGCCGGCGGGGTCGGGCTGGAATCCCCCGCCGTCCCCTCCCGAGTAGCCGCCGCCCCCTCCGCCGCCCAATTCCCTCCCGTGCGACGCCGGGTCGCCCCCGCCGTCGCCGGCGTCCCCTCCCCGGCCGCCCTGCGCCAGGAGGGTCGTCCCGTTGAGCCAAACCGATGAGGCCCAAAGGACCAGCTCGGCGGCCCCGCCCGCGCCCACCCACCCGCTCACGTTCCCGCCGTTGGAGTAGCCACCTCCGGCGCCCCCCGGAAAGCCGTCCGGGTGCGCGCCGTCGGCGGCGTCCCCGCCCCTCCCGCCCCGCAGGGTCAGCGTGGAGTTGGCGATCCTGATGAACGGCGAATCCGCGCTCCCGATGGCCACGGAGGCGTTCCCTCCGGCCGCGATGTATCCCGAGAGGTCCTCCCCGCGCGCCCACGGGACCGGCCTGCTGAAGCCGTTGCCGCCGGAGAGCTCCACCGTGGAGCACGAGAGCGTGAGGCCCGACCGGAGGCCGACCCGGATGTGGGCCGACCCGCCGCGGCCCAGGCGCGACGAGGCGTTGCCGTCCGACCCGACTATGTTGAGCCGGGAGCCGTCGGTCAGGTTCATCCAGACCAGGTCCCCCTCGATGAAAGCGTCCTCTCCCGGGCCGGCCGGGCGCAGGTTGACGGATCCTCCGGAGACCGCCAGCGTCCCGTTCTCGAACACGATGGAGTCAGCGGACAGGGAGGCCCCGGCCGGCACCTCCAGCACGCCACCCTCCCGGACCAGCACCTGGCCCCAGTGCTCGTCGTGCTCGACCACATAAGTGCCATTTCCCGGGACGACCAGCGGCGCCTCCCGGTGGCCCCCGGCAGCGCGGCCTTCCGCGGTTGCCGGCAGCGCCGGTACCCCCGAGGCCACGACGAGCAGCGCCAGCGCCACCGCCGCCGCCCGCCCGGCCGTCCGGCCGCGCAAGCTCATTCCCCGGTATCGCGGCACCCCGTCCATAACCCTCCATGACCTCAAGGTCCGGCGCCGCTATTTAGATTTGTTCTCGTTTCAAGAACTATTTTATATTCATATTTTTCAAAGCAAGGTGCAAGGCGCAGGGCACAAGGCGCAAGGTCTATGGCGCAAGGGTCAAGGCGCAAGGGACAGGGGAGGAGACCGGGAATGGTAGGTACCAAGCAGTCATTAAATATTACGGGCGCCCAGCGGGTGTCGAGACCGGTGCCATTATCACCGCGGGGCCCCCGCCCGCCTCAACGCGGGAGGGGCCCGTCTCCTTTTCCGGCGCCCTTCCCGCGCCTTGCCCGGCGCAGAAGCAGCGCCGCCGCGACCGCTCCCGTCGCGATGCCCGCCGCCAGGCCGGCGAGCGCCGCGTCCCCGAAAGCCCCGGGACCCGCTCCCCGCTCCTCTCCTCCCTGGACCCTCCTCGTCACCGAGGCCTCGTTGTTGGCCTCGTCGGATTCGAACACCCGGTCGTCCGGGTCGACGACGAACCGGAGCTGGTGGGCCCCCGCCTCGGGGACCCAGATGACGCCCTCCGGCCGGCTCTCCCCGGGCGAGAGGTTGCCTATCTCGAGCAGGATCACCTCGCGCCCTCCGATGAGCATCGCCAGCGCCACCCCGGAGGCCCCGGCGTCCCCGGCGTTCACGACAGTGACGTTGACCATCTCGGGCACCCCGGCCCGGGCGCTTCCGGCCGGCGGCTCCACCCGCGAGATTCGCAGGTCGGGCCTCTGGATGTCCAATGCCAGCCGGACCGTGGCGGCCTCGCCTCCGGCCGGCACGGCGCTCGCCTCGAAGGACAGGTTCCTCAGGGCGGTCCTCTGGGGTATCCTGACCAGCGCCCCCACCGAGCCCGCCGAGCGCGGCCCTATCTCCCGAAAAGCCCCGAACGCCTCCCCGCCCAGCCTGAACTCCACGGGCGGCCAGTCCGGCGGGAGCCCCGCGGCGGACATCGAGAAGTTGACGAACCCGTTGCCGTCGTTGAGGACGTCCAGCCGGAAGGCGGCGGTGCCTCCCGCCGGAGCCGCCAGCCGCTCGCTTTCGGCCCCCAGTCGCACCCCCGGCCTCTGGTGCACGCGCACGTTCACGGTGAAGTAGTACGGCCGGTCCGAGGAGTCCAGAAGCTCCAGCACGAGGCTCAGGTTCCCCGGCGGGGCGTCCGCGGGAGCCCCCAGCCGGACTTCCAACCGGGCGGAGCCGTTGTACGGGACGCCCACGGTGCCGTTGGGCCCTCCGGCAGGGAGGTATGCCACCGTCCAGCCCGCCGGGAGATCCGGCCGCCCCGGCCGGACCTCGTCGTCGCCGTTGCCCAGATTGACGACCTCCAGCGCGAAGAGCACCTCCCCGCCCGGCTCCACCTCCCCGCTCTCGGGCTCGACCCGGAGCTGGAGGTTCCCGGCGAGCGCCACCACGGCGACGGCGGTGCAACGCGCCTCGACGCTGCCGCCGGCGTCCCGGCAGGTGACCTCGACCGCCGCCCGTTCGCCCTTCAGGGCCTCCAGGGGCGCCCGGATGCGCAGCGGCACCGTCGCGTTGCCCGCCCCGGCGATGTCCAGCCGCCGCGTTCCCAGGGTGGCGTTCCATCCCGGCTCCGCCACCGACGCTTGTAGCACCAGCGGGCGCCCCGAGTTGCCGGTCTTCTCGACCACAATGTCGCAGACGGCGGTGTCCCCCGGGCGCACGGGCGTCTCGTTGCGCAGGGGCCTCACAGAGACGCCCTGCACCTCCTCGACCGTCGTGAAGGTCGCCT
>VGTL01000106.1 GCA_016874675.1 Methanobacteriota archaeon | reverse complement strand
GGAAGAATGGAGACCTGAACGCCTGTTATCACCTGAGGGTTCAAGACAGAGCCGCTATCCATTATCCAGATGACGAGATGTGGCTATCGAGGGGTTTCAGTCGTCTTGCCCGATAGGGCTTTTTTCATACATATTATGCCTACCAGTACTAAAGGCGGTCGATGGGACATGTACCGGAAACGCTGGCGGGCGCTCAGGCGGGAGCTCGAGGGGAGCAGGGCGAAGGCCTTCGTCGTCCAGAACCCGCACAACATCCGGTACCTCTGCTGCTCCCACCTCTACACCGCCGCCCCGCCGACCTACCTCGTCATCTCGAAGGATTCCGGCACGACCGCCATCACCTCCTGGCTCGAGTCCAACCGCACGCGCTCGGAGTGCGAGGTGGACCGATTGAGCATCTGGGGGAACCTTCCCGGGAAGAGGGCGGACGGGAAGAGGGCGGTGCTGGCGCTGAAAAAGGCGCTGCGCGAGCTGCGCGCCGGGAGCGTCCTGGTCGACAAGAAGGTGGACGGCCTCCCGGGCGTGCGCCAGAAGGCGAGCGGGGCCGTCGAGAAGCTCCGGGCCGTCAAGGACGACTCCGAGCTGGCGCTCATCCGCCGGGCGGCCGCCATCGCCGACGCCGGGGCGCGCGAGCTCCCCGAGATGCTCCGCCACCGGCCCACCGAGCTCGGGGTCGCAAGCGAGCTCGACTATTTTTTGCGCTCGAAGGGCTGCCAGGGCGTGGCCTTCCAGACCATCGTTGCCGCCGGCCCCCACTCGGCCTTCCCGCACCACGACAACCAGGACTTCAAGATACGCGACACGAGCGTGATATGCGATTTCGGCGTGTATGTCGGAGGGTACTGCTCCGACATCACGCGCACCTTCCTCGTCGGGAAGGCTGACCGGCGGCTCTCCGAGGCCTACGAAGCCGTCGCCGCGGCCGTGCGGGCCGGCACCGCGCTGGTCAGGCCGGGCCGGCCGATAAGGGAGGTGGACCTCGCCTGCCGGGCCGCGCTCCGGGAGCGCCGCCTGGAGCAGTACTTCGTCCACTCCACGGGCCACGGCATCGGCCTCGAGGTGCACGAGTCGCCCGCGGCCGGCCCGCGCTCGAAGGACATCCTGAGGAAGGGCATGGTCTTCACCATCGAGCCCGGGGTGTACATCCCGCTCCTGGGCGGCGTCCGCATCGAGAACGACGTCCTCGTCACGGCGACCGGGGCGGAAGTGCTCACGCGCTCCCGGTTCTGATCCAAAGGCCCTCCCCGGCCGCACGGGAAGGCCGCCGACCGCCGGGCCGGGCCCCTCCCACGCAAACATCGCAAAAGCCCCCGGCGGCCTAGGCCGCCGGGGGTACCACAATGCTTAATATCACTGTACCGCAATAAATGCCCTGTATGCGTTTTGGCAGGCTCTCCGTCGGAAAAACGCCCGGAAAGGGCGGGCCCGCAAAGGGCCGGAGGCGCTCCCGGCGGCTCAAGGCGCTGGCGGTCCTGCTCGCGGCCGCAACGATCTTCGAGCTGCTGCCGATGGGCGCAAGCGACGTGCCCGGGCTGCAGGCGCCCTCCTCGCTCTACGGCGTCAACGACGCCCTCACCTCCATCCAGGCCGAGAAGGCGACCCGCTACGACTCCCCCGAGGTGCTGAGGGAGACCCGAAACGTCCTGGACACCATCCGGCCCGCCAGGGTAGAAAAGACCGGACCTCTGTCGGACTACACGCTCGTCACGGCGCAGCTCCCGGACCTCACCGAGCCCGACCTGTTCGACCAGGCGCAGGACCAAAGCGCCCTCAACGGGACGTCCATACTCGATTTCCTGCTGGGCCAGCCGCTGAGCTACCTCGTGTACACGGACTACGAGGGGTGCCGCACCTGGTCCAAGGGCTTTCTCCGGCCGGTACTTGATTTCAACCTGTCCACCGGCAGCCTGATAGATCCGAAGCCGTGGGTTCCGGTGGACGCCGACCAGGACCCCTCCACGGGCGACAGCGGCTATGAGCTCCGGGCGAGGATGACGCTCGTCGTCGAGAACGTCACCTACCAGATGCCCTCCATCAGCCCCACGCCGCCCTTCCGGGTCCCGGGCAGCCTGAACTTCTCGGGCGGCCTGCGCTTCGAGGTGGAGAAGCTCGTCCCCGCGACCACGGGCCTGCCCGCGGAGGTGGCGTTCCTCAAGGCGTTCATGTACCGGGGCCTCAACTATGTCTGGATGGTGTCGTTCAACTTCTCCGACACCCCCCGGCAGTTCGCCGCCTCCATACTGGCCGAGAGATTCCGCGCCAGCGCCGACCTTTTGGACATGGTGCTCGACCTCATCGCCAACATCATCGGGATAGGCAACGGCACCCAGATACTCGATGTCGCCGGACCCTACAGGATACAGGTCTACACCTCCCCGCTCGAATCCGTCGTGGGCATCATCGGGTACGCGAAGGCGGAGAACCGGGTCCTGGCGGAGCGAAGCTGGATGAAGCTTTGCCTCGCTCCAGGCGCCGGGGCGTCCAGCCTCCCCGACCGGATGGAGATCTGGCTGGACAGCCCCAGCTTCACGACCTCCTTCAACCAGCTGCGCTGGACCTCGTCCGGGAAGGTCCGCCTGGACGCCGAGCTCGTCGAGAACCAGCAGAACGTCACCTACGGCCTCATCCGGCTACACGACCTGCCCGGCTTCATGGAGCTCCGGATGGACAACCTTTCCACGGGCGAGGACCCGGACGGCTACATCCGCTTCGAGTCCTCCGAGAGCATCGGGCTCGTCACCTACGACGAGTACGAGCTCTACGACGGCAACGCCACGACCTACAAGCACATGCACGTGAACATCACGGACATGCCGTTGCGCCTCACCCTTACCGGGACGTTCGACATCGCCCGGTCCTCCCCGGGGCCGATCGGGAACCCCGGCGCGGGGGTGGTCGCCCGGATCCTGGACAACGTCATGGTGAGGCTCTCGGGCAAGTTCTACACCATCGCCCGGACGCTGCGCTCCATCCCCGACAACCTGCTCAACATGCCCGGGCGCGCCGGCTGGAGCTTCCTGGACATCCCGGCGGGCCAGGAGATCGGGGCCATCGAGCTCTGGTTGACCAGCGGGCCGTACATAATGCGGGGGGGGTCGTTCCTGGCGTTCTACAACATCACCCTCCCGGAATCGGCGGCGCCCCTCATGGAGGCCTCGTTCAGCGCCCGGCTGGAGGGGCTCGGGGGATTCCGGGCCGACTTCCGCCGGGGCAACCACATCGACCTTAGGACCTCCACGCGCCAGCCCTTCACCGCCGTCTTCGTTGACCGGAACCTGGGCTCCAACGCCTCGCTGGAGCTCGACCCCCTGCCCTCCCGGCTGGTCATCGACGTGGACAAGGACAACCGGACGTTCAGCCTCTTCTCGAGCGACAAGGTCCGCTCGCTGGTGTACCTGGGCTGGGAGGGCCGCCAGTACCTCAAGATATCGCTGCGCGACCTCCCCACGACGTTCACCGTCGTGCAGAAGCCGGACCGCTTCTTCATGAACGCCTCCGAGGGCCAGACCGTGGGCCGGCTGGAGATACTGTCCACCGACTCGGACCTCTACGCCCTCGAGGGCAACTACCTCCTGACGCGCTCGGGCCCCGAGGGCACGATGTTCGGCGCCTCCCTCGGGGGCCTGGGCTCCGCCGGCTACTCCACCGGACCCGACGGCAGGCTCGAGCTCTCGCTGGGCAGCCCCGACCCGCTCCAGGTGTACATCGAGAACCGCAGCGTGGACCTTAGGGCGCGGCTGCTCGTGACGCCGCTTCCGTCCAGGATATCGTTCGGGATGTCCAACCTCCTCGCCGGCGGGCTGAAGGTGCCCGACCTCATGAACGCGACGTCACTGTTCGGCTTCTCCTCGGCGGTGTTCGCCATCACCCGCCTGGGCGCCGACGTCCTGGGGGTGGCCAGCCAGGTCGCCGGCTTCGTGGACGCCCAGATGGCCGGCATCGGACAGAACTCCACCTTCTCGATAACCACGGAGAGCGACACCACGCTCGTGGGGGACATACAGAAGGGCAACCTCACCGAGGCGCCTTGGACCCACGGCATAACGACGCGCCATGTGCGGGCGCCCGGGACCGGCCTGACCTACTACAACACAAAGCTCTTCCTCAGGCTGGCCCGGGAGACCTTCATCTCCTCCCGGACCGACGGCGACAGCCTCAACCTCTCGGTCGGAATGACCGGCTTCCACCCCCGGTTCGACTGGATGCTCTTCGACCTGCGGGGCATCTCCGGGCGGGACATGTTCGCCTACCTCTCGGGGCTGCCGCCCTCCCTGGACCTCCGCCTGGACGCCAACATCACCCAGAACACCACCTACGGCCGGGAGCTCGTCCGGGCGGACCTTTGGTTCACCTCCTCCCGGGCGCTGGGGCCCTTCCTGGCGTCCATCGGCCGGCTGCCCCCCGTGAACAGCCGCATGCTGCTTTTGGCGTCCTCGCTGGGCCCGGAGCTCGACATCGAGGCCTACCTGGGCGAGCGCTTCGAACTGCGCTACCGGGCTCTGGAGCCGCTCCAGCACCTCTTCCTCAAGACCTCCAAGCTCATCGGCCAGAACTGGCGCTCGTCGATGGTGCTCCTCCACGACATCCCCCGCTCGGTCGAGGTGGCGATGGCGCCCCCGGCCGGCTTCGACGCCGGCGCGGCACCCTCGCAGATGCTCCCCGAGCTCTCCGTGGCGGCCGACGCCGACACGCTGGACCTCCTGGTGGACCTGGACGGCCGCACCTCGGGCCAGCGCTCCTCCTTCCGCGTCACCATCCGGGATGCCGGGGAGGTGCTCACCGGCCGCAACAGCGGGGGCGTCTACCGGCTGCGTTCCAGCGGCACCGAGGAGATATACCTGAGCGTCCGGGACCTGCCCTACCGCAAGAACTTCTCCATCCGGGCGCTGGGCCTCTACCTGGAGGACATGCGCAGCCTGGACCTCGAGATATCGCTGGTCTTCGGGTCCTACCCCATGTTCACCATCTCGTCGCTTTGGGCCGACTCGTTCCAGCTCTCCCTGAGCTCGAAGGTCTCGGTGGCGGGCGAGCACGAGGGCAGGATGATGTTTGCGGACATGCGGAGCTCGGGGGGCGTGCCCGCCGGCGTGCAGCTTTTCGAAAACGGAATCACCGCCGGGGTCTCCCGGAACGAGGGGCACCTGGTGATCCCCCTGCCCATGACCTCCCTGATGTGGACCATCCTGGGGGGCTGAGCGTGGGGGACGCCGGCGCGCCCGATGAGCAGGAGCCAGGACCGCGGCAGGGACGGCGCCGCTCCCGCAGGCGGATCGCGGCGGCCGTGGTGGTCGTCGCGGTGCTCGTCCCGCTGCTCTACCTCTTCGTCATACCGAGGACGGAGGTGGTCGTCCGGGTCCACTACAACGAGTCGGTGCTCAACCAGATCAACATCGACCCCCAGATATCCAATCCCGGCACCAACGAGGCGACCGCCGTGACGCTCAGGATAGCCGTCGTGAACTCCACCGACGCCGAGATGGGCAAGCGGGAGTACACCGTAGCTAGAATCGCGCAGGTCTTCGGGGTGGCCAAGCTCGACGCCCTGACCTTCCGCGGGGATCAGTACGAGAAATACACCATAATCATCGACATCGAGCTGAGCGCCGGGGGCCAGACCCACAAGCGCCACTGGTCCCACAGCACCGCCGAGCCGTGGCTGAACCAGGACTGGACGGACAGGGTGTCGTGAGACCCGGGCCGGGGCACCAGACAAAACCTATTTCTACCCGTATTTCTTTGGACCGTTCGGGCCGCAGTAGCTCAGTTGGGAGAGCGCAAGACTGAAGTCTTGGCGCTTCGCCTCGAGGCGGAAATCTTGAGGTCGCTGGTTCAAGTCCGGCCTGCGGCACACCCTTTCTTATCTGTCCGATTGTTGCAAAGAAAGGGTGAATCCAAAGAAAGCTTCGCAGCGAGCGGCGCAAGGCTGCGCCGCTCGCCGCCGAGGCGGCCATGCCGCCTCGGCGGTTGTGTCCGACCTCGCCAGCGCGATGGGCGAGCGAGGTCGAACACATATACGAAACGCAATGATATGATGATATACGAGGCACAAGGCGCGAGGCGCGAGGGGGAAAGGCAGGAAGGCAGCAAGGCAGCAAGGCAGAAAGGGAAGGCAGGAAGGCAGGAAGGCAGCAAGGCAGCAAGGGAAGGCAGGAAGGCAGCAAGGGCTATTGGAGGCCTGAAAGCAAGAGCCCCCCCGGAATTCCTTCCGGGGGATCGCACTTCCACCGTCCCTTTCTCCCTTTCTCCCTTGCTGCCTTTCTCCCTTGCTGCCTTGCGCCTCAAGCCTTGCGCCATGCGCCATGCGCCCTGCGCCTTACTTTATCAGATCCTCGAACTCCTTGATGAGCTCCGGGTACTTGCGCTGGATGAGCCTGAGTATCTCCAGCGTGTTGACGACCTCGAGCTCCGCCTCGGCCAGCACCTCGCAGGCCTTGTCGAAGGTGGCGTCGTCGAGCGTCACGAGCTTCTCCTTGGCCATCCAGTTGCGGTACATCTGGTCCTCGAACTTGGCCCTCCAGCCCTTTTCGTAGGCCTGGAAGAACTCCTTGCTGGTGTCGCCCGACGAGACCGCCCGGGCCGCCACCTCTCCCGCCACCTTCCCGGCCCGGCAGGAGTTCGCCACGCCCCCGCCCGTCAGCGGGTCTATCTGGCGCGCCGCGTCCCCGACCAGCATGATGCCGTCGGCCGCCACGCTGTCCAGGGGCTGGCAGCACGAGACCGCCCCGGCCACCTCCCTTATCGGGCTGCCCTTGGAGAGGTTCGGGTGCTTCGCTATGAACGCGTCGAGGTAGCGCTTGGCCGCGCCCCGCTCCCCCGGTTTGATCTTGGAGAGCTGGACGCCGATGCCGACGTTGGCGCTGTCGGGACCCTTGATGAACACCCAGACGTAGCCGCCGGGCGCGCAGGAGCCCACGTAGAAGTCGTTGTAGCGCGGGTCGATGTCGACGTGCTTGAGGGTGTACTCGAAGCACACGTTTATGTCCGAGGGCTTGAGGGAGGTGTCGATGCCGGCCCACCGGCCCAGCTGGGATTCGAAGCCGTCCGCGGCGATGACCACCTTGGCGCGGATGTCGAAGGTCTGCCCCATGTGCTTGGCCCGCACGCCCGCGATCCGGCCCCCGCTCCGCAGCACCTCGACCGCGGAGGTCTTGACCATGACCTCGGCCCCGGCGGCCGCCGCCTCCTCGGCCAGCATGCGGTCGAAGTTGTCCCGCTCGATTACATAGCCCACCTCGTTGCCGGCCATCTTCTCGGTGAGCGTGACGACGTGCCCCGCGGGCGATATCACCCTCGCCCCGGACACCTGGTGGGAGATCCACCTCTTGTCCGGCACGATCCCCAGCTCGTCGAGCCAGGCCCGTGCGATGCCCTCGCCGCACCGGACCGGGGAGCCGATCTCCTGCCGCTTCTCGATCATCAGCGTCCGGGCGCCGTTCTTGGCGGCGTGCTTGGCCGTGACCGAGCCGGCCGGGCCGGCGCCGACCACGAGCACGTCGACCGTGCGGTCCCGGCTCACTTGCCCCCCTCCATGAAGATGGCACCCGAGGGGCACGCCCGGGCGCAGATGCCGCAGTTTGTGCAGTTGGACAGGAACTCGATCCAGACCTCCTCGAGCGAGAGCGCGTTCTCGGGGCAGGCGCCCACGCAGGCCCCGCAGTGCATGCAGAAGGCGCGGTCTATGGCTGGCTTCCTGGTCATGGCCTTTCCCGGGTCTCGAAACGACTGGCAAGCCTTAAATTTATTGTAGCGATTACTACCACAATATGAAGGCCCGGGAGATGAGGGAGATAGTCAGGGCCGGCGGCGTGACCGGGCTGGCGGAGAAGGTGGACCTCGCCGAGGAGTTCAAGGAGGCCTCCGACCGGCTGGGCATGATGGGCCTTTCGCCCTACGAGGCCATGACCTACATAGCGCTCGTCGCCCACGGCTACGGCGACGCCGAGACCATCGCCGCCACGGCGGGCATCCCGCGCACCTCCGCGTACAAGGTGCTCCAGTCGCTGCAGCAGAAGGGCTTTGCCAACTCCACTGCCGGCCGGCCCGTCATATACAAGCCCGAGCCCCCGTCCAAGATGAGGGAGCTGACGGAATCCAAGATCCGGGAGACGTTCGAGAAGCTCGAGCTCCTCCACGAGATAGTGGCGGAGCGGGGGGAGCCCCAGCTCATCTACACCATCACGGGGCGCGAGAAGGTCCTCTCCAAGATCGGGGAGCTTTTGGACAAGTCCTCCGCCTCCTTCGTGATATCCACGCCAGTGTTTTCGGAGATACGGGACGCCCTAGGCAAGAAGTTCACCAACGCCCTCCAGCGGGGCGTCGAGATAGAGGTCATCACCGCGCCCTTCCAGCGCGTCAAGGAGGACGTGAGGGTCATCCGCAACGAGAACCTGCTCGCCACCGACGTCATCAGCGACCAGCAGAGGGCCCTTCTGGCCTCGCTGGACCTCAGCGCCTGCGGCTTCACCGACAACCCGGAGCTCTCCCGGCACCTCCAGAGGTTTTTGGACATCCTGGTCGACGCCTCGCAGGCGCCGGCCCCCTCCCGGGTGCGCCGCACCCCGGCACCGGAGGCGGCCCGGCCTCAGCCGAAGTGATAGAGCTCCGGGTTCAGCCTCGGCAGGAGCGCCGCGATGATGGCCGTCTCCGTCAGTTTCTTTCGCACCAGGATGCCCTTGGAAAGGTAGCCCACGACGCCCTTCTTCCGTCCGATGCCCTGGATGCCCGTCAGCCGGGCCATGGCCTCTCCCACGGTCAGGCCTTCCTTGACTAGCTGCATCAGGGGGGGCGGGTACTGGAAGCCGGGCCCGTGCCCAAGCGTGATGCGCCCGCCGCGGTCGAGGATGGCGCAGTACTGGACGTCCAGGTAGTCCTGCAGGTGCTCGCACCAGAACAGCCCCGCCTCGATGCCGACGCCGAAGTGGGCCCAGTCGTCGAGCAGGAGGGCGCTCTCGGCCCGGTGGATGGCGCCGTTTATCACGTCCTTGCCGAACGGCTCGGCCGGCACCTGCGAGTGGACGTCCCGGCCCTCCACCTCGAGCCGGCGTCCCCGGAAGGTGGAGCGCAGCACCGTCCTGACGGCCTCGACCTTCACCGGGTTGGCCGAGCCCACGCGCACCCGGATGACCCG
>VGTL01000105.1 GCA_016874675.1 Methanobacteriota archaeon | reverse complement strand
ACCCCACCCCCCGCTCCCCGCTCCCCGCTGCCCGCTCCCTCCTTCCCCCTCCTCCGTCTCCTCTCCCACGGCCTCGGCCCCGGCGGGATGCCCATCCGGGCCTTCACTGTGCATATCGTGCCCGAGGTGACGACCGTGCGGACCGAGGCGGGCGCCCTCTCGCGGCCCAGCGCCCTTATCGAAACGAGCGCCTCGATGGCGGCCCCCTTCCGGAGATGAGGCACCTTCACGATGCCCCTCCGGCCGTCGAAGACCGTGAGGTTGAACTGGACCGGCCCGCCCGGCGCGAGGCGCCCCGCCTCCGAGAGGGCGCGCTGGACGTCCTCCCGGCCCGGGCGCGAGCGCGCCTCGACCAGGAAGCCGATGTAGCGGTGCCTGCCGGCCTTGTCGCGGACGGTCAATGCAATACCTGCCCGCTCCGGGACGGGCATGGCCGTATTATACTGTTTGGATTCGGGCGTGAAATGGTAGGTACCACGCGGGGTTCATAGACCGGGAGCCCCCGAGCATGTCCGTGATAACATGGAAAAGACCCTGCCGGCGACCGGGCCGCCACCCGAAAGCCCTGCTAGTCCACCGGGAGAAGGAACATTGAAATACTATCAAAACGCTATAATATCCGGTGAGGCCATGGAAACCACCCTGACGCTGAAGTTCCGCGGGGTCGAGGCGGAGCTTCTGGAGGAGATGATATCGAGCGGGTTGTTCGCCTCCAAGTCGGAGGCCATACGCTCGGCGATAGTGAAATACGGCATGGACCTCGGCCTGCTCCGGAGAAGGCACCTCTGGGCCCGCCTGAACCGTCTCCCCCGCCGCAAGGTCAGCCCGGCCCAGCTCAAGAAGGACATCGAGAGGATCGAGGATGAGACCTAGGGTTTTCCTCGATTCGAACGTCTTCATCTACGCCTTCGAGGACGGCGATTCCAACTCCCGCATCATCATCGACATGCTCACCGCCGGGGAGATCGAGGCGGTCGTCTCGGAGCGCGTGATAAGGGAGGTCATGAACTATTTCAGGACGGTCTACGGCCGGGATCATTCGGCCTTCTACCGGGATTACCTCCTGCAATCCTGCGCCGTGGTGTACTCCCGGGACCTTCGGCGAACCATGGCCAGCCTCAGGGGCGCCGTCAAGGACAAGGACCTCGAGCAGCTCGCGGCGGCGAGGGCGTTGAGCCTCCGCTACCTGGTCTCGCTCGACCGCCACTTCGAGGGGTTCGGGGAATACATCACCCCGAGGGATTTCGTCGGGACCCTGGGGCTTCGCCCGCGCCAAAGCGACTATTGACCTCAACGGTCCCCCCATCACTGCCAATCGTCCCCGCGCCACGATTTATCATTATTGTCCATATATACAAGATAACCCTAAATACGCCCATCTCGTTTACGAAATCCAAGGGGGATGGGAGGTGTACGAGGTGCGTTTCCACGGAAGGGGCGGGCAGGGCGCGGTCACCGCGGCCAACATACTCGCCGCGGCGGCCTTCAAGGAGGGCAAGCAGGTCCAGGCCTTCCCGATGTTCGGCGTGGAGCGCCGGGGAGCGCCCGTGGCGGCGTTCACGCGCATGGACGAAAAGAGGATAGACCTGCGCACCCAGGTCTACAGGCCCGACTGCGTGGTCGTTTTGGACACCACGCTCCTCCATGTCGTCGACGTCTCGGCCGGGCTCAAGGAAGGCGGGACGATCATACTCAACACGCAGAAGCTGCCCTCCGATTTCACCTGCAAGGCGAAGGTGTTCTGCGTGGACGCCACGACGATAGCGGTGAACAACAAGCTCGGCACCGCGACGAACCCGATCGTGAACACCGCCATTCTCGGCGCCTACTCGAAGGCCGCCGGGAACGTCGGCATGAAGGCCATCGAAGGGGCAATCGAGGAGAACGCCCCGATAAAGACCGAGGAGAACAAGAAGGCCGCAAGGGACGCATTCGAGCAGACCAGGGGGCCGTGAAATGACCAAAATCACCCTCGGCCTGGTGGCCCGGACACCGGGCGCGAGCAAGCGCAACAGGACCGGCGGCTGGAGGACGCTTAGGCCCGTCGTCGACGCCTCGAAGTGCAAGAAGTGCTGGCTCTGCGTGGTCTACTGCCCGGACTCGGCGATGAAGAAGGGCGAAAAATCGTCCCGGCCCGACTACGACTACTGCAAGGGCTGCGGCATCTGTGCCCGGGAGTGCCCGGCCAAGTGCATAACCATGGTGGAGGAGGAAAAGTAGATGATGCGGATAATGAGGGGAAACGAGGCCACTGCCCTGGCGGCCAAGCTCTGCCGGCCCAACGTCATCCCGGCCTATCCCATCACCCCGTCCACGATGTTCCCCGAGAGGATATCGGAGTACGTCGCCGACGGGGAGCTCGAC
Source organism: Methanobacteriota archaeon (assembly GCA_016874675.1). Taxonomy (GTDB): domain Archaea; phylum Thermoplasmatota; class DTKX01; order VGTL01; family VGTL01; genus VGTL01. The sequence goes on along the minus strand of VGTL01000105.1, from coordinate 6,796 downwards.
AGCTACTTCCTCTTGGCCGAGAGCGAGCACAGCGCCCTGAGCGCCGCGATAGGCGCAAGCTCCACCGGGGCGCGCGTGTGCACTGCCACTGCATCCCAGGGCCTGGCTCTGATGCACGAGATGCTCTTCATCGCCGCCGGCATGAGGCTGCCGATAGTGATGGCCGTGGGCAACCGGGCGCTCTCGGCGCCCATAAACATCTGGTGCGACCAGCAGGACACCGTATCTGAAAGGGACGCCGGCTGGATACACTACTACGCCGAGAACAACCAGGAGTGCCTCGACTTCATGATAATGGCCTTCAAGGTGGGCGAGGACAGACGGGTCTACCTTCCGGCGCTCGTCGGGCTGGACGCTTTCGTGCTGACGCACACGATGGAGCCCGTCGATGTGCCCGAGCAGGCCGCGGTCGACGATTTCCTGCCCCCGTACGTGCCGCACGCCATACTGGACCCGAAGACGCCGATGACGATAGGCGCGCTGGGCACCCCCGAGTACTACATGGAGACGCGCTACGCCCTCCAGAAGGCCCTGATGGAATCGGCCGCCGTCATAGACGAGGTCTTCGACCAGTTCGCCAAAACCTTCGGGCGCAAATACGGGCGCGTCTCGAAGTACCGCTCGGACGACGCCGAGGTCATCTTCGTCACGATGGGCTCCATGACGGGCACGGCGCGCGTGGCGGTGGACGAGCTCCGGGCGAGGGGCAAGAGGGCCGGGTTGGTCAAGATATGCGTGCTACGGCCGTTCCCCTTCAAGGAGCTCAAGGACTCGCTCTGTCACGCCAAAGTTGTCGCCGTGACCGAGCGGGCGATTTCTCTGGGTTACGGCGGAGCGATCTACGCCGAGCTCGCCGGGCACTTCGTGAACGAAGCTCGAAAGCCGCTGCTTTCGAGCTTCATAATGGGCCTTGGGGGCCGCGACGTCCTGCCGGAGCACTTCTACGAGATGTACGAGAAGTCGGAGCAGGTCATGGCCGGCGGCAAGGTCGAGGAGTTCACCGGCTGGGCAGGTCTCAACAGGGAGGTGCTGTAAATGCCCGAGGACGCGTCCGCGGACGAGGGAAAGGAACTGTTCGCTTCGGGGCACAGGGGGTGCGCCGGCTGCGGGGAGATGAACGCGGTGCGGCAGGTGCTGGCGGCGGCGGGGCCCAACAGCATAGTCGCCAACGCCACCGGGTGCCTGGAGGTCGCCACCACCGCCTGGCCGGAGACGGCTTGGGAGATTCCGTGGATACACGCCGCGTTCGAGAACGCCGCCGCGGTCGCATCGGGCATAGACGCCGCCCTGACCCAGATGAAGAAGCGGCAGGGCGTCAACGTCTTCGCCTTCGCCGGTGACGGCGGGACGTTCGACATAGGGTTCCAGGCGATATCGGGGATGCTCGAGCGCCAGCAGAAGGTCATCTTCGTCGTCTACGACAACGAGGCGTACATGAACACCGGCATCCAGCGCTGCTCTTCGACCCCCTACGGCGCCAGCACCACCACCTGCCCGTCAGGGACCTGCTCCATCGGCGAGACGAAGGCCAAGAAGCCCATGGCCATGATTGTCGCCGCCCACGGGATAAAATACACGGCCACGGCGACCATAGGCTACCACGCCGACCTCAAACGCAAGGTCAAGCGCGCCTGCGAGCTGGAGGGCCCGTGCTTCCTGCACGTGCTGGCGCCGTGCCCGACCGGGTGGCGCCACGACAGCGCCGACACGATAGAGCTGAGCCGGCTCGCGGTCGAGACGGGCATGTTCATCATGTGGGAGCTGGAAGGAAAGAACCTGAAAGACATCAAGCTGTCCCGCAAGCCCAAGGAGCGCAAGCCGGTCGTAGAGTACCTCAAGACGCAGGGCCGCTTCCGCCACCTCCTGAAGCAGCCCGCCGTGCTCGAGCAGATCCAGAAGGACGTCGACGAGCAGTGCGCGCAGTTCGGGTTTTGAATTTCGAGGCCCGCCCATTCCAGAGCGAAAAGTGTGCGGGCCGAGAAATTCAAAAAGGGTTCGACCGGCCGATACGGCAGAGAGGCCGGTCGAACGGTTTCACGATTTGCGGGAGCGCAGCGAGCCGCAAATCGTGCACTGACGGGGGTTCAGGGTGCGACGAGGGTTCAGGGTCAACCGTCTTTGTCGTTTTCGTCAGCTTCACCGAGTATTTCAGCGGAGCCGCTCCCATCCCAGGCCGTCGGGGACAGGCGACCGCCGGATTCGGCCATCTACGAAACCGAAACCGTGCGACCCCGGATTTGTCTGCGCGCAATCCGCTCTGCCGCGCGCGAGCGAGAGCCGGCGTTCAGCCGGCCCGAGCGAGCGCCACATCGTCCTTATTCACTGCGCGTACCATCTGCAGGGTCGATTCAAATCAAATCCGTCCGCGCGGCGAAAGTCACGGACCCCGGATTCGAAATCCGAGGCATGACGACGCACGGCGGACGGCACCTCAATATGCCACTGGGTGTGTATTACGACCACCAGCTTGCACGAATAAGCACTTTTGTCTCATATTATGCATCCACAACATCCTTTGCATCATACCGACACTATACATCATGTGACCTCAAACGCCGCCTTTTTTGCGCCTTCAGGATAGACCAGAATCTCCCGTCCTTCTTTCAGGCCAAGGAACCTTGCCAGCTTGGCGGGAATCCTTATGCAAAGGGAATTCCCCGATTTTACTACCTTTATCTTTTCAGCCAGCCCCCAGATGCCGATTTCCTTCGCCTTCTTCTCGATTTCGCCCATCGCGCCCTGGGGCAGGAAGGATTCCCCGCACTTGTCGCAAACTTCCCCCTTGTAGGCACCCAGTGGAAAGCCGAACATCTTCTCCTCCACCATAGCGGACTTCAGATTTCCCTTTCCGCAGACCGGACATTTCTTCATATCATCACCACCGTACAAACACGGTTATCACATATGCCTCGTCATCAATCACCTTGTACACGACCTCGAAGTACATGAATGTCGCGACTATCTTGTCATCCTGGGTTCTCTTGCTGCCCCTATTGATAGCATTGGAGATTTCTTTTTCCGATATCCCGCGCTCCACCATCTTTTTCCTTGCGTGGTTGCTGTATCGGATGCATTTCATGTAATACGAGTATTATTCCCGATACCATTTATAGTTTATGGCACATTTCCTGCAAATCTCAGGATTAACCGATCTTGGCTGCGGTGAACGCTTTTTTGCAGGCATGTCATTTTGATGTCAATTCCGTGGCATGAAAGCGGATTTCAATTGTGGTCCGGGCCTGATCTCCCTTTGGAAGTTACGAACCCCGCAAGCTGCACTTTCGAGGTAAATCGTACTACCATATTCCAGGCTCCCGCTCCCCGACGAAAGTGACGTATTTTCTAATAGAAAGTCTTTTCATCGTCAGTAGGACCCACCACCAGTATTGCAGGTAGCATCCACCGGCATTCAGTTCATCAAGCTAGTTTCCCAGTTCACCCATGCGACAGTGCCCTGTCTTCATGGTTTGTCCATCAGTCACAAAGAAGTCAAAAACCTTGCCTATCTCCTGCACCATTTGAGTGCTCCTTCTTCGAAACTCCGAGCCCTTGTGCCAGATACCGGGTGCCTCCATAGGCCCGAATCGCACCCGCGCCGGTCCGCGCTTTAATAACCCCTACGCCTTCCCACCAATCTGCATTAATAAGCCGCCGTCCATATATCGGGACGGGTGTGGAAATGGTTCCCGTCCGCAGGACGCCCGTCCTGCTCGTGGAGGCCCTGCTGGTGCTCGGCGCCCTGTCCGCATCGGCTCCCGCAGCGGGCGCCGATGGCGGCGAAGGCGCAGGCAGGGGCGTCATCCTCATCCACGACGTCCACGAGCTCCAGAACATGAGCCTGGACCTCAACGGCAACTATGCGCTGGCCAACGACATAGACGCGTCCGATACAGGCGGCTGGGCAAAGGGCCTCGGTTTCGGGCCGATCGGCCCCCATTTCTATGGTGAACTCGACGGGCGGGGATTCACGATAAGGGGCCTCCACATATGGCGTCCGGGCGAGGACAGGGTGGGCCTGTTCCGGCAATTGATGCCTGGCGCCGGGAGCGTCAGGAACCTGACATTGGCGGCGGTCAACGTGACCGGCAATCAATGGGTCGGCGGACTGGCCGGGAACAATTCCGGCAACATTGCCGGGTGTCGCGTGACCGGCTGCGTTTCGGGAGTGGACTACGTCGGAGGCGTGGCCGGGGCGAGCTCCCTGGGCTCCGTCGCCGGGTGCTCGTTTGCGGGCAATGTGAGCGCCACCGGATTGATAGTCGGGGGAATCGTCGGGTCCAACATGGGGGCCGTCCAGGATTGCTGGTCCTCCGGAAAGATACGGGGAAATGACACGGTCGGCGGATTGGCCGGCCTCAACTGGGGCGGACGCATATCCCGCTCCCGCAGCGATGCGGAGGTGGACGGCCGCTCCATGGTCGGCGGCTTCGTGGGACACAACACCGGCAACATCTCGAGATGCTCAAGCTCTGGCAATGTCACCGGGACCGGTATGGTCGGGGGGTTCACCGGATACGACGACAATTCCGCTGGCGGGTTCGGAAATATTTTCGACAGCTACAGCACCAGCAGGGTCCGGTGCCACTGGCGGACCGGAAATCCGGGGGGCTTCATCGGGGAGGTCAAGATAGCCGTACCGATTCCGCCCTTGCCGGTAGGCGGCCGGATCGAGAGATGCTACAGCGCCGGCAATGTGAGCGGTTTCCCGCAGCCCGGAGGGTTCATCGCCTATCACAACGGTCCCGGGGTCGTCGACTGCTTCTGGGACAACGAGACTACCTGGTGCAACTACAGCGCCAACGGGACCGGGAAGAACACCTCGGACATGATGCGGAAGGCCACCTACGCCAATTGGGATTTCGACACCGTCTGGCAGATAGAGGAGGGTGAAACATATCCGTACCTTCGGGACATGCCCGATGTCCAGAAGAACCGCCCGCCGGTGATAACCCGGATATTCCCGACGAACGTGACCGCGGGCGTCAAATTCATCCTGACCGTCGAGGGGACGGACCCCGACGGGGACCATGTCCATTGGAACCTGACAACCAATGCGACCTGGCTTGGGTATTCGGAACAATGGGGGATCTTCATCGGAAACCCGGCCGAGTCGGATGCCGGCACCTATCTCGTCACCGTCACGGCGACGGACGGCAGGGGCGGCTCGGCGAGCCTGACGTTCGAGCTGACGGTCGGGGAGCCCGGGCGCCCGCCGGAATGGTCCCAGGTGCCGGGCGACAGGCTGTGCTTTGCCGGCCACGACTTCAGCTGGCCCGTCAGGGCGACCGACCCGGATCTTTTGGACAAGGTCGTCTACGGCCTCACTTCGAACCCTCCCTGCGATATGCGGATAAACGCGTCGACCGGGGACCTCGCGTGGCGCAATGCGGCGCCCGGAAACTACACCATCGATCTGACCGCCACGGACGGAATGTACACCATCTCCCACTCGTTCAACCTGACCGTGACATGGGAAACCATGATCCTGTCGCCGGCCGGCGGCAGCGAGGTCAACGGGACGATAGAGATCCTGGTCCTCGCCCGGCTGTGCGATTGCCTCAACGTCACATGGGTATATGTCGATGGCGTCTTTCTCAACGCGGGCAAGCCGGTGCAGAGCCCGGCCGACAACTACGCGGCCTATTCCCACCCGTGGGACACCACTTCGGCCGGCGACGGCTGGCACACGATCATGGTCCTCAGCCCTCATAGGGATTCATCAGAGAATCTGACCTGCTATGTGAACAACACCGGCCTGGAGGGGAAACGGCCGGTGATAGTCTCGCTCTCGGTCCCCGAGAACAGGACGGTGAAGGCCTCCTCCGTCCAGACATTCTCGGTGGAGGCGGTCAGCCCCCTCAACTCCACCCTCGCCTACGAGTGGAGGGACAACGGCGTGACCGTCAGCACCGAAAGGTCGTTTGCGCGCAGGTTCGCCCCCGGCAACCATACTATCGTGCTTCTCATCGGCGACGGCCGATACACCACGACCAGGACATTCAACTTCACCGTCGCCCCCCCTCCGAGGACAATCGAGGCGGGCCCCGTGCCGGTCCCGGGCGTCTGGGCGGGCCTCGCGGCCGCGGCGATTGCGCTCACGGCCGTGCTCGGCCTGTTCTGGGCCGGAGGAACCGAGACCGGGAGGTACCGCCTCCTCTCGGTGCTCTTCCTTCCGCTCTACACCCGGCTGCACGGGGAGGAGGTCCTGGACAACGAGTCCCGCGGAATGATTCGCGGCGCGATAGCCTCCGACCCCGGAATCCACTACAGCGAGATTCTCCGGCGCCTGGAGATGACCAACGGAAAGGCGGCTCACCACCTCCAGACCCTGGAGCGCGAGGGCCTCATCTGGTCCAGAAGCGACGGCAGGTACAAACGCTTCTATCCAGCCGGGATGAAGCTTTCGGACGTGCCGGTGAGCCTCAACAGGCTCCAGGCGGCCATATTCGAGACCCTGCGCGAGCGCGACGGCCAGAGCAAGAGCCAGCTCTCCCGCGCCCTGGAGGCCTCGTTCCCGACCGTCCACCGCCATGTTGCCCGGCTGGCGGAGATGGGCGTGGTCCGCCTCGAACGGAGGGGCCTTTCGGTCAGGTGCTTCATCGCCGACGGCTGGAAGGGCGCCCGGCGGGACGGGAGGGCGCTCGAGCGGGCGCCGGCGGCGGGGCCGGATGGATAGGCCGGGGCGCGGGCGCCTCCACCTCGCTACCTTTAGATATCCGCCCGCCGATTGACGGCAAAGGTGGTCCCCGATGGCCGGCTCCTTCGGCATGGGCATCGTGTTCTTCCTGCTGGCGCT
>VGTL01000104.1 GCA_016874675.1 Methanobacteriota archaeon | reverse complement strand
AGGAAGGCAGAAAGGCAGCAAGGCAGCAAGGGAAGGCAGAAAGGCAGCAAGGCAGGAAGGGAAGGCAGGAAGGGAGCAAGGGACGACGGCCATATCCCTGCTCCCTTGCTGCCTTGCCCCCTTGCTGCCTTGCTGCCTTGCTGCCTTGCCCCCTTGCTCCCTTGCTGCCTTCGTCCTACCTCTTCCTCGACTTGCCCAATAGATCGTCCAGCATCGCCCCCATCTTCTCGCGGTCCTTGGGCGTAAGCTTCTGGGCGCCGGGCGGGACCGGCTTGAGCGCGCTGGGCGGCGCGGTCACGCCCTCGCTCCCCCGGGGCCTGGACGGGACCGCCGGCCTCTCCGGCTCGGGCGGCGGGAGCTCGGCGGGCCTGGGGTGGGACCAGCCCGGCGGCGGTCCGCGGCGCTTTCGCTCCTCCTCGGTCCGCGTGACCCTGAGGTTCAGGCCCATCGAGAGCATCTGCTGCTCGAGAGGGCTCAGCCCCCTGGAGGGTGGGGGCGCATGACTTTTCTCGGGCGCGGCCGGCCTGGCGGGCGGGGCGGCGGGCCGGTCCTCCTCGAAGAACTCCTCCTCCGCCTCCTCTTCCTCCCACATGTCGCCTGCGGCGGCGGGGGTCGGGGCGGGCGCAGTCGTCCGGGCAGGTGATGGGGCCTGGGCGGGAGCGGGCGTACGGGCCGGCGGGGGAGCCGGGGCCGCCGCGGGCGCTGGCGCCCGAGTGTAGATCGCGGCCCTCGGGGCCTCCGTGGCCTTCGGCAAGGACCCGCCGGGCATCCAGGGCTCCTCCATCCGGAGCTCCTCCACCACGCCGCCGTCGGTCACCTCCTCGAAGCCGGTCTCCTCGGGCGGCGGGACCGTACTGAGGGGCCTGCCGGCGACGGCGGAGACACCTGCCGCGGCCGCGACCGAGGCGCCCGCCCCGCCGCGGGCCGTCGGGGGCGCGGCCTTCCGGGCGAAGAACGGCTCCTCGTCCGGCTCGAATGTCTGCTCCTCCTCCTGGGCGGCCTTCGGGAGCGGGGGCGCCTCCTCGGGCGCCGGCCCGGGTTTGGCCGCCGGCACCGGCGGGGGCGCCCCGGCCACCCTGGCTGGGGAGACGGCCGGCCTGGCACCCTCGATGTACTGCACCGGATACCTGGGCCTGCGGAGCACCGCGTAGGTCACCACGCCGAAGCCGATGATGAGCACGAGCAGGAGCCAGAAGTTGAAGTGGTCGGCGAAGATGTTGGCCTCGTGGTTCCTCACCGTGAGGTCGTAGGTCACGTAGACCTCGTTGCCCAGCCGGTCCTGCGCCCGGACCTCCGCAACGCGCTGGCCGTCGTCCGCCTCGGTGGTGTCCCAGGTGTACACGTAATTGCCGTTCTCGGCAAGCCTCATGTCGCGCCAGTCGCCGCTGCGCAGGCGGATGCCCACCTTCGAGACGCCGCTTGGGTCGGTCGCCGCGACCTGGAACCTCACCTGGCCCTTCTTGTCGCCGCCGGAGGAGGGCGCCACCAGCGCGAGCGCTGGCCCGTTCGTGTCCCACACGACGGTCAGGTTGGAGACAGTCTCGTGCCCCCCGAGGTCCGTGGCGGTCAGGGTGAAGTTGTAGCTCCCGTCCGGAAGGCCCGAAAGGTCCAGCTGGTGCTCGTAGAAGCCGGTGGCCCCGTTCTGGAATAGCTCCTCGGGCGTGAGGTTGCCCCGCGCGATGGTCAGGCTCGCCATCCCGGCGGCATCGCGGGCCTTCACCCGAAGATCCACCGCGCCGTTGACGTGCACCCCGCTCTTCGGAGCGAGCACCGACAGCTCCGGCCACTCCTTGTCCACGAATATCCTGACCGTCACGTCGGTGATGTGCCCCGCGGCGTCCTCGGCCCTCACCGTCACCGTGTGGGGGCCGTCGGCGAGCGACGAGACGGGCGTGCTCAGGTCGGCGCCCAGCCAGGCGCCGGTGTCCACGCGGTAGGTCACCTTCGCCTCGTCCGGCGCGGCCCGGCCGGGGCTCCACTCCACCTCGACCGTTATGTTGTCGGTTATCGGCTCGCCCTCGCGGGGCCGGACCAGCCGGAACGAGGGCGCGACGTTGTCGATGTGGAAGCCCATCGGGCCGGCCACGGTCGTTTGGCCGGAGCGGTCCAGCGCGGTCACCGTGGCGTTGTATCCGCCGTCGGGGAAGTTGGTGGTCAGCAGCGAGTACTCGTAGTAGCCGGTGAAGCCGTTGAAGCTCATGAGGTGGGTCCCCACGAGCGGGATTGCCAATGTGACGTTGACCACCCCCACCTCGTCGGTCGCCAGCACCTGGAACAGCTGCTTGCCCTCGGTGTACTGGCCGGGAAGCGGGCTGTATATCTGGCAGACGGGGGCGTTGTTGTCCACGGTCAGCGCCACGGTCTGGGCGGCCACGTTGCCTATGACGTCGGTCGAGCGCACCTGGAGGGAGTGGGCGCCGTCGCCGAACGCGCCCGTGTCCCAGGGGGCGGCCCAGAGGGCGCCGTTGCGCCCCAGCGCCACCCAGCCGCGCTCGTCGACGCGGAACTCCACCGAGAGCTCGGCGGTGAACGGGCCGTCGTCCGAAAGCAGTTGCACGAGCACCGTGCCGGCGACGAAAGAATAGGCAGCCGGGGAGAGCAGGCCCAGCGTCGGCGCGGTGTTGTCGACCCGGAAGGACACCTCCGCGGCGGTCGCCTCCCGGCCGGAGTCGTCGCGCGAACGGGCCCCGATGGTGTAGTTCCCGTCGGGAAGGTCCCGGGTGTCCAGCGAGACCTCGTAGTAGCCGCTCTGCGATTTGTACTCCGCCTCGGCGGCCAAATCCCCCGTGATGTCCACGCGGGCGATGCCCACGGAGTCCGACGCCTTCACGGCGATGGTGTAGCGGCCCGAGAGGATGCCGCCGGCGGCCGGGGCCACTATCCGGCAGGTGGGGTTGGTGTTGTCCACGGTGACCGAGAGGGTCGTGCTGGTGACGTGGCCGGCCCGGTCCACGGCCCTCACCGCGAGGGTGTGCCGGCCGTCGGCGAGGGCGGTGGTGTCCCAGGCGGTGGACGCCGGGACCCAGGCCAGGCCGTCCACGTTGTATTCCACCAAAAGCAGGAAGGTGTCGGTCGTCCCGGCGGTGTCCACCGTCACGACGCCCGAGACGTAATCGTTGTTCTTGGGCGCGTTTAGCTTGAGGGCCGGGGCGTGGTTGTCGATGTAGAACGTGACCATCGCCGGGCTGGGTATGGTGCGGAGGGCGATGTCCCGGCCGGTGGCGCCGAGGTAGTAGGTCCCGTCCGGAAGCTGCACCGTGTCCAGCGGGCGCTCGAAGAAGCCCGAAAGTCCGTTGTAGGCCGTCTGGTACACCGTGTTGGGCGGGAGCAGCGTGAGGTTTATGTCCAGTATCGCCGGGAGGTCCGTGGCCTGGACCCTCATCGTGACGAGCCCCTCGACGTGCTGGTCCTGCCCCGGGCTCGTGATGCTCATCGTGAGCGGGCGGCCGTTGTCGATGTAGATGTTCCCCGCCTGGGAGGCGGAGTTGGAGGCGTTGTCTTGGCCGGTGACGCGGAAGACGAAAAAGCGCGTGTTGCTGCCCGTCGCGACCGTGACGCTCCCGGAGGTCCAGTTGCCGTCGCCGGCGACCGAGTCGCCCCCGGCGCCGTCGTCCCTCATCGCGACCGAGGAGGGGCCCCCGATGTCGGAGGCGTCAAGCTCGACGCGCTTCAAGCCGGCCACCGCGCCCAAGTCCACCACGCGGGCCACGAACGAGACGCCGTCGCCGTCGGCGGCCCACCACTGGCCCGTCTTGTAGCGCACCGTGAGGCCCGAGAGCACCGGCGGGGTGTTGTCCACGCGGACCTGGGCGGTGTCGGTGTCCCGGTTGCCGGCGACGTCCTCGGCGGCGGTGGTGACGCCTATGACGGCCGTGGAGGCCGAGCCGACCGTCGTCCAGTCGGAGCCGAAGTAGCCGTCGCCCACGCCCAGGTCGTCGTGGGCGCCGTCGTCGTGCATGCCGACGTGCGCCGGGCCGCCAACGGGCGTGGCGTCGCAGTAGACCTCCATGATGCCCCCGACGTCCATCTTCTCCACCACGCGGGCGAGGTCCTCGTAGATCTTCTGAAGCTGCGAGGAGTCGGGCGCCTTGTAGTACGATCCGCCGTCGGAGGTCTGGGCTATCTCCTTGAGCACCGTCTCGTTGAGCGGGTCGTAGGCCGGCCCCGGGACGAGACCTATCGTGTACACCGGGATGGAGGCGTACTTGCAGTCCTCCAGCGTGTGGGTGCTGTGGGTCGGGTTGCCGAAGGCGTCGTAGCCCGTGATGTCGTTTCCGTCGGTGAGGATGATGACCACGGGGAGGTTGGGGGAGGTCTTGGCGTACTGGACGGCGGTCCACACGGCGTCGTAGAGCGGCGTCCAGTCCCCGGCCGAGAGCCCGTCTATCGTGCTGTTGAGAGACGCCTTGTTCGAGGTGAAGCCCATCTCCTGTTTGGGCTGGTTGTTCTGGCCGCCGTGGAATGAGTACACGGCCGCGCGGTCGTTCTCCCCCATGAGGCCGACGAAGGTCTTGGCGGCGTTGCGGGCGTCCCGTATCGGGTTCCCGCTCATCGAGCCCGAGGTGTCGATGACCAGGACGGTGTCCACGGTCATCTTGGTGTCGATCACCCGCGAGACGATGCGCACCTGGTCGCCGAACCTGGCGGCGGTCTGGCCGGGCGGGTAGACGACGTACGAGCTCGTGATTATCGGGTCGTGGGTGTCGAAGGAGACCTTGGCCGTCACGGTCGCCTTGTTGCCGGCGCGGTCGGTGGCGGTGATGAATGCGAAGTGCAGGCCCATCGTGGCGTCCACGGCCACCCCGCCGGAGCCGAATATGCCGTCGAGCGAGGAGGAGTCGTTGTGCAGCCCGTCGTCGAGCATCTCGGAGCCGCCCCCGCCCAGGTTGGACGCGTCCATCCAGACGTTGTAGAGGCCCGAGCCGCCGGATGCGTCGCCGGCCTGGACGCTGACGGAGACGAAATCCCCCTTCTTGACCGCCGTCTGGCCCGGGGGGTACCTGACCGTGACGTTCCAGAGCTCGGGGGGCGTGTTGTCCAGGAGCACCGAGACGGCGGAGAAGGCGCTCTCCCCGTCGGGGTCGTAGACCCGCACGCCCAGGCTGTGCCAGCCGTCGCCCACGGTGCGCGAGTCGAGGTTGAAGCGGTACTGGCCCGAGGTGATGGTGGTGGTGGAGGAGCGGAACGCCCCGTCGACGTAGAGCTCGCCCTTGCGGGCGTAGGAGGGCACGGTGGCGTTGACCCAGACGGCGCCCGAGAGCAGGGAGTTGGCCGGAGGCGCGGTCAGGATGGCGTAGGGTTGCCAGTTGTCCACCTCGACGGTGAGCTGCGCCACGGCGGCGTTGCCGTCGGGGTCGTAGGCGACGGCGCGGAAGGTGTGGAACCCGTCCTTGAAGGTGGTCGTGTCCAGCGAGGCGTTGAAGTAGTACTGGGCGCCGTTGTAGGTCGTGGTGTAGTCTATCGCGACCAGCTGGCCGTCGACGTAGAACTCCCCCTTGACGGCGTAGGAGGGGACGTATCCATACATCATCACCGTCCCCGACACGCGGCTCCCGCCGGGCGAGAGCGCTACCGACACGGAGATCTGGTAGTTGTCCACCGTGGCCGTCACCGTGGCAGAGCCGCTGTTCCCGTCGGGGTCGTAGGCGACCACCATCACCGAGTGCCTCCCGTCGGGAAGCGTCCTCGTATCAAGGCCGAAGCGGTACTCGCCCGAGGTCATGCTCTTGGTGGTCGCCCAGAGGCCCCCGTCGATGTAGAGCTCCCCCTTCACGGAGTAGGCGGGCACCGAGGCGCGGACTAGGAAGGACGCGCCCGACATCACGCCGTTGTTTGGGGGCGCGACCATCGTGACGGCGATGTTGTAGTTGTCTATCACGATGGAGGCAGCCGCCGCGGCGTAGTTCGAGTACGGGTCGAAGACCTTGACGCCCAGGGTGTGGATGCCGTCGCGGAAGGCGGCGGTGTTGAACGAGAAAACGTAGTTCCCGCCGGATATGCTGGTGTCGGTGGCCACGAGGGCGCCGTCCAGGTAGAGCTCGCCCGAGACGGCGTACGAGGGGACCGACACCGTGACGGACGCCGTGCCGGAGATGGTGGCGGGCAGGTTCACGAAGTTCACCGGCAGGCGGTAGTTGTTGAAGTCCACATTGAGCGTCGCGACCGCCGATTTCCCGTCGGGGTCGTACACCTGCCACTTGAGGCGGTAGGCCCCGTCGGGGTAGCGGGTGGTTTCGAGCGCGAGCTGGAACCGGTTCTGGGCGTCCCGGGTGGTGTCTATTCCGAAGAGCGCGTCGTTGACGTAGAGCTCGCCGTAGGTGGCGTAGTTGGGGACGCTGGCGTACACCTGCACCGTCCCGGAGAGGGTGCTGCCCGAGGGGCTGGTGGACATCGTCACGGATATCTGGTAGTTGTCGACGAGGGCCGACACGGAGGCGGAGGCGCGCGCCCCGTCCGGGTCGTAGGCGACCGCGGTCACGGCGTGGAGGCCGTCGGGGAAGGCCGTGGTGTCCAGCGTGAACCGGAACTCGCCCGAGGTCCGGGTGGTGGTGGTGGCGTACAGGCTCCCGTCGATGTAAAGCTCGCCGAGGACGGCGTAGGCGGGGACCGAGGCCCGGACGGTGTAGGTCCGGCCGCTGATGGTGGCGCCCGAGGCGGGGGCGACCATCGTGCAGTAGATCTGGTAGTTGTCCACGAGCACGCTGCGGCTGTCCGAGGCGAAGTTGCCGTCCGGGTCGTAGGCGGTGGCGCCCAGCACGTGGTAGCCGTCCGGGAAAGAGCGGGTGTCGAACGAGAAGGAGTGCTGGCCTCCCGAAACCGTCATGTCCGTGGCGACCAGCGTGCCGTCCACGAAGAGCTCGCCCTTGGCGGCGTAGGCCGGCACGGCGACAGTGGCTGTGGCCGTGCCGGAGACGGTGCCGCCGGCCGCCGGCGTCAGGAAGGCGGCGCTGATCTGCCAGTTGTCGAAAGCTCCGCTGACGGTGGCCGCGCCGGCGTTCCCGTCGGGGTCGTAGGACTGGACGCGTATTTGGTGGTTCCCGTCCGCAAAGCGCGTGGTGTCCAGCGTGAAGCGGTACTGGTTCAGGGCGTTGGGGGCGCCGGCCGTCGCCTGCAGGGCGTCGTCGACGTAGAGCTCGCCCTTCACCGAGTAGGACGGCACCGCGGCGACCACCGTGTAGGACCCCGATATGGAGAAACCGTTCAGGGGCTGGACGAACGAGACGGCGATGTTGTAGTTGTCGACGATGACGCCGCGGGAGTCGAAGGCCGCCGCTCCGTCGGGGTCGTAGGCCGAGACGCGCAGGTTGTGCAGGCCGTCGGGGTAGCCGGTGGTGTCCAGGGAGAACTGGTACTGGCCGCCCGTGATGGTGGTGTCGACCCCGACGGGGGAGCCGTCGACGGAGAGCTCGCCCCGCACGGCGTAGGCCGGCACGCTCGCGTTCACGAGCACGGTGCCGCTGACCGTCGAGCCGGTCCCCGGGGCCGTCATGGTGACGTATATCTGGTAGTTGTCGAAGACATAGCTCCGGCTGGAGGCGGCGCTCTGGCCCCACGGGTCGTAGGAGATCGCCACGACCAGGTGGTTCCCGTCCGGAAAATCGCGGGTGTTGAGCGTGTACGACTGGTAGTACGTGCCACCGAAGACCTGGAGCGAGGTGGTGACGGCGTAGAGGGAGCCGTCCACCAGAAGCTCGCCGCGGGCGGCGTAGCTTGAGGTGGTCGCCCAGACGGTCCAGCTGCCGCTCAGCGGGGAGCCCGTGCCGGGGGACACGATGGAGCACTGGATGTCGTAATTGGAGAACGTGACGGACGAAGCCCCCACGGCCGATTTCCCGTCGGGGTCGTAGGCCTGGACGGTCAGGACGTGGATGCCGTCGGGGTAGTTCGTCGTGTCGAGCGTGAAGGAGTACTGGCCGCCAGAGATGGTGAGGTCCTGGGACAAGAAGGTTCCGTCGAGGTAGAGGTCTCCGCGGGTGGCGTAGGCCGGGACGCTCGCGGTCACGGTTGTCGAGCCGCTCACGGTGGAGCCCGACGAGGGGGAGGCGATGGTGCAGGTGATGGCGTAGTTTCGGAAGGTCGTGCCCCGGGCGGCCGCCGCCCGGTTCCCGTCGGGGTCGAAGACCAGCCACACCAGATTGTGGATGCCGTCGGGGTAGTTCCTGGTGTCCACGGTGATGCTGAAGACGCCGCCGGCCACGGTGGTGTCCACGCCGGCGAGGGCGCCGTCGACGTAGAGCTCCCCGCGGACCGCGTAGCCGGGGACGGAGCAGGTGACCGCGTAGTTGCCGGAGATGGTGGCGCCGGCCGGCGGGTTGCCGAAGTTGGCGTACACGTTCCAGTTGTCGAACGTGACCGGATGGCCGTCGGCGACCTCGTTGCCGGCGTAGTCGCGGGATATGGCGGTGACCGTGTGGGCGCCGTCGGGGAAGGCGGTCGTGGAGAGGGTGTACTCCCAGCGGGCGGTGCCGGCGTTGTAGGTGAGGTCGGAGACCCACTGGTCGTCGACGAAGAGCCGGCCGGAGGAGGCCGAGGACATCGAGACGCTGACGGCGTAGTTGCCGGAGATCGCGGCGGAGACGGCGGGCGTGATGATGTTGGACCCCAGGGAGTACACGAATCCCAGGGTGCAGTAGTCCTCGGTGCCGGTGATGCCGTTGACCACGCCGTCGACGAGCCAGAGGCGCCAGACGCCCAGCGAGCCCTGGCCGTTGAAGTTGTTGAGCTGGAAGGTCTGCCGGGGGCCGCCCCACGCCACCCAGGGCACCTGGACCGCGGCGCCGGCGGGGTTGGCGATCCATATCTGGAGGTCGGCCGGGTTGGCATGGGTGATGCCCAGCGAGATGTCCAGCCTGGTGATGGTCACCGCCCCGGTGACGGTTATCGGGTCGGACACCCAGTTGCCCTCGGGCGTGACGGGCAGGTTCCCGGCCGACGAGAAGTTCCCCGTGTAGGTCACGGAGGGCGTCCCGGCCTCGGCGGTCATCGAGGCGAAAGGCATCGCGATCGTCGCAAGAAGAACGATGCACATCAGGAACGATACCATTTTCTCACAACGCGAGTTGCTCTGTTCAAGTTTCATATATTCCCGCTCCCGTATTTAAGGTAAGAAACGATTGATATGGGCTTTTATATAGTTATTGGGTCGGTGGAGGATGGCACAAGGCGCAGGGCGCAGGGCGCAAGGGACGAAGGCGCAGGGCGCAGGGCGCAAGGGACGAAGGCGCAGGGCGCAGGGCGCAAGGGACGAAGGCGCAGGGCGCAGGGCGCAAGGGACGAAGGCGCAGGG
>VGTL01000103.1 GCA_016874675.1 Methanobacteriota archaeon | reverse complement strand
GAGACGATTTTTGAGAAGAGGGTAACGCGGTTTGGGAACGGTGCGAAAATCGACTGTCCGCTCCAGTTCCTGGACAAAAAAGTCTATGTGATAGTCAGGAAATCACGCTGAGTTATGCAACACAGCAAAGCATTATTATGCTTTACGGGCATGCCGTCCCGTCAGCGGGGGCATTCGGTGGCAAGGGGCGATGAGGACCAGAGGATACATGTCCCGGAGATATGGGATGTCCGGGAGACGCTGAAGGTGCCCGTGGAGGGCTACGGGCTCTGCACGGCCATGTCCCGGGGGGCCCGGTCCATCGCGCTCGGCGGCATGGTCCCGGGCCAGTACGGCCTCATCCACCTCTTCGACAGCACCGGGAAGCGCCACTGGCACCACAAGACCCGGGAGGCCATATCCACCGTCGCGGTCTGCAAGAGCGGCGAGTTCCTCGCCGCCACCTCGGACGACAACAACATCTACTTCTTCGACAAGCGGGGCCTGCTCCAGTGGAGGCACGAGGCCGGCCGGCTCGTGAAGAGCATGGCCATCTCCGACAACGGCGACTTCCTGGCGGCGGGCAGCGAGGACGCCAACCTCTACTACTTCGACCGCAACCGGCAGATAAAGAAGTTCGTCTGGAAGTTCCGCTTCGAGGGCAGCGTCACCGGCGTCGCCATGGGGGCCTCCGGCCGGCAGGTGGTCGCCGGCTCCGCCGACCGCTCGGTCGCCTACTTCGACCAGAACGGCCAGCTCCTGTGGTCCTACGAGGCCCAGGACTCCGTGACCTCCGTGGGCATGTCGGCCGACGGGGGCCTGGTCGCCGCCGGCTCGTCCGACCGGAGGGTGCACCTCCTGAACGGCACCGGGATGCTGCTCCACACGCACGAGTGCCGAGCCCCCGTGACCGCCGTGGCAGTCTCGGCGCGGGGCGACGCCGTCCTGGTCGCCGCCGGACCCGAGCTCTTCTGCCTGGACCAGCAGGGGGCGCGGGTTTGGTCGGTCTCCCTGGGCTCCAACATCATCCGCCTCTCGGCCTCGGAGCTAGCCGACTCGGCCCTGGCCGCCACCGAGGACAAGGGCCTCGCGTACGTCACGCGCCCCGGGGCGGTCGCCTGGAGGTACCAGTCGACCGGCGGGATATACGGCGTGGCCCTCTCCGACGACCGGGAGATGGCCCTGGCCTGCGGCCCGGGGACGCTGGACTACTTCGAGGGCTCCAAGATATTCCGGGAGCTTGTCTCCCGTCACCGGCAGGCCCTCCTCGGCATGAAGCGCGCCGGGCAGGACGTCTCGGTCCAGGAGACCGCGCTGCGGACCTCGAACTCGGCGCTCGGGACTCGCAACTACCCGGCGGTGACGGAGTCCCTGAAGGAGATTCAAGACAGCGTCGAGGCGATGGACCGCAAGTCCGTCG
Source organism: Methanobacteriota archaeon (assembly GCA_016874675.1). Lineage (GTDB taxonomy): Archaea > Thermoplasmatota > DTKX01 > VGTL01 > VGTL01 > VGTL01. The sequence goes on along the minus strand of VGTL01000103.1, from coordinate 7,998 downwards.
AGCGCGAGAAGCTTCGCGGCGACACCGCGGACGCGCTGGCCAAGGCGATGGTCTCCATCGACCGGGCGAAGGCGGAGGCGGGGGCATCGGAGGAGCCCCAGTTCAAGGCCCTCGGCGAGATCGCGGCGAGGGCGGACGCCTCCTTCCGGGCCGGCAAGTACTCCGAGGCGCTCGCCGACGCCCGCAGGGTCGAGGAGACGATCACCTCGCTGCGCCACAGCCGGACCGGCAGGATGGAGCTCATGATGCTCATCGAGAGCGTCCAGGGCCAGATCCAGGCGGCCCGCGGGCTCGACGTCGACACCTCGGACGCCGAGCAGCATCTCGAGCGCGCCCGGTCCAGCCTGCGCTCGAGCAACATCTCGTCCGCCTCGGACGAGGCGATGGAGGCCGCCTCGGTGCTCCGCAGGGCCAAGTCGGGCAGCCCCCGGGCGGTCCTCGCCGAGTACGAGAAGGCCCTGCGCGTCCTCGATTCCCCCACCGCCCCGGAGTCCGACCTGCGCCTCGCCGAGGAGGGGCTGGCCGCGATGATACCCCCGCTGGTCAAAAAGCGCGACTTCGAGACCCTGGCGGAAACCTACGAGAAGCTCTCTTCCGCCTGGGCCCGCCGGCCCTCCAGCCCGTCCGTGCGGCAGGGCGTGGCCGCCGCGACCGAGATGGCCATCGCCGCCCACCGGGACGGGGGCAAGCTGGACAGGGCGGTGAAGCTCGCCCGCGACACGGACGACTGGAACACCGCCGCGAAGCTCCTCTTCCTCTCCCAGGACCGCGATCGCGCCCAGGAGGCCTGGACGCGGGCGGCCACGGCCAAGAAGCCCCGCCCGCAGGTGCCCGCCGAGGTGAGAACACGCGCAGACGCGGAGCTCGCCGCCGGGCGCTTCCACTCCGCGGCCGTGGAGCTCGCCCGGGCCGGGTTCGAGTTCGAATCCTCGAAGGTGCTCTCCCGCGCCCAGCCCGACGGCCGCACCGCGGCGTTCATGTTCCGGCTGCTCTTCAACCTCCAAGACGTCGCCGGCATCCTGGAGCAGGCCCGGACCTACCTGCCGGCCCTTCGGGCCCGGGCCCGGGAGAGCGGGGACGTGGGCGACCTCGCGGTCTACTCGCACGTGCTCGTGGGCGCGCTCGAGATGGCAAGGCTCCTCGATTCGCCTGACCTGCGCGCCCTCGCGGCGGAGCTCGGCGACTTCGCCCACGAGTACGCCCGGGCGCTCGCCCGCGACGAGATCCGGGCCAGCGAGGTGTGCGACCTGTCCGTGCTCCACGCCTACCTGCTGGAGCGCAACTGGAAGGCGGTGGAGCGGCTCTCCGAGCTCAAGGGCGGCCCCACCTGGGACCACCTCAGGGCGGCGATATCGGCCTGGAAGGACGTCGACCTCAAGCGCTTCCAGTCCGAATCGCAATCCTTCCTCCGCTCCAGGCCAGGGCGGGCCTTTTGGCCCACCCAGACTCTGCCCGACCCCGTGCCGCCGGAGAACGTCCACGACGCCCTCAACGAGCTGGCGCCGTTCAACCACATAATACAGGTCCACGGCATCCTGGACCGGCTCTCCAACAAGGACTTCATCAACTCGCTGGTGAGGCGGGCCGACGCCGAGATGGCCCGGGGGCGGGAGGAGCACGGGGCCGCCCTGTACGAGAGCGCGCTGGCCCTGGACTCCTTCGGCTTCCTGGACTCCAAGCGCATCCACCTGCGGCTCGCCGGGTTCCTGCTCGAGCAGAGGCGGGACACCGAGGCGGCGCCCCACCTCGAGGCCGCCCGCTCCGGCCGGGAGGCGGCGCTCGCGGAGTTCCGGAGCCTGCGCGGTATCGTCGTTCCGGGCGCGAAGAAGGCCGCGGCGCCGGCCGCCAGGCAGGCGCCCGCAGCCGGTCCCGGAAAGCGCCAGTGCCCCAAGTGCGGCACCGCCGTTCCGGTCAAGGCCATACGCTGCTTCAAGTGCGGCAAGTCGCTGAAATAGATGGGGGGGTAGATTGTCGGGATTTTCAAAGAACGCAAGAAAGGTCATAATCATGGGTGCCGCAGGGCGGGACTTCCACAACTTCAACGTCGCCTTCCGGGAGAACCCGGACCAGCAGGTGGTGGCGTTCACCGCCACCCAGATACCCAACATCGCCGGGCGGACCTACCCGCCCGTCCTGGCCGGGCCGCTGTACCCCCAGGGAATCCCCATATTCCCGGAGGAGGAGCTGCCCAAGCTCGTCCGCAAGCACCACGTCGACGAGGTCGTCTTCGCCTACAGCGACCTCAGCCACATCGATGTGATGCACAAGGCCTCGCTGGTCAACGCCTGCGGCGCGGATTTCCGGCTGATGGGGACGGTGCCGACGATGCTGCGGAGCCGCCTGCCGGTATTATCGGTGTGCGCGGTGCGCACCGGGGCCGGCAAGAGCCAGACCACCCGGGCGATATCCAACATCCTCCGGAAGAAGGGCATCAAGGTCGTGGCCATCCGCCACCCGATGCCCTACGGCGACCTTGCCCGCCAGGTCTCCCAGCGCTTTGCGAGCTTCGAGGACATGGACCGGGAGAAGTGCACCATCGAGGAGCGGGAGGAGTACGAGCCCCACATAGCCAACGGCGTTGTGGTCTACGCCGGCGTGGACTACGAGAAGATAATCCGCCAGGCCGAGCAGGAGGCCCAGGTGATACTCTGGGACGGCGGCAACAACGACACGCCCTTCTACTTCCCGGACCTCCACATAGTCGTGGCCGACCCCTTCCGGCCCAACCACGAGGTCACCTACCACCCGGGCGAGACCAACCTGCGGATGGCCGACGTCGTCGTCATCAACAAGGTGGACACGGGCGACGGCGAATCCGTCGAGGTGGTGCGCCGGAACGTGCGCGCGGCCAGGCCGGGCGCGGTGATAATCGACGCCGCCTCCCCGCTGACGGTCGAGGGCGGCGCCCGGAAGGTGCGGGGCAAGCGCGTCCTCGTGGTCGAGGACGGGCCGACCGTGACGCACGGCGGCATGAGGTTCGGAGCCGGGTTCCTTGCGGCGCGCGAGTTCGGCGCCGCCGAGGTCATCGACCCGCGCCCCTACGCCACCGGCTCCATCCGGGCCACCTACGAGAAATACCCGCACCTGGGGCCGGTGCTCCCGGCGATGGGCTACTCGGACGCCCAGTGCCGCGAGCTCGAATCCATCATAAACGCGGCCCCCTGCGACCTGGTGCTCATCGGGACGCCCATCGACCTCAGCCGCGCCGTGCACGTCAAGAAGCCGGTAGTGCGGGTGCGCTACGACCTGCAGGAGATAGGACGGCCGGACCTTCTCACCGTGATGGAGAAGTTCCTGGCCAGGATGAGGGCGGAAGGCAAGCTCAAATGAAAAGAAACAAGGCGCAAGGCACGAGGCGCAAGGGGCAAGGCGCGAGGGACTTGGGGGGAAACGGGGGCTTCCCCCTCGTCCCTTGCGCCTTGCCCCTCAAGCCTTGCGCCCTGCGCCTTGCGCCTTGCGCCCTCACAGAAGGTATGCCCCGATGTTGAACCTCCACAACCACACCACCTACTCCGACGGCCGGTTCAGCCCCCGCGACATAGTGGAGGCCGCGATAAGGGCCGGCCTTTCCGCGGTGGGAATCTCGGACCACTACCGGACGAAGCGGGTGCGCTCGCTCCTGCCGTCGGGCATCGACGAGTACGTCGAGCACGTGCGCCGGCTCGCCATCCACTACAAGAACCGGATACGCGTCCTGGTCGGGGTCGAGATAGACGCCTCGGCCGAGCGGACCGAGGACATCGCCTACCTGCCGGCGGCCCAGCTCAACAAGATGGATTTCCTGCTCTTCGAGAACGTCCAAGACGACGAGGCCGGTGGCCTGGGCCTCTGGGAGCTCTTCGACATGCGCAAGGAGCTCGAGCCGCCCGTGGGGCTCGCCCACAACGACATCGCCCGCAACTTCGCCGAGATAGACCACTCCGTGCTCATCCCGGTCCTGGAGACCTCCGACCTCTTCTTGGAGCTCTGCCCGAGCCCCCGGCACGGCAAGCTCCAGCGGCCCCTGTACCGTCACTCGGCCGAGTTCTTCGCGCGGCTCAAGAACACCAAGGTGGGCCTTTCGCTCGGCACGGACACCCACGACAGCCTCGACGACGTGGGCAACGTGGACGACGCCTACGCGTTCGTCCAGGAGCACGGATTGGAGAAGAACCTCATCGACAGGAGGTTCGGGATATAGGCGCTCTGGGAGAAGGCAGGAAGGCGGAAAGGGAGAAAGGGACGGCCGTCGCCCCTTCCTGCCTTCCCGCCTTCCTGCCCCCCTTTCTGCCTTCCTGCCCCTATTGTTTCCGGCGTCTCAAAAGCGCCATGGCCGCGGCGAGCGCGGCAATCAGGGCAGCGGCCGCGCCGCCTCCGATCAGCACCAGGTCGGGCCCGGCCGCCGGCGGCTCCCCCCTCTTCGCCGGCGCTATATCGACGGTGACGGTCGCCGTCCCCTTCTCGCCCTCCGGGTCGGAGACCTCGAGCCGGACGGTGTAGCGGCCCTCGGCGGCGAAGGAGTGGGTGACGTTGGCACCGGTGGCGGTCCGGCCGTCACCGAAGTACCAGGTGAACTGGAGCCGGGGCCTGTCCGAGGGAGTGTCGTTGCCCTCGCCGGTGAACCGGATCTCCAGTCCGACCGCGGCCGCCTGCACGTCCGACGACGCCACGGCCGTCGGGGCGACATTGGAGACCTTTATCCGGATGGACGAATCCTCCGAGTAGGCCCCGTCGCCGTCGGTGACCCGGAGCCTCACGGTGTAGGTGCCCGACCTCGGGTAGGAGTGCGAGACGTTCATCCCCTCCTCGTCGCCGCTTCTGTCGCCGAAGTCCCAGCTGAAGGAGAGCCCCGCGATGTCGGAGGGCGTGTCCTTCGATTCGGATGCAGACAACGTGACGGGCTCGTCCTCGTCAACGCTCTTTGCCGAGGCCCGGGCGACGGCGACGGGCGCGGCGTTGGCCACGTCGATGTGGACGGGCTCGGAGGTGGAGGCGGCTCCCTCGTCGTCGCGCGCCGCAAGCGTCACCTTGTACCGCCCGGCCGACGCGTACGAATGCAGCGTTTCGGCCGTGCCGCTCCAGTCGCTTTGGGTCCCGTCGCCGAAGCTCCACTGGTACTGCAGGAGCTCCTGGTCGGAGAAGGAGTCCGTCCCCCGGCCCAGGAACTCCAGCTCCGAATCCTCCTGGACCGACTGCTCGTCGGTGAGTATCTCGGCCCTGGGCACGATGTTGCGGACGCTCAGGCGCGCCACGGCCTCCCCCGTGTCCCCGTCGTCGTCTTTGACCGTCATGGTCACGTTGAAGGTGCCCGCGACGGTGTAGGTGTGGGAGGCGAAGGTCTCCGGCGCCCAGTCCGTGGCGTTCCCGTCCCCGAAGTCCCAGCGGTAGAGGAGCGACCACCGGTCCGACGGGTTGTCGGAGCCGCTCCCGTCGAAGAAGACGCTTCGGTCCTCGTCGGAGGTACGGTCGAGGTGCTCGGGCAGCATCTCGCAGGACGGGGCCGGGTTGAGGACGGTGATGTTGACCGTGGCGTTCGCCACCGCCGAGTGCGGGTCCCTCACGGAGAGGGTCGCCGTGTAGCTGCCCTTCTTCGTGTAGGCGTGCGAAGCGATGGGTGACGCCCCGTAGGGGGTGGAGTTGCCGTCGCCGAAGTCCCAGCAGTACCGGAGCGTCTTGCGGTCCGAGGGGGTGTCGTCGCCCGTCCCGCTGAACTGGATGCTCTCGTCCTCCAGGGCGGTCCGGTCGGCCATGGCGCCGGCCAGAGGGGCGACATCCGTCACCGTGAGGTTCACCGTGTCCATCGCCTCGGCCCCGTCGTCGTCCCGGACGGTCAGGGCGGCCAGGTACTTTCCGGGTTTGACGTATGTGTGGTTCGCCAGGGGATCCAAGCTCCAGTTGCGGAACGCCCCGTCCCCGAAGTCCCACCTGTGGGAGAGCCCCCTCAACCGGTCCGTCCTCGTGTCGTTGGAGGCGCTCCCGTTGAAAACCGCCTCGGAATCCATTTCGACCGTCCGGTCCGGCCCGGCCTCCGCCACGGGGGGCAGGTTGCGGACCGAAACGACGATGGGGCCGTACTTCGATCCGATGCCCTTGTCGGACCAGACGCGCAACCGGGCGTGGTAGGTACCGCTGTTCATATAGGACGTGCCCATCGGGCCGTTGGAGTTGGAGGTCATCTCGTATACGCCATCGCTGTTGATGTCCCACTGGTACCAGGCGATGGAGCCGCCGGAGACGCTGGCGGTGGCCCTGAACAGGACAAGCTCGTCCTCGACCGCGGAAGAAGGCGCGGCCGAGGCCGAAGACACCACCGGCACCGGCAGGGCGCTCTCGGTGATGTTGAGCATCCGGTCGGTCTCCACGCCGGTGAGCTTCTCTATCCTCCCGCAGGGCCACTCCACCTCCACCCAGTCTATCGCCGTGCGGTCGTCCAGCCCGAAGTGCAGCACCATCGAGTTCTGGGAGCCGTGGCAGCCCATCCCGCCCTCGACCTGGCGCATCTGGGTGAGGTTTCCGGCCTTGACCGTCACCCGGGCGCCGATGGCCGCCCGGTTGCAGTCCGTCCCGGTAAGCCTCACGGCCAGCCAGTTGTTCTGGTTGCCGCTGTTGCGGTAGAGGTGCAGCTGGTAGGTCCCCTGGCCCTCGGCCACGAAGGGCGACTTCCCGGCGGTGAGGAGGTCCAGGTCGCCGTCGTTGTCGTAGTCGCACCACACGCCGGCGTAGGTGTTGTACACGCGCATGCCGAGGGAGGCGGCCCGGTCGGTCCAGTGCATCGAGCCGTTGCCGGCGCCGTCCTGTTCGTAGAGGTATGAATAGGCATACGAGAGGTCGTAGACCTGCGGTATCCAGAGGTCGAGGTCCCCGTCGTTGTCCATGTCCCCCCAGGCGACCCCGTCGAAGAGCTCGTCGCCCTGGAACACCCCGGAGCCGCCGACCGGCTTGAAGGGTATCCCGCAGTCCGGCCGGATGTCCGTGAAATCGTAATAGGGCGGGCCGGCGTTCCGGTACATCTTAGAATCGTCGCAGACGTAGCCCCTGATATCGTACGGCATGCTCGGCTGGCCCGTCGGGCCGACGTACTTGTGCACCAGGTTGGTGGTCCAAAGATCGAAGTCGCCGTCGTTGTCGAAGTCCGCCCAGGCCGAGCCTATGGTGTGGCCGTGCTGCGGGCCCCAGTACCTCTGGCCGTAGTACGAGGCGGCGGTGGCGTCCTCGTACCGGTCCGGGTCGTAGACGCCGGCGCAGTCCAGCTGCTTCCCCATCTCGGTGAAGGTGCCGTCGCGGTCGTTGAGATAGAGGTAGTTGGGGCTGAGCCGGTAGTTCGAGACGTAGATGTCGAGCCAGCCGTCGTTGTCGAAGTCGGCCCAGGCGACCCCGCGCCCGTAGTACGGGTGGTTCCCCTCGGAGACGTTGGCCGCGACGGTCACGTCAGTGAATGTGCCGTCTCCGTCGTTGTGCCACAGGATGTCCGGGTAGTATACCGGGTTGCCGCCGTTCCAGTCCTCCCCGTTGGCCACGTACAGGTCGATGAAGCCGTCGCGGTCGCAGTCGCCCCAGCCGGAGGCCGTCGAGGGATAGGGGTCCCTGACATTGCCGGCCGCGACCGTTACGTCGGTGAATGTCCCGTCGCCGTCGTTCCTGTAGAGCCTGTCGGCGGTGCCGGCGGCGTAGAAGTCCAGCCAGCCGTCGTTGTCGAAGTCGCCCCAGGTGCCGGAGGTGAAGCCCCCCGAGAGGCCGGCGGCGGCCGTGACCTCCGTGAACGTCCAGGAGGGAGGGCCCCCGTTGCGGAAAAGCCGGGAGCCTTGGACGAGCAGGTCCTGGTAGCCGTCGTTGTCGCAGTCCCCCCAGGCCAGGAAATTGGCGTTGAGCCCCGACAGGCCGGCGGAGACTGAGACGTTGGAGAACGTGACATCGGTGAACATCGGGCCGGGCGCGGCGACCCCGTCGCCCGCACCTCCCGCCGCGCGCAGCACCGGAGAGACCTGGCCGACCAGGAGAAGGGCTGCAACCATTGACGGC
>VGTL01000102.1 GCA_016874675.1 Methanobacteriota archaeon | reverse complement strand
GCAGCAAGGGAGCAAGGGTAGGCAGCAAGGCAGCAAGGGAGCAAGGGTAGGCAGCAAGGCAGCAAGGCAGCAAGGGAGCAAGGGTAGGCAGCAAGGCAGCAAGGGAGCAAGGGTAGGCAGCAAGGCAGCAAGGCAGCAAGGCAGCAAGGCAGCAAGGGAGCAGGGGGGACGGAACGACCCGTCGTCCCCTTGCTGCCTTGCTCCCTTGCTCCCTTGCTCCCTCGCAATATATATATATAATCAATTCATTCGTAGAAGTCCAGTTTCCGCTCAGGGAGGAATCCCGCCATGCCATACCAGTTCCGGGGCAGGAATTTTGACCAGTTCAGCGTGGGCGACGAGTTCGAGACCGCCTCCCGGACGGTGACCGAGGCGGACGTGGCCCATTTCGCCGGGCTCTCCGGGGACTTCAACCCCCTCCACACCGACGAGGAGTACATGAAGGAGGGCCCGTTCAAGGGGCGCATAGCGCACGGGATGCTCCTGGCGTCGGTCGCGACCGGGCAGGCCAACCAGCTGGGCATATTCGAGGGGAGCTCCATCGCGGTGCTGAGCATCACCCTCAAGTTCACGGGCGCGGTGAGGTTCGGGGACACTGTGAGGACCCTCCTGACCTGCAAGGAGAAGAAGGAATCCTCCAAGCCCGACCGGGGCACTGCCACTTTCGAGGTCAAGATGCTCAACCAGCGCAACGAGACCGTCATGGAGAGCCAGTGGGTGGTGCTCCTCAAGCGGGCGATGAAGGCATAGGGGTGGCAAGCATGAGGCTCAGGGACAGGGTGGCGATAGTGACCGGCGGGGGGGCCGGGATCGGAGAGGCGACCGGCCTGCTCTTCGCGCAGGAGGGGGCGAAGGTGGTCGTCGCGGACGTCGACCTTGCGGGGGCCGAGCGGGTCGCCGGCCTGATAAAGGCGGGGGGCGGCGAGGCGCTGCCGTTCAGGGTCGACGTGCGCAACCCGGCCGAGGTCACCAACATGGTCGGGGCGGCTATCAAGACTTTCGGGACGCTGGACATCCTGGTCAACAACGCCGGCGTCAACCGCGACGCCATCGCGAAGCGCATGACCGAGGAGCAGTGGGACCTCGTTGTCGACATCAACCTGAAGGGGACGTTCCTGTGCTGCCAGGCGGCGTCCGTGCCCATGATGGAGAAGAAGTACGGCCGGATAATCAACACCTCGTCGATAGGTTCCCTGGGCAACATCGGGCAGGCCAACTACTCGGCCTCCAAGGCCGGGGTCATAGGGCTGACCCGGACGCTCGCGCTGGAGCTCGCCAAGTACAACATCCTGGTCAACTGCGTGGCCCCGGGCGCCACCAAGACCCAGATGACGGCCGGCATCCCGCCCGAGATAGCCGCCAAGTTCCAGGAGAGCATACCCCTGAAGAGGTTCGCCGAGCCGTCCGAGATAGCGGCGATGCACCTGTTCTTCGCGGGCGCTGAGGCGAGCTACATAACCGGCCAGGTCATCTTCGTGGACGGCGGGATAAGCGTGGGGCTCTGAGGAAGGGACAAGGGACGAAGGGAGCAAGGCAGCAAGGGAGCAAGGGAGCAAGGGTGCAAGGGTGCAAGGGGGGATGGGATTGGCGGGGATAATTGACATCGGCGTGCACCTCCCCTGGCTGAGGCTCTCCGGGAAGGAGGCCGGGAGCGCCTGGGGCCGTCCGGGCGGGGGCGAGAGGGCGGTGGCCTCCCACGACGAGGACAGCGCCACGATGGCGGCGGCGGCGGCCCTGGACTGCATCGGGTCGCGCGACGGGACGGGCATCGCGGCCCTTCACTTCGCCTCGGTCAGCCCGCCCTATGCCGAGAAGTCCACGGCCTCCCTGGTGGCGGCGGCCGCCGACCTGGGACGGGGAATCAGGACCGTGGACCACGGAGGCTCCCTGAGAGCGGGCACGGGCGCCCTGCTCTCCGCCCTGGACGCCGTGAAAGCGGGGGCGGGCGGGCCGGTTCTGGTGTGCGCCGCCGACTGCCGGCAGGCGCCTCCCGGCTCCATGCTCGAGATGACCTTCGGCGACGCCGGGGCGGCCGCGCTCGTCGGCGGGGAAGGGGCCGTGGCGGAGGTCCTCTCGGCCGTATCGCTCTCCCAGGAGATGGTCGACACCTGGCGGACGGACGAGCAGAGGATGGTCCGGACGGGGGACGTCCGGTTCAACCGTGTGGAGGCCTACGCCAAAATCACCCTGGAGGCCTGCAAGGCCGTCCTTTCCAGGGCGGGCATCGAGGCCAGGCAGGTTACGAAGGCTGTCCTGACATCGCCCGACGGCCGGGGCCACGGCGCCGTGGCCAGGCCCCTGGGGCTGGACCCCAAGGCGATGATCGACCCCAAAACGGACGCCTTGGGCATGCTGGGCACGGCCCAGCCCTTCGTGACGCTGGCCGCGGCTCTCGAGAGCGCTGCGGTCGGCGAGAGGATGCTCCTGGCGTGCTACGGCGACGGCTGCGACGCCCTCGTGCTCGAGGTCAGGGAGGGCGTGGGGCGGTTCAGGGAGAGGCGGCGGCTGGCGTCGCCCTCCTCCCCGATAGGATATGTCAAGTTCCTGTCCTACAAGCGCCTGCTTGCCGGGTGCGAGGACTCCTCCAATGCCTTCGCCTCCCAGATTCAGGCCAGCCGGGAGGCGCCGATATCCCTGCGCTTCCACGGGAAACGGTGCCGGGCCTGCGGCACGATGAACACCCTGAGCCTCCGGGTGTGCCCCCATTGCGGGACCCGCGAGCAGTTCGAGGACGTGAAGCTCGCCCGCCGGGGAATCCTCAACACCTATACCCAGGAGCACTATTACCCGAGCCCGGACCCGCCCGTCACCATGGCCGTGATCGACCTCGACGGCGGGGGCCGCTACCTGAGCCAGATGACCGACGTTTCGGCCTCGGAGGTCCGGGTCGGAATGCCCGTGGAGATGACCTTCCGGAGGCTCCACGAAGGCGGAGGCTTCCACAACTACTGCTGGAAGTGCCGGCCGGTCAGGGAGGCGCCGAAATGAGCATGAAGGACAAGATCGCCATCATAGGCGCCGGGTGCACGATGTTCTCGGAGAACTTCGGGCAGGACTACTCGGACATGATGGTGGAGTCCTCCGGCGAGGCGCTGGAGGAGGCCCACCTGACCGGGAAGGACATACAGGCCGCCTGGCTGGGCACGGCGTTCCCGGACGCCGGGGTGTGGAAGGGCCGCTCCGGGATGGACCTCGCCCAGTCGCTGGGCATGTTCGACATCCCGATAACGCGCGTGTCGAACTACTGCGCCACTGGCGGGGACGCCTTCCGCAACGCCTGCCACTGCCTGCTTGCGGGCGAGGCCGATGTGGTGATGGCCCTGGGCGTCGAGAAGCTCAGGGACCGTGCCCCCCAGGAGAGCCTGGTCAAGATGATGGTGGAGAACGGCCACCCGATAATGCAGAAGGGCTTCACCGCAGCCGGGACGTTCGCCGTGACGGCGACACGCCACATGCACGAGTACGGCACGAAGGCGGAGCAGCTGGGCCGGATATCGGTCAAGAACCACAGGCACGCCGTCCACAACCCGAAGGCGCAGTACCGCTCCGAGGTGACGCTCGAACAGGTCATGAGGTCGCCGATGGTGGCCTGGCCGCTGACGGTGCTCATGAGCTGCCCGACCACGGACGGCTCGGCCTGCGTCATCATGTGCCGGGCCGAGGACGCCGGGAAACACAACGAGGACTACGTCCTGCTCAAGGGCCACGGCTTCTCGGTGTCCACCGGCTGGGACCTCCCTTTCTTCGACCCGCACCACCACTTCACGGCCTACCGGGCGACCGAGGTCGCCTCGCGCAAGGCGTACAAGGACGCCGATGTGACGGATCCCCGCAAGGAGCTGGATCTTTGCGAGGTCCACGACTGCTTCGCCAGCGTGGAATTGCTGACCTACGAGGACCTGGGGCTGTGCAAGCGCGGCGAGGGCGGGAGGCTCGTGGACGAGGGCGTTACCGCGGCCGGCGGGGAGATACCCGTCAACCTCAGCGGCGGGCTGCTCAGCTGCGGCCACCCGGTCGGGGCGACCGGGCTGCGCATGCTCTACGAGATCACCCGGCAGCTCCAGGGAAAGGCTGGCAAGCGCCAGGTGCCCGACGCGCGGCTGGGGCTGGCCCACAACATCGGCGGCCCCGGCGCCGTTTCGTCCGTCACGATACTGGGAGCAAGATGACGATGTCCGAGAAGCGGATAAGGGTGCTCGTGGCCAAGCCCGGTCTGGACGGGCACGATGTCGGGGCCAAGGTGGTGGCCCACGCCCTGCGCGACGCCGGGATGGAGGTGATTTACACGGGGCTCCACCAGACCGTGGAGCAGATTCTGGCCACGGCGCTCCAGGAGGACGTCGACGTTATCGGGCTGAGCATCCTTTCCGGGGCGCACCTGCCCATCGCCGGGAAGCTGATGGCGATGCTCCGGGCGGAGAAGGCCGATGATATCATGGTGGTCGTCGGCGGGAACATACCCAGGAGGGACCACGAAAAGCTCCTGGCGATGGGGGTTTCGGGCATCTTCCCGACGAGCACCAGGTTCGAGGGCATAGCGGACTTCATCAAGGAACGGGTGAAGGACCGATGAGCGAAGCGCCCAGGGAAGCCAAGGGCGAAAAGGGCAAGGAGGAGAAGAAGCCCCGCCCCGTCGTGCTGGAATCGGGCATAGCGGTGAAGCCGGTCTACGGCCCGGAGGACCTGGGGGACTTCGACTACGCCCGGGACCTGGGAAACCCCGGGGAGTTCCCGTTCACGCGGGGCATCCACCCCCTGATGTACCGGTCGCGGCCGTACACGATGAGGCAGTACGCCGGCTTCGGCACGCCCCGGGAGACCAACGAGCGATTCAAGTACCTAATCTCCCAGGGCCAGAACGCGCTCAACGTGGCGTTCAGCCTCCACTCCCAGATGGGGATAGATTCGGACGACCCGCTCGCCGAGGGCGAGGTCGGGCGGGTCGGGATGGCCGTGGACACGCTCCGGGACCTCGAGGTGGCTTTCGACGGTATTCCCATCGATAGGATATCCGCCTCCCTCACGATAAACGGCAGCGCCGCCATCATGATAGCGATGTACCTCGCGATGGCCGAGAAGAGGGGCGTCAGGCTCTCGGAGGTGCGCGGGAACGCCCAAAACGACATCCTGAAGGAGTACATCGGGCGCGGGACCTGGATATTCCCCATGGAGCCCTCGATGCGGCTGATAGCCGACACCATCGAGTACTGCACGCGGCACGTGCCCAAGTACTACCCGGTGTCGGTGTGCGGGTACCACATACGGGAGTCCGGGGCGAACCCGGTGCAGGAGATCGCATACGCGTATTGCATAGCCCGGGCGTACATCCGGTCGGTCATGGAGCGGGGATTGCACCCCGACGAGTTCGTGGGGCGGTTCTCCTTCAACTTCGACATCCACGGAAACATCCTCGAGCAGGTGGGCAAGTTCCGGGCGGCGCGCCGGCTCTGGGCGAGGATAATGAGAAACGAGTTCTGCTGCCGGAGCCCGGACTCGATGCAGATGAAGATGATCGCCGGCGGCGGCGGCGGGGGGCTCACGGTAGAGGAACCGGAGAACAACATCGCGCGCGGGGCCTACTACGCCCTGATATCGGCGCTGAGCGGGACCCAGACCATGGCGCTCTGCTCCTACGACGAGGCCTACACGATACCGTCGAAGAAGGCGGCGTTGATATCGTTGCGCACGATGCAGATGCTGGTCGAGGAGATGGGCCTGGCCGACACCGTGGACCCGCTGGCCGGCTCGTACTACATCGAGTGGCTGACCAACGAGTTCGAGCGGCGGATAATGCAGGAGATGACCCGGATAGACGCCCTGGGCGGGATAGTCAAGCTCGTGGCCGACGGAACGGTGCAGAGGGAGGTCTCCCGCCAGGCGTACCTCCTGGAGAAGCGGCTCCAGAGCGGCGAGACCGTCAAGGTCGGCATGAACAAGTACCGCCAGGAGGGCGCCGAGGAGGAGCACGCCGTGGAGTTCCACGAGTACGACCCGGCGGTGGCGCGCGGGAAGATCGAGGGGCTCAGGAATGTCAAGGCGGAGAGGGACAACGAGGCGGTCCGCCGGGCGCTCGACCGCTTGCGCGATGCGGCGAGGGGCAAGCAGAACCTGATGCCCTACATCCTGGACGCCGTCAGGACCTACGCCACCGTCGGCGAGATGACCAACACCCTGAAGGAAGTGTTCGGGACGTTCAAGGAGCCTGTAAATCTATGATCGGGGAAAAGGCAGCAAGGCAGGAAGGCAGGAAGGCAGAAAGGGAAGGCAGGAGGGCAGGAAGGCAGGAAGGCAGGAAGGGACGAACGGCCGGCCCCCTTGCTGCCTTCCTGCCCTCCTTCCCTCCCTTGTTGCCTTGCTCCCTTCCTGCCTTCCTTCCCTCCCTTGCTGCCTTTCTGCCTTCCCGCCTTGCTGCCTTATCAGACCGGGAGGCGTGAAATGGGCTTGCTGGATGGAGTGCGCATTCTGGACCTTTCGCAGATGCTCTCCGGGCCGTACTCCACGCTCGTGCTGGGCGACATGGGGGCGGAAGTGATCAAGATAGAGCCGCCCGGCGAGGGCGACCGGACCCGGACCATGCCCCACCACCATTTCGGCGGCCTGAGCGGGTACTTCATCAGCATCAACCGCAACAAGAAGAGCGTCACATTGGACCTGAAGGTGCCCGAGGCGCGGGAGGTTTTCTACGATCTCGTGCGAAAGTCGGACGTCGTGTTCGACAACTTCCGTCCGGGCGTGCTCGAGCGGCTCCAGATCGACTACAACACGCTTGGGCGGATAAAGCCCGACATCATATCGGTGTCCATAACGGCCTTCGGCGAGGAGGGGCCTTACAAGGACCTGCCCGCCTTCGATTTGACGATACAGGCCATAGGCGGTGCGATGAGCGTCACCGGTGAGCCCGGGGGGGCGCCCGTCCGGCTGGGATTGCCCATGGGCGACCTCGCCGGTGCGGTGTTCGCCTCGAACGCGGTGGCGGCGGCCCTGTACAAGCGGGAGAGGACGGGCGAGGGGAGCCGCGTCGATGTCTCTCTGCTCGACGCCCTCGTGTCGATGCACACCTATGTCGGCCAGTACGTTTTGCAGGGCGGGGAGGTGCCGGGCCCGGTCGGCTCCGGGCACCAGTCCGTCGTCCCGTACAGGGCGTTCATGGGCGGGGACGGCGAGTGGTTCGTCATCGCCGTGTTCACCGAGAAGTTCTGGGGGCTCTTCTGCAAGATGCTGGGAATCGAAGGGCTGGAGAAGGACCCGCGGTTTGAGGACAACCCGAGAAGGTGCGTGAACCGCGAGGCGCTCTTCCAGATACTGGAGGAGGAGTTCGAAAAGAGGCCGGCGGCCGAGTGGCTGAAAAAGCTGGACAAGGCCGGCGTCCCGGCGGCGCCCATCAATAAATTGGACAGGACGTTTGCAGATCCGCAGGTATTGCTCCGGAAGATGGTCGTCGAGATCGAGGTTCCGGGTGCCGGGAAGGTCAAGACCACGGGCAATCCGGTCAAGGTGCTGGGCGAGGAGGAGCGGTTCGAGGCGCCGGCGCAGCTCGGGCAGCACACGGACGAGGTGCTGTCGGGGCTTTTGGGGTATTCGAAGGAGAGGATAGCCCAATTGCGCGAAAAGAAGGCGTTATGACAGGATTATGCAATGGGGCCTTGAAAATCGATCCTGATAGCGAAGAGGCCCTGACGATGAAGGGGATAGCACTGGACTTCCTCGGGCGAGACGAGGAGGCGCTCGAGGTGGTTGAGGCGGAGCTTGCGAGGAAGAAGGATGATCCTGTCTGCCTCTGGACAAAGGCGCGCCATCTCGTCGGTCTCGGACGGGAAAACGAGGCAAGGGAATTCGTGACCATGGCATTGAAGCTGAAACCCGATCTTTACGAGGCGTGGCAGACCAAGGCGGCCATACATTCCAATCCGGGCGAGGCGGCAGAGGAGGCCGAATGCTATCTCGCTTTGGCAAGGATGAATCCCAGGAACCCTTTCCTCTGGAACCAGAGGGCCGCATTGTTGAACAAACTCAACAAACCGGAAGAAGCCCTCGAGTGCTGCAACGAAGCGATAGCACTGGGCAGGAACAGCATCCTGTACCGGTTGAACAAGGGGATCCTGCTCGAGAGGCTTGGCCGTTACAGGGAGGCGATTGCGGCATACGATGAGGCACTAGCGCTCGACCCGAATGACAAGCGGGCGCTCGACTGGAAGAGGAACGCGATCAAGTTGTCCAGGAAGGGAAGATGGCCTCGGAGCTGAGCTCGTCACGCGGTCCACCGGCTTCAGGCAGTGTGGACCTCCGGGCCCGGGATTCGGCCGGTTATCCGGCATATGGAGATTATGAATTGCCGGAGGTGACGGCATGATCTGGCCCCCGACATTTCTCTGCTTGGGCTTGTGCGCGCTCGTCGCGCCTGTGGAAACAAAGCGTAGGTGCCCCGTTTGCGGTCGGGAGCCCAGACCGAGGTTCAGGTACTGCCCGGTGTGCTGGCCCTTCTGCAACAACAGGCACAAGAACCTGCCGATAGCGGAAAGGGTCCGGGCATTGATCGAGGCCCTGGATTCGGAAAATGGAGGATTCAGGTGCTGCTATACCGGCATGTTGCTGATACTGGACGACCCGGACAGTCCCTGGTACCTTTCGTTCGACCACATAGACCCGAGGAAGAGCAGGTTGGCGGTCTGCGCCCGCCAGATCAACGAGATGAAGCAGGATTTGACGGGGGAGGAGTTCCGGACGGTTGTGTTGGCGCTGTCCGACTATATGGTGAAGGGGTTGCCCCTTGACCCGGGGGTCATCGATTTCGTATGCTGGCCGGGGCGGTTCGAGATGCCGGCGCCTGCGTCTCTGGGCAGGTCTCCGCCGTCTCCGAAGGGGTGCAAGGTCTGCCGGATGACCCGGCGGCCGTACAGCATCTACTGCAACCGGTGCCGCAGCTTCATATACAGGAAACCGGAGCATGTCGCCCGCTCGGAGGCGATGATCGAGGGATGGGATGCGGCGAGGCAGGGGTTCGTCTGCAAGTACTCTGGCGTTCTCCTTGATCATTTGAACAGGAAGAGCCCCTGGTTCATGACTTTCGATCACCGGTTCCCCGGGAAGAAGGGCTTCCTGGTCGTCTGCGCGGCGTGGATAAATTATCTTAAAAGCGATTTGACGGACGAGCAGTTCCGGAAGATGCTGAAGATGCTCGCGGACAGGTTCAGGGACGGGGCGCCGTTCGACAGGGATGCACTGGGTTTGTGATTTCGTTTGTCGGGAATGTCATGACATGATGTTGTGCGAGGGATAGTCGGCCGTCTATTGCGGCAATCAGTGGTTGCCAGCCGTCGATAACCCCTGGGGAGCCCTCATGTGCGATTTTGCCAGTTCCAGGCTGGCCTGAGACACCCTGGCGAACCGGGCAGCCATCTGGCCCATTGAGCCATACACCAACCGGACATACTCACGGTCCTTGAGGTTCTGGACCATCAGCATCCCCGGGCCGTCCCTCTGGAACTGTCTC
>VGTL01000101.1 GCA_016874675.1 Methanobacteriota archaeon | reverse complement strand
GGCCCCCCTCGTATTGGAGCTCCCTGGCAATGCAGTTGGTTATGACCCTGTCGAAGCATTCGTAGCTGAACCGGATATGGTCTAGGAGGGCCTTGTCATGGAAAACGCGGTCATGGAAAAGGATAAGGACTACGAGGACTATTATCGGACTGATGTCGTGTAGTGGCATACATCGGCATCAGGGGAGCTCTCAGAAAAGGATTTCTAAGGGTTCCCCTTTCCATATATTTCAAGTGCAATACTTTCAATTTATGCGGCGGAGGAAGCCGAGAAAGGAAATCTTATTCTTACTGGCTTTCAAACTTGTGAAGGTATGCCAATAGAATTGCCAAAAATACTATTTAGAAGGCATGAGCCAAAACTTGAACTGGATTTTAATGAACGTGGATATTCATGGTCTAACGCTAACCCTAAAGCCAATCTAAAACGAGCGGTAGCGAGGGCTAAACGGCATAAAAGCATCATCCATGTCGATTATCGTCCCGATAGGTGGTTGAATCCGACTATAACAGATATGGAGAGCAAACGATATCTCAATCAAGCCCTTGAGGTAATTGGTAGTTTTGAACATGGTATTAAATCAACCCAAGACATGATGAACGCGGATATTGATAAATCTCAAAGGTCTTTTTGGTATATGGGAATAAACAGGAGATGAGACATTGTCTGCATATATACCTGGCGATGATGACATCATAGACCCAGATGAACCGCCTAGATATTCGAGTACACCAATTAGACCAAATGAAGGTCTATCAAAGGAACAAATCAAACAAATGCTACGTGAAATAGGGGAATATTACAAATATCATGTTGAAGATGAAATTCATACTGGTTTTAGTAAGGTGGATACAGTCTGGTTTGATAATAGAATAGCACCGATTTGGTTCAAGAAACGAAAACACCTTGAAAATTCATTAGCCATTCCAATCATAGGCTTTGAGATCGAAGAAAAAAGCGCAGGACGAAAATATATACGGGGTGATATTGATAGTCTCAATTCATTAAGCCCATCTGTTGGTGTAATTGTTTTTTCTGACAGAGTAAAGAATGTTACATTATACAGAGAATCGTGGAAATATAGCAAATCGAAGCATGGCGATTGGGACGAAGAACAAATAAAAAAAGATGCCATTAAGAGAACCCAAAATGCATGGCTAACATCCATAAATATATTCTTAAAATTCACCGCGGCTAGCCCCAAATGCAGAATAGTAATATGGGAAGAAAAGGATTTAATAGAACTCCATAAAAACATTAAGGATAACGCCGATGGTCATAACAAATAATGGTTGTGACAGAATGCCGGAACTTGAAGATATAGAGCAATACTTAAAATTTGAACCCTCGGGAGCAAAGAATTGTCCAACGTGCAATGGAAGAGGCATCGTATGTAAAGTTATAAAAGGTAACAAAACATGGCTTCGAAAGAACATGATAATATCAACAACGGATAAAGAGAAAGGAATCACGGCAGAAGAAATCCCCAGTCCGGGATGTAGAAAAGGAAGATAAACCTGCGACCATTCGTCGCAGATAAATGTGAGTATTGTCCTAATACATTATACTGGGCGGTGTAATTTTCCCCATCGTCGGGAATGGCCTAGATATACATATAAATATAATTCCTCACCGCATTTAGGACACGCCAAATGTACGCTCGTATCCCGCTTCCTTACTGGTTGCTTTGCCATATAAATACCACCTATCCATCCATCAAAGTATGGCCTTAAGAACCTTATTCAAAAAATAGAAAGCCGCGGGTTTGTCCCGCGGCATGCGGGACACGCGGGATGGGGTTTCTGTCCGCCAGTGCTTAAGACCCCGAATTGACGGCGCTCCCACCGGTAGGAGATAATGGACCGGTGGGGATTTGCCTTCAGCGACAAAGAGCGAATCGCTACGCTTTCGCTCTTTGTCGATTCGTGCGACGCCCCTCCCTGCCGCATCGGGGCGTCGCACTCTCAAATCCCCACCTTGATAATTTGTGTTATTGGCTAATTGGACCGGTGGGGATTTGAACCCCAGGCCTCCACTATGCCAAAGTGGCGATCTTCCAGCTGATCTACCGGCCCGCTGCGGAGCGCCGTGCCATCGCAGAGCCACCATATTGGCATCGGCGCTTCGGTGGATATGCGTTCGGGTATAAGAAGCAAATGGGTCGGGTCCCGATATCCAGGCAATAAAGTGGAGGCGGCCACAGCGTGCTCTCCCAAATCGCCATCCGTCTCATCCCGGGCCTCGAAAGGGTTATTAATCCTCTCCCCCATGATTATCGGGAGAGGGAAGCATGAAGTTCACGGTGGTGCTCGAAGCCGCCGAAGAGGGCGGGTACACCGTCCAGTGCGTGGAGCTGCCGGCCGCCATCAGCCAGGGCGGGACAAAAAGGGAGGCTCTCAAGAACATCAAAGAGGCGATACAGCTCGTCCTCGAGGTGCGCAGGGAGCGGGGTGCGGTCCTGGGAGAAGTATTGACGGTGGAAGTCGCCCATGCCTAGGTTGCCGGTGCTTTCCGCCCCGAAATTGATCAAGGCGCTCGCCAGGCTCGGTTTTGTGATCGTCAGGCAAAGGGGGAGCCATGTCTTCCTGCAGCGGGGCACGGACACGACCGTCGTGCCATTCCAAGATGAAATCAAAAAGAGCACCCTGAAGAGGAGATTGAAGCAATCCAATGTCACGCTGGAGCAACTTCTGGACGAGCTTTAGCCACTCCCACACCGATGGGCACAATGGGTATCGGGGAAAAGGCGGTCAGGGTTTTTCGAGGGTGTAGTAGAGCTTTATCTCCGGTATCTCCTCGAAAATCCGGGGCACGAGCTTCATGTCCATCCCGATTCTCAGGTCCTTCAAATCGATGTCCTTGACCCAGGCAAGCACGCGCCCGCCCTCCGGAAGGTCCGCCACGCCTATCGTGTAGGGCGCCATGTCCTCGAACCCGGTGGGCGCCGCCGATATCTGGGTGAACGTGACGAGCTTGGCCTTCCCGCTGTACTGGTGGAACTCCCAGTCCGACTCCATGCATTTTTCGCAGTCGGCCCGGGGCGGGAACGTCACGGTCCCGCACTTCTTGCACTTCGTGCCCATTATCTTTCCGTTCTTGAGGTGCCCGGCGAACTCGCCCACCTTCGTGTAGGGGACGAAATTGACCTTCCCGAACCACTTGAACATCGCCTCACCTCCTCCAGACGTTGACGAAGCAGTACTGGCCTATGCCCCCGACGTTGTGGGTGAGCCCAATGTCCGCATCGGGCACCTGCCTCTTGTCGGCGTGGCCGCGCAGCTGCTTGACGATCTCGACGGTCATGGACACGCCCGTCGTCCCGATGGGGTGGCCCTTGGCCTTCAGTCCGCCGTCGACATTGACCGGGTGCTTTCCGCCGATGTAGGACTGCTTCTCCTCCACGAACTTCCCGCCCTTGCCCTTCTCGCAGAAGCCCAGGTCCTCGTAGGCCAGTATCTCGGCGATGGTGAAGCAGTCGTGCACGTCGGCGACCTTGACATCCCCCGCATCCACGCCCGCCTGCCTGTAGGCCTGCCTCGCCGCCTCCTGCGCCGAGGGGATGCTGTAGTGGTTGGGCCTTCTCAGGACCGACATTGACGTGGTGGCGCATCCCGCGCCCTCGAGCCACACGGGCTCGTCCGTGAATTTGCGCGCCTTCTCCTCGCTCGCCAGTATCACGCACGCCGCCCCGTCGGCGTTGGCGCAGCAGTCGAAGATGCCGAACGGGAAGGCCACCGGGTCCGCCTCCACGCACCGCTGGATCGTCACCGGCTTCTGGAACATCGCGAACTTGTTCAGCGAGCCGTAGTAGTGGTTCTTGACCGCCACGGCCGCCAGCTGCTCCCGGGTCGTCCCGTACCTGTGCATGTGGGCGTTGGCGAACATCGCGTAGTACCCGGGGAATGTCGTGCCGAAAATCGACTCCCACTGCACCTCGCCCACCCGGCCCATGAGCGCCAGTATCTCCGGCGTGGAGAGCTCGGTCATCTTCTGCGCCCCGATGACCGCCACGACGTCGTGCATGCCGGATTTTATTGCCATGTAGGCAGTCCGCACCGCCGCGCTGCCGGAGGCGCAGGCGCACTCGGTGAGCCAGATGGGCTTGGGGTTCAATCCGAGGTACTCGGCCACCACCCCGCCCAGGGACCTCTGCTTGTGGTACTCCGGGACGGAGCCGAGCACCGCCGCGTCCAGGTCGGCGCGCTCGAGGTTCTTCCCGTCCGCCATGGCCTCCCGGAAGGCCTCGAAGGCGAGCTCCTGCACGCTGGCGTCGGACCGCTTCCCGAACGCGCCGTGGCCTATCGCTACCGCCGCGACCTTCAAACCATCACCTCAGATGTACTGTCCCCCGTCGACCTTGATGACCTCGCCGGTGACGTGCCGGGCCTTGTCCGTGCAAAGGAACACCACGACGTTGGCGATATCCTCCGGCGTCGCTATGCGCCCGAGCTGGGTCTCGTCCACGGCCCTGTCGAGGAACTCCACCGGTATCTTCTCGGCCATCTCGGTCATGACCATTCCCGGCGCCACGCAGTTCACGTTGACGTTGAACTTGCCAAGCTCCTTCGCGAGCGTCTTGGTCATCGCTATCTCGCCGCCCTTCGAGGCGGCGTAGTTGACCTGGCCGAACTTCCCGCGCAGGCCGTTTATCGATGAGATGTTCACGATCTTCCCGTACTTCTGGTCCTTGAGGATGCCCGCCACGGCCCGGTTGTAGTTGAAGTAGCCCTTGAGGTTCGTCGTGATGACGGTGTCCCACTGCTCCTCGGTCATCTTCCAGATGACCCCGTCCCAGTTCATACCGGCATTGCAGACCAGGATGTGCACCGTGCCCCACTGCCTGACCACGGCCTGGACCATGTTCTCGGCGTCCCTGAAGGAGGCGACGTCGGCCTTGACGGCGAGCCCCTCCCGCCCCAGCCTTTCGATTTCGGCCATCACCGCCTTCGCCTCGGTGTCGTGCTTGCGGTAGTTCAGTGCGACGTTGGCACCCTCCTTCGCCAGCCCGATGCATATGGCCTTGCCTATGCCCAGGCTCCCGCCGGTCACTATTGCGTTCTTGCCCAAGAGTTCCATCCGCCATCCCCTCGCTCGCACTGTCCGACGCTCACCTGTCCTTCCAGACTGGCTTGCGCTTCTCCATGAACGCCTTGAGGCCCTCGCTCGCGTCCTCGGTCACCATGAGCCTTTCGAGGTAGAGCTTCTCGATGTCGGGCATCGCCTTGGAATAGGGCCTCCCGTGCCCGGCCCGCATCGCCTGCTTGGAGAGCTCCAGCACGGCCGCGCTGTTCGCGGTGATCTTTTCCAGAAACGCCTCGCAGTCGGCGGCAAAGGTCGCCTCCGGGAAGACCCGGTTGACGGCGCCCATGGCCCTGAGGTCCGCCGCGGAATAGGTGTCGCCCGTAAGGAGCATCTCGGCGGCGAACTTGAGCGGGATGTCGTTTGGCAAAAGATATGCGGCGACGGGCGGGAACACCCCCACCTTTATCTCGGGCTGGCCGAACTTGGCCCTCTCGGACGCGAGCACGAGGTCGCAGTAGAGCGCCACCTCGCAGCCGCCGCCGAGCGCCGGGCCCTGGACGAGCGCCACGGTCGGCACCGTGAGCCTGTTCAGGTTCTCGAAGATTCCGTGGAAGACCGAAATCATCTCGTGCACCTTTTCCCGGGTGTGCTCGGCGACGTCCACTCCGGCGGAGAAGAACTTCCCCTCGGCCGAGAAGACGAGCGCCCGGAGGCCGGGCGTGCTGCGGACCTGCTCGAGCGCGGCGTTCATCTCCTTCATCATCTCGATGTTGAGCACGTTGACCGGCGGCCGCTTCAGCACGAGCCGCGCCACGCCCCCCTTCACGTCGAGCGAGATGTTTTTGAAATCCATGGCCGCCACCTCAGTCCAGCACGACTATCGACCGGATGAGCGACGGGTCGCCCTTCTCGAGGAACCTGAAGCCCTCGTTTATCTCGTCGAGCTTGTAGCGGTGCGTCACCATCTCCTTTATCTTGAGCTTCCCGAGGCGGGCCATCTCGATTATGCGCGGGTAGTCCTGCAGGCCGCAGCCCAGCGAGCCCTTGACCTCGAGCTCGCAAAACATTATGCGCCCGGCGTTGAGCTTCACGTCCTCGTGGGAGTACCCGACCACGATCACCCGGCCGCCCCATCTCACCGCCTTGAAGGCCTCCTCGATGGTGGGGGGATTGCCTATGACCTCGAAGGCGATGTCCACGCCCCCGCCGGTGGCCTTCTTGACGGCCTTGGAGAGGCTCTCCACCTTCTTTCCGTTCATGACCTCGGCGGCGCCGAACCTTCTGGCCTGCTCGAGCTTCTCGTCGTAGATGTCCACGGCGATGACGCTGCCGCCGGCGAGCGAGGCCATCTGCACGAGCGACAGTCCCACGCCGCCGCAGCCGATGACCAGCACGCTCTCCCCCGGGAGCACCTTGCCCCGGTTGACCACGGCGTGGTAGGGCGTCGATATGGCGTCGGCGATTATCGCCCCCTCGTGCAGGGGAATGGGCTCGGGAAGGGCGAATATGTCGGATGCGGGCACGGAAACGTACTCGGCGAACCCGCCGTCCCGGTGGTTGCCGACCATGGTCTGCTTCTCGCAGATGGTCCCGCGGCCGGTGCGGCAGTAGTGGCACACCCCGCAGGCGAACACCGGCGGGATGAGCACCCGGTCGCCCTTCTTGAATTTCGTCACCCTGGCCCCGAGCTCGTGGACGCGGCCCGAGATCTCGTGCCCGAGGATTATCGGCGCCTTCTTGGCCGTCGGGAGGCCGTGTATGTAGTGCAGGTCCGTCCGGCAAAGGCCGCAGGCCGCCACCTTGACCAGCACGTCCGTCTCCGAGACCGCCGGTATCGGTACCATCTCGATCTTCAAAGGCTGGCTCTTGTCGTAGAACATCGCCGCTCTCATCTCGCCCATGTCCATTCCCCCGGCTCCCGCGCCCAAATGGACTGGGCGTTTATAGACTTTGCCGGCGTTCTTGATCAAGGCGCAAGGCGCAAGGCGCAGGGCGCAAGGGGAGAAGGCGCAAGGCGCAGGGCGCAAGGGGAGAAGGCGCAAGGCGCGGGGCGCAAGGGGAGAAGGCGCAAGGCGGAAGGGTCAAGGAACAAGGAGATCCAAGGAATTGGTGGTCCCCCCTGTCCCTTGCGCCTTGATCCTTGCGCCCCCGGACGACCTTCGGCCCAGAAGACCTTCGGTCTTCTTCGCCCAAGCGAGCTTCGCTCGCCTGCGGTCAAGCCTTGCGCCTTGCGCCCCGCGCCTTCCTCTCCCGCGTATATATCGTCTTCAGCTTCCCGGCGCTCCCGGCGAAGCAGGCCGTGCACTCGTCGTCCTTGTCGGGCTCTTCGAGCCGGACCTGAAGCCCCATCTCCTCGTACATCCGGACCAGCTCGCTCAGCCGGGGCTCGTCGTAGGTGGTCTGCTTCTTCCAGCCCTGCTCTTCGAGCCTTGCCCTGCGACTTGTTTTGTCCACGCCCTGCTTCATACGACATCGCTCCATGCTATTGGTGAAGACGAAGGCAGGAAGGCAGAAAGGCAGAAAGGCAGAAAGGGGACGGATACTTCCTCCCTTGCTGCCTTCCTGCCTTCCTGCCCCCCTTGCTCCCTTGCTGCCTTCCTGCCCCCCTTGCTCCCTTGCTGCCTTCCTGCCTTCCTCCCTTCGCCGACAATCCGCTCAGAACAGCTCGTCCTCCTCGTCCCCCCCGCCGGGCATCTTCCCGTGCCGGGCCATGTACTGCTGGAGGAGCTCGCTCTCCTTCTTGGTGTACATCCGGTCCTCCTCGAAGTGGAAGAATCTCGCCTTGCCCTTCCCGAGCTCGGCCCGGAGGGCCTTGCGGATGTCCTGCACGCCGGATATCCTGATGGTCTCCTTCTTCTCGTCGAGGAGGACGATGACCCCTTCCGCGGAAGGGGCTTTTTCTATCTCTTCGGGGGTGAAAGGGTGCCATTTCTCGGGCGGGGAGGGGTTGCCGCATATGGACAGCCGCAGGTCGCACTGGAGGCAACGGGCGGCCTCGGCAGCCGCCTCCTTGCCGTCGCAAGGTATCCCGGCCGGCTCCGAATCCCGCGCCACGCCCCCGGAGCGGTCCTTGCGCTTCCTTGTCCTGTGCCGCCTCCGGCCGGCGAAGCCCTCGGCGCGCCGAAGCCTCCGGTCCGCCAAAACCCGCGTCCACAGCTGGAAGTCGACATTCCCGTCCCCGCCGAGGTATTTGTCGATCGAGGAGGCGGCCCGCCGGCCGGAGGCGATGGCCTCCACCGCCGAGCCGGGTTGCCCGGCGATGTCCCCGGCGGCGAAGATGCCGGGCCTGGCGGTCATCTGGCCGAGGTCGACCTCTATCGACGAGCGGCCGGTCCTTATCCCGGTCGAGGTCGATATGTATGAGAGGTCGGCGTCCTGGCCCACCGCGAATATGACGCTGTCGGCGTCCAGTATCGTCGTGTTGTCCTCGTTGAAGGCCGGGTCGAAGCGCCCCCGCCCGTCCAGCACGCGGGTGCACTCCACGAGCTCCACGGCGCCCACCCTCCCGTCCTCGCCCGAAACGAGCTTCGGGCCCCACGAGGGCATTATCTCCACCCCGTCCTCGAGCGCCTCCTCGATCTCGGAGGCGCTGGCCGGCATCGCGTCCCGGCACTCCAGGCAGGCCATCATGACCTCCTCGGCGCCCGAGCGCGCCGCCGCCCGGGCGACGTCGACCGCCACGTTGCCGCCGCCTATCACGACGACGCGCTTGCCCAGGGCGGGCGCCTTCCCGGCGTTGAACTGGCGCAGGAAATCCAGTCCCCAGTGGACCCCCCGAAGCTCCGTGCCGCCGATTTCGAGCCTCCGGCTCCTCGGCAGCCCCGTGGCGAGCAGCACGGCATCGAACTTCTCGGCCAGCGCGTCGAGGGCGACGTCCTCCCCCACCTTCACGAGGTTGCGTATCTCGAGCCCCTCCGTGAGCTGGGCGAGGTCGTCCTCCAGGGCCTTGCGGGGAAGCCGGAACGACGGGATGCCCCAGTCGAGCACGCCGCCTGTGCGTGGCTCGCTCTCGAGGACGGCCACCGAGTGGCCCTTCAGCCGGAGCAGGAACGCCGCGGACAGGCCGGCCGGCCCCGAGCCCACGACGGCCACGGTCCTCCCGGTGTCGGCCGCCGGCCGGATCTTCGCCCTCCAGCCCTTGCGGTCACGCAGGGCGGCGTGCCTCTTGAGCTCGCATATGGCCACGGGCTCGTTGACCTCGCCCCGGCGGCAGGCGGCCTCGCAGGGCCGCAGGCAGATGAAGCCCAGGACGAGCGGCAGGAGGGCCCTTTCCCGGATCACCTCGATGGCCTCGTCGTCCCGGCCGGCGGAGATCAGCCTGACGTACTCGGGCACGTCGGTCCCGACGGGGCAGGCCTTCCGGCAGGGGACCAGCACATCCATCTTGGTCGTTTCGGTCCAGCTCTCGCGGTCGAGCAGGGCCCCCGTGGGGCAGACCTCGACGCAGGCGCCGCAGAAGCGGCAGTCGGAATCCCCGGGGGAGGGGGCCCTCGCCAGGCCGACCGCCCTCTCGCCGTCCTTGTGGACGTACCCCAGCGCACCGACCTCGCGCAGGCCCGTGCAGGCCCGGACGCAGCGGGCGCAGTTCACGCACAGGTTGAAATCGCGCAAAAAGAGCGGCCCGTCCTTGAGCACGGGCAGGCCGCGTGGCCTGTACTTGGGGGTCTCCGGCCGCACGCCGATGAAATTGGCGACCCGCTGCAGCTCGCATTTTCCGAACTTGACGCAGCACCTCTCGTCGACCGGGACGCTCGCCGAGCAGGGCTCTCGCGTGCAGCCCTCCTGCTGGGCGCAGGTGAGGCAGGCGTGGGGGTGGTTGGCAAGTATCGGCACGAGGTTGCGCGACCGCTGCTCCTTCACGGCGGGCGTGTCCGTGAGGACCGACAGGCCCTCCTCGACCGGTATATTGCAGGACGTGACGACGCCCCGGCCCTCCACCTCCACGAGACAGAGCTCGCAACCTTTCGCCTTCTCCGGCACCGGGCCGCCGCCCAGCATCTCGCTTCCGCGAAAGACGAACTCCGAGGGCCTGGTCGCCCGGATATCGGGCAGGTCCGGGTGGGAGCACAGCACCGGAATGTAGACCCCGGCCTCCCGCGCCGCGGCGAGCACGCTGGAGCCGGTCTTGGCGCGGACCTCCTTCCCGTCGATTCTGATGCTCACGGTGTCAGACATGCCGTCTTCCCCCCGCCCTCTGCCCTCTGCCCCTTGCCCCCCCGCTGCCTTGCTGCCTTGCTGCCTTGCTGCCTTGCTCCCCCTCTTCTACCATGAATGTCCCAGCGCGTCCTTCGGACACGCCGCCAGGCAGGGCTCCTTCCTGCGGTCGTGGTCCGGCTTGCAGGGA
>VGTL01000100.1 GCA_016874675.1 Methanobacteriota archaeon | reverse complement strand
CCGCGTGGCCATCGGCTATGCCACCTCGTCCGACGGGGCCACCTGGACGAGGCATGCCGGCAACCCAGTCCTGAGCTACGGCGCCGGCTGGGACGCCTACGCCACCATGCCCACCGTGGTGCAGCGAAACAGCACCCTGGAGATGATGTACACCGGAGTCACTGCCAACTGGGCCACATACAGGATCGGCCTCGCCGAGAGCTTCGGCTCCACTCCCTCGGCGCCGGCTCCCATCGTCCCCTACGACGACCAGTGGACCAACGACAGCACGCCGACCTTCAGGTGGCGCTTCGGCACGCCCAGCGAGCAGAGCGCCTTCCAGGTCCAGCTCGACGACGACATCGCCTTCGGCTCGCCCGCCCACGATTCTGGAAAGCAGGATTCGGACGTCACCTCCTGGACGTTCCCCGCGGTCATACCCGATGGCACCTACTACTGGAGGGTGAAGTGCTGGGACCTGGGGGCGGTCGCCAGCTACTGGAGCCCGGTGTGGAAGCTCAAGCTCGACGCCACGGCCCCCAAGAACCCGGCCGGGCTGGCCAGCACGAGCCATGCCATCGGCGTATGGTCCGGCGACAGCACCGTGGAGGCGGGCTGGTCCCTGCCGCCCGGGGGCGGGGACATCAGCGGCTACCTGGGCTTCGCCACCGCCTGGGACACCGACCCACACACTGTTCCCGCCATGCTCGACCTCCAGGACCCCGGCGCCACCTCCACCACGAGCCCGCCCTCCGGCGACACGAACGGCCTGTACTTCCACATCCGGGCCAAGGACCGGGCCGGCAACTGGGCGACCGGCGCGGCCCACCTCGGGCCCTTCTCCGTGGACGCCACGCCGCCGCTGAACCCCTCCGAGGTCTCGTCCACCTCGCACAGGACGATGACCTGGAGCACCGACGACACGATTGACATGGCCTGGTCCGAGCCCGACGCGGGCGCCTCGGGCGCGGACGGCTTCTCGTACCTCTGGGACCGTCAGCGCAACACGCTCCCGCAGCCGCAGCTCAACGCCACCGCCGATGCCAGGGACGCCACGAGCTTTCGCCTCGCCGACGGGAGCGACTGGTACTTCCACCTGCGAACGAAGGACCTGGCGGGCAACTGGGCGCCCTCCGCCGTGCATGTCGGCCCGTTCTGGATAGACACCAACCCGCCCGTCGTGCTCAACCTCTCGGTCAACGGCGGCGCCGAGTTCGCCACCTGCCAGACCGTGCGGGCCATCTGGAGGGCCGAGGACGCACGGGGCGGGAGCGGCCTTTCCGGGGTGCGCTGGAAGCTCAACGACGACGCCTGGGGGACCTGGGAGAATTACTCCAACAGCACCTTCATCGAGCTGGACCGGGGCGACGGCGAGTACCATGTCCACGTCCAAGTCAGGGACCTTGCCAACAACACCAGCCCGCCGTCCTTCGACACCATCGTCCTCGACCGGGGCATGCCCGTCGGGGCGTCGGTCGGCCTGGACGGTGGCGCGAGGTACACCCGGAATGCCACCGTCAGGGTCGATGTCACCGCCTCGGACCCCGAGCCCGGTTCGGGCTTGTGGGAGATGTCTTTTTCCGACGACGGGCGGACCTGGGAGCCCTGGGTGCCTTTCAACGAATCCTGCGCCCGCAACCTGACCGCGGGCGACGGCGACAAGACCGTGTACGTGCGCCTGCGCGACCGGGCGGGCAACGAGGGGCCTTCCGCGAGCGCCACCATCATGCTGGACACCGTCCCCCCGGTGACCTACCTGACCATGCTCCCCGGGACGGTCGACGACCTGTCGTTCAACGTGACCTGGACCGCCGGCGACTCCACGAGCGGGGTGGCCATGTTCTTCGTCCAGTACCAGGAGGACGGCGGCGAGTGGAGGGACTGGCTCGCCGGGACCTGCCAGACCTCGGCCCGGTTCACCGGTCGGGACAACCACACCTACCGGTTCCGGGCCCTCGCGGAGGACCGGGCCGGGAACCGGGAGGCCGCGTACAAGGCCCAGAGCGACCCGGTAAGGATAAAGCTCCCGTACCCGGTGGTCTCGATGGTGAAACCCCAGAGCGGCGCGGTGCTGAGCGGAAGGTTCGTCGCCTTCGGCACCGCCGGCCACCCGAAGGACGACAGCCTGGTGGTCCTGGTCGAGGTCCGAATCGACGACGGGCCCTGGAAGCCGGCGCGCGGCACCCTGGACTGGTCGTACGTGCTGGACACCGCCTCGCTGATGAACGGCCGGCACAACATCACCGTCCGGTCCTTCGACGGCGCGAGGTACTCGGAGGAGGCCTTCGCGGAGTTCGAGGTCAGAAACGAGCAGGGCCTGACCATCGGGGGACTCACCCTGCCTCTGCTTGTACTCATAGCGGCGCTGGCGGCGGTCGGGGCGGGGCTGGGATTCTACCTGGGCAGGAAGGGAAAGCGGGCCCCGGCGGCCCCGTCCCAGACGGCCTGGCAGGCGGCGCCACCGCTCCTCCCGCCGCTCGCCGCCGGGCCCCGGCCGACTGGCCCGGCTGCGCCACCCTTCCTGCCGGCGCCCCCTGCTTTGCCGCCTGAGGCCGCCGCCCCGTCAGGGGGAATCGTGGTCGAGAGGACCGTCAGCGTCTCCGAGCTGGAGCGGGACGCCGGGGAGCCCGACCAGTCCCCGCAACCCGGGGCGGCGGCCCCCGGAGCCGCATCACCGGAGGCGGCCCCGCCCGTGTCCGGTCCTCCGGAGCCGCCCAGGAGGGCGCGCACCGCCGAGGAGGAGCGGGCGATGCGGGAGAGCAAGGTCCTCCAGGCGCTCTCGTCGCTGCCCCGGGGACTGCCGTCGTCGCTCTGGGGCATCGAGATGGATGATCTGGCCTCGCGAGTAGTCATGTCCGAGCGCCGGGTGACCGACGACGGCGACATTCTCGTCAAGATCGGCAACCGCTGGTACTTCGGCGACGAGACCAATCTCGGGCTGTTCATGCGGCAGTACAAGGACTGAGGAAGGCGCAGGGCGCAGGGCGCAAGGCTTGAGGCGCAGGGGACAAGGCGCGAGGCGCACCCCGACGACCGACGGTCGTCCGGGTGCGCCCTGCGCCCTGCGCCTTGCGCCTTCCACAGTTCAGGTATATGACGACGCAATCAGCCGCTCCACAATCTGGTTGATGTCCTTGAGCTTGCTCACGGACCCGTCCCAGTTCTCCAAGACGTCGGCGTAGGTCTGCGAGATGCCGCGAACGGATTCCTTCATCTTCTCCCGCATCTTGGGCGAGGCGACGCCCGACACCACCACGGCGAGGCAGATGTACTCGCCCCGCTCTATCAGGATCTTGGTCTTGCCGTAGCGCAGCTCGTTGAGCTCCTCGGTGTCGGCCTCCCGGAAGGACTCCTTGACGAAGGCGGTGACGGCCGTGAGCATCCCGCTGAGTATGTCGCCGTCGACGTCGGGCCGCAGCCTGCGGGTGTTGTGGGCGATGAGCCGCCCGTCGCGGTACATCAGGAACACGTCCTCTATCATGGGGCCGATTATGACCCGGGCGCGCTCCTGGGCACGGCTCTCCTTTTGGTCAAGGGCCCGCTTGAAGGTGAGCCTCACCGTCAGGTAGGCGTCCAGGGGTATGTCGCGCTCGTCGGCCGTGACCTCGATGGCCATCACGGCCTTGTCGCCGGCCTTGAGGAAGTCGATCTTCTTGGGGCCCGTGGAGTAGTCCCGGATGGGCCCGATTATCTCGCAGGCGACGTCCTGGGCGTGGCCCTTGCCGATGTTGGTGATGGAGATGTTGAACTTGCTCGTGTTGACCGTGAGGCCCTCGCTGGAGCCGGCGCGCAGGGAGAGGCTCGGCGCGGCCTCGGCCTTCACCTTCTCGATGACGTCCATTATCAGCCCGGCGCACTCGCGCGCCCGCTCGGTGTCGCTGGCGTTGAGGGCGCGCTCGGCCTCCTCCAGGAGCTTTCGGGCGTCGGAGATGTCCACGAAGCGCTCGGCGCTCTTCATCACCGACCGTATGGGGCCCATTATCTCCACGGCCTCGCGGAACTGCGTCCGCTTGGCGACTATGGACATCTCGGTCTTCTTGAGCATCTCCACGGAGTTTGTGTAGTCGCCGAGCTTGATTGAGCTGAGCGCGGCCGACAGGAACTTTTCGGCCTCCCGGACCTCGATGCCCTCGGCCTGGACATCCTTTATCATCTGCTCGAAGTCGGAGTACACGCCCTGGACGCGCAGGTGCTGCTCCATCGAGTCCGAGTAGACCTTCTGCAGCGACTTGGCCTGCTCGGAGATGCTGCCGGCGAGGGCCAGGCAGTGCTCGAACCGGCCCTCGCGCTGCTCCTTGCGCAGGGACGCCACGGAGCGCTCCATGGAGTCTATCCCGAACTGGATCTTGTCGGTGTAGTTGACCACCGGGGCAGACAGCTTCTGGTGCCTCTCCTGGGCCCTCCCGAGCTCGGTGCGGGCCTGCTGGTAGAGCT
Organism: Methanobacteriota archaeon; assembly: GCA_016874675.1. Lineage (GTDB taxonomy): Archaea > Thermoplasmatota > DTKX01 > VGTL01 > VGTL01 > VGTL01. The sequence continues at coordinate 5,976 of VGTL01000100.1, read as the reverse complement.
CGTTGGCCTTCTTGCGGTCGCCCACGCTCATGAGCAGCTTGGAGGACTGGACGAGGTACTCCACCTCGTTCATCGCTATCCCCTGCCGCTTGGCGGAGGCTATCTCGGTCTCTATCTCGCCCAGGGCCACCACAGGGCTCGAGAGCATCTCGAGCATCGTCACGCGGCTGTCCATCGTGCCCGCGATGACCTTGTCCCCCTTCTGGTTGCACGAGACGGCGGTGATCTCGCTGGGGAGGTCCCGCGTCCACACCGGCCGGCCGGTGAGGTCCAGCATGTAAAGGGTCATGTCCTCCGACCCGATGAGCACGTTCTTCCCGTCGGGTGTGAAGGCCACGCCGTTGACCGAGCCGTCGGTCGGGAACTGCCAGAGGGGCTTCCCCGTGCGGTCCAGCAGGCTGGCGTTGCGGTCCTCCGAGCCGGTGGCGATGTAGGCCCCGTCGGGGGAGACCGCGATCCGGTAGGGGTACCGGCCGCTCTCGACGTGCCACTGGTACTCGCCCCAGCGGTTGAGGCAGGTGAGCAGGTTGTTGAACGACGAGACCAGTATCATGTCCTGGTTGTCGGAGACGGCGACGGAGCGCACGGGGCTCTTCATGTCGCAGCGCCACAGCATCGTGCCCTCCCGGTCGAAGCAGTAGACGTACTTGTCCGTGGAGCCGGCGAGCACGAGGCTTCCGTCCGCTATCAGCGAGACGGCGAGCACCTGCCCGGTCGTGGTGTGGTTCCAAAGGAGCAGGCCGTTGCGGTCCAGAAGGTAGATGTTCCCGTCCTTGGAGCCGGCGACGACCATGTCGCCCGTTGCGGTGGTCGCCACCCGGAAGACGGGGCCGTTGGTGTCGAACTTCCAGGCGAGGGCGCCGCCCTTCTCGAAGCAGTATATGCCCTTGTCGGCGCTGCCGCAGTAGACAGGCTCGCCGGAGTTCGCGCAGCAGACGCCCCAGACCGTGCCCCCCGTGAGGTATTTCCAGGCCTCGGTGAGCTTCCCCCCATCGGCTTCGGTCATTTCCCGTCTCCCTTCATCTGAACAGCGCGGCCGCAGCCACGGCGACGATTATGGTGATTATATATAGTACAAGCAGCGTGCGGTGCGGGTCCTGCCGGTCCTCCCGGACCAGGGACGTCGGCTGCTCTCCCTCGGTCAAGTCCGTTCGGACTTTAATTGGCATAGACATATTTAAAATATTGGTACAGTTTCTAACTGATAAATAGGAGGATTCCCCTTACCCGGACGATAGTGTTGGCAATCCGGCTGGAGAGGTACCGGGAAATCGTCCACGGGAGGGCCGGGGCCAGGTTCCTGGAGGCCGACCTGGAGGGGAAACTGCTCCGGGCCGGTGAGCTGTCCTCGCCCTGCCGGCTCTGCGAGCGCCGTTGCGGGGCCGACCGGAGGGGCGGCAAGACGGGCTCCTGCGGGGTGCCCGGGGCCCGGGTGTCCTCCGAGTTCCTGCACTACGGCGAGGAGCCGGAGCTCGTGCCCTCCCACACCATCTTCTTCGCCGGGTGCACCTTCAAGTGCGCCTTCTGCCAGAACTGGGACATCAGCCAGGATCCCGCCGCGGGAATTGAAATGGCCCCCGCCTCGCTGGCCGATCGCATCGAGCGGGGCGGGGGCATCAACGTCAACTGGGTCGGAGGGGACCCGACCTCCAATCTGGAATACATCCTGCGGGTGATGAGGGAGCTTCGGGACCGCGATATGAACATCGCGCAGGTCTGGAACTCGAACATGTACCTTACCGAGGAAGCGATGGGCGTCCTGGACGGGGTCGTGGACGTCTACCTGAGCGACTTCAAGTACGGCAACGACCGGTGCGCCCGGCGCCTCTCCGGGGTGGACCGCTACTTCGAGGTGGTGTCGCGCAACCACCGGCTGGCGGCCGGCCAGTGCGAGATACTGCTGCGCCATCTGGTCATGCCGGGTCACATCGAGTGCTGCACCAGGCCGGTCCTCGATTGGGTGGCGGCCAACATACCCAATGACAGGTTGCGCGTCAACGTCATGGACCAGTACCACCCGGACCACATGGTGCTGCGGGAGAAGGAGAAGTACCCCGAGCTCTGCCGGCGCCTGAGGCCGCAGGAGTTCCTGGAGGCGTACGAGCACGCGCGCAGACTGGGGCTTGACCTGGTCTGACCCCCTGCTATCGGTCATGGTGGCGTTTTTTGGACGCGATCCTGTATGCGGCGGCGAGCCCTCCCGCGATGGCCAGGACGCCGATGACCGCGACCGCGAGGAAGCTCCCGTCGCCACCCGGCTTCGGGGGATTGTCGACCTGCAGGGCAAGCGTGGCCGCGTCTGAGGAGGAGACCCCGTCGAAAACCTGCGCCTCGATGGTGTGGAGGCCGTTTTTCAGGCCGCGGGTATCCAGAAGGTAGGTCCAGTTCTCGGTCCCCGGCACGGGCTGCCACGGGCCCCCGTCCACGCGAAGGCGGACCTGGACGTCCGTCCCCGTACCGGGGACAACGCGCCCGCCCACCGTCACCACGCCGGCGGCCCTCGATCCGTTCCCGGGCGTCAGGATGGAGCAGACCGGGCGCACGGGCCTGACGGTCACCACGAACGATTGCTCGCAGACGCCCCCGCGCCCGTCGCTCGCGGCCAGCTTCACGGTATGATTGCCCAGCTGGGAGCGCCCGGGCCTCCAGAGCACCAGCCCGGTGGAGGGATCCACCGTCATGCCGTCGGGCTTCGTCACGAGGTCGTACCCGAGAGAATCCCCATCATCGTCGACGGCGCCTCCCGGGTAGGAGTAGGAGGCCCCGGCCGTTGCCTCCAGCGCGGGCCGGGAAACGAACCTCGGGGGGCGGTTGAGGGCGAGGGTGTAGTTGAGGTACGCCGCCATCTCCCCGTCCTCGACCGCTATGGAGATTTCGAACGTGCCGTTCCCCGAGGGCATCCAGGAGAGCCTCCCGTCCGGGGAGACCGACATGCCCGGCGGGCCCCTCTCCAGCCTGAAGGAGAGGGGGTCGCCGTCGTCGTCCGTGGCTATAATCCGGTGCTCGTAGGGGACCCCGACGGTGGCGTTCTTCGGGGGCATGCTGACCATCCGGGGCATCTGGTCGGGAACGGTGATGATGTAGTCCTGGCGCGTCCGGGCCGACCCGTCCGACGCTTCGAGCAAGACCGCATACTCGCCCCTCCGGACCGGTATCCAGCGAACCTCCCCGCTCGCCGAGAGCGTCATCTCCGCGGGGCCCTTGAGGAGGCTAAGCTTGGTGCCGTCGCCGTCCCCGTCCACCGCCGCCGGGAAATAGGAATATTGCTCTCCGGCCGTGCAGGTGGCCGGGGGCCGGCTGGTGAACACGGGAGGGTCGTTCACGTTCCGGACGACGATTCTGAACCTCCCTGAGAGGGTGGTCAGGCCGCGGGTATCCGAGCAACTGACCGTTACATCGACGGCGCCCGTCCAGTTGTCGTTGAGGTCTCCCGTGAGGGCGTCGGCCGAGATGTAGCGGCCCTCGGAAACGGTCACGTTGACCAAACCGGCGGGGGAGACCTCCTCGATGCTAAATGACAAGGAGGTGACGGGATCCAGGTCATCTTCGAAATATTCGTAAAGGTCGAGCAGGGACGGCGCGATGGTATCCTCGTCCATCTCCACATCAGGGAGGGGCTCCGGTATCGTCGGAGGACAATCGCAAACTATCCTGAGGGAGTGCAGCTTCAGGTGGCCCGGGCTCGCGCCGCGGACCACGACAGGGACGGCGATGCGGCCGGAGCCGTCCTGCTCGGACATGTGGGCGGCCAGGTAGTCGTTGAGCGGGCCCGAGAAGTCCGGCACGGTCGCGTTGTGCCTGTAGACTAGGCTCAGGTTCGACAGCGTGAGGTTGCCTTCCGTGGCGGCGGAGAGGCTGACCGGCAGGTCCACGAAGGAATTGCCGAACCCGTCGCTACCTGTGGCCGGCAGGGACTTCAGCCTGGAGGTCAGGAGCGAGGAGAAGCCAATGACCGCGGACGTGCCGTGATAGTAGCCGGGCCGGGCCCACAAGGACACGCCCCCCATCGAGACATTGGAGCCCCGGGGGCCCTCCGGCATCGAGTAGAGGTGGGCCTTTCCGAGCATGTTGCCGCCGCTGTAGTACTCCGGCGCCCCGACCAGGACCTCATCGCAGCCGTCGGAGTTGACATCCCCCGCCGAGTCGACCGCGAGCCCGAACTTCTCGAGCTCCAGCTCCCCGTGGAGCAGCACGTCGCAGGAGGCATCCATGGGGGAGCCGCCGCGATAGACATTCGCGGAGCCGGTGTTGGGGATGTCCCCGTCCCCGTACCTGGCGCCCACGATGACATCGTCGATGCCGTCCCCGTCGACGTCGCCGGCGCCCGACACCGGGCGTCCGAGCATGTCGCCGGCATTGAGGCCCTTGAGAACGACATCGGGCTTGCTGTCCGGCGGCCGCCCGCCCAGGAAGACGGAGGCGCTGCCGGCGTAGCTGCCTGCAGTGTCGTCGTATTCCGAACCCACCACGACATCGTCGTACCCGTCGCCGTTCACGTCGCCGGCGCCCGAGACGGAGCGGCCGAACCAGTCGTAGGCGCCCGTCCCCCGGAGCGCAAGGTCCCACTCGGTGTCCATCGAACTGCCTCCGAAAAACACATAGGCTGCGCCGGCATCGGAGCCGCCGGCATCGTCATAATAGGCACCCACGATGACATCGTCGTATCCGTCGGCATTGACGTCCCCTGCCGACGAGACCGCCGCGCCGAACAGGTCGCCGCTGGCGGGCCCGGTAAGGGTAACGTCCGGCGTGCTGTACGAGGAGGCCCCCCCGAAGAACAGGTAGGCGCGGCCCACTCCGGAGGCGGGGGCCCCCACGATGATGTCGCCGAGCCCGTCGCCGTTGACATCTCCGGCGCCGGAGGCATAGGGCCCGTATCCCGCAGGTATCAGGTCGTAATCGCCGCCCATCGGGTCTCCGCCGTAGTATATCATCGTATAGCCGCTCGAAACGTAGGTGTAGCCGAACACAACGTCATCGAATCCGTCGCCGTCCACATCTCCTGCCCCGGACAATGTGACCCCGACCTCGCCGCCGCCAAAGGCGCCTTTGAGGACGTGGTCGGGCACGGTGTCCACGGAGGCACCTCCCAGGTAGACGAGCACGCACCCCTGGCCCGGGGCTCCCGGGGCATATCCCGGCGACGAGACCGCGAAATCTCCAAAGCCGTCGTTGTTGATATCGCCCACCCCGGCGACGGAGGAGCCCAGCTTCGCGCCGGCCGCCCCGCCGGTGAGATTGGCAAGCTCGAGGACCTTTCGCGGGCCTTCGACCGTGATGTCGGCAGCGGCGCCCACCACCTGGGCGCCTTTGGGAAGTCTCACCGTGGCGTTGCGTATCCCCCCGCCGGCCCCAAAACCGGCGGTGAACCGATCCGTCCCGTCAAGGAACCGGTCCTGGTGGCCGAACCTGCCAAATCCGGTCCCGTTGAACGCCCATATCACCGTATCATTGAGCAGCACTTCGGGCCCGGCCGGATACTGTCCGGTCGCCTCCGCAACGGTCACCTTCATTGTCGCGCTCAGGACATGGCATCCCGCGGGAAGGCTGAAATATCCCGAATCGGAAAGCTCCCCCTCCCTGAGTTCTATGACGAGATTGGCGCTGCCGTTCGAGAATGTGTCGATATTGGCCCCGGCGGCGAGCAATTGAGAGCAGACCAGCGATACAAAGGCCAATTGTGCTATTGGTCGCATTCAGGACGCCCCGACGGCGAATGGATGGCGTTGGATGCGTTATAGCCTTTTCGGTGGCTTCCGGATCATGCTCTGAGGCGAACGGCCCCGGCCCGGGAAGCTTCTCATCCCCCAGACGGGGGCGCACAGCAATGCGGGATGGTGCAGGCCGGCGCGGGCGAAGCTCTCCTGCAGGGGCGCCAGCTCCTTCGAGAGCAGGGAGGCCAGCCCCCTGAAATTGAGGTCGCCGACCGACTGGAAACCGGTCGTCCTCCCGCCCGACGAGACGAGCTTGCGCCAG
>VGTL01000099.1 GCA_016874675.1 Methanobacteriota archaeon | reverse complement strand
CCAGGGTCAGGGCCAGGGTCAGGGCCAGGGTCAGGGCCAGGGTCAGGGCCAGGGCCAGGGCCAGGGTCAGGGCCAGGGCCAGGGCCAGGGCCAGGGTCAGGGCCAGGGTCAGGGCCAGGGCCAGGGCCAGGGCCAGGGCCAGGGTCAGGGCCAGGGCCAGGGCAACGGCCAGAACCAGGGCCAGGGCCAGCAGGGCGGCCAGCAGGGCCAGGGTCAGGGTGGAGCGCAGGGTCAGGGCCAGGGCCAGCAGCAGGGCCAGGGCCAGGGCCAGCAGCAGGGCGGCCAGCAGAACCAGGGCCAGGGCCAGCAGGGCAACGGCGGCCAGGGCCAGGGCAACGGTCAGAACCAGCAGGGCGGCGACAAGATCAAGGCGGCCACCCGGGTCATACTGACCTTCGTCGAGGCCGGCCAGTTCACCAACCCCGACGGCTCTTTCCCCGGCGGCGACCAGGCGATCTCCTGGCCGAAGGGCAAGCCCTTCACCATCCGGGGATACGTCCAGTATTACAACGAGGGCACCGCAACATGGATGAGCATCGACGCGGCGATGGACATCGTGGTCCAGCTCAACCAGAGCTCGGCAAGCTACAAGCTCTGGGAGGGCAAGGCCGGCACCACGGGTGACGGCACCTTCGACGCCTCCTGCCTCATACCCGGGGCAGCCGCAGGCGGCGTGGGCAGGATCGCGATCCATGTCGTGGCCAACAGCGACTGGGCCGAGTCTTGGCTGATCGAGAACTGATCGGCCAATAACCCCTTTTTTTTAATTTTCTTCCTTTTTATTTCCTGTTCTTCCCAGCATGAATGCCGTCCCCACGAGCCCCGCCGGCAGAAGGATCAGGCCGCAGGGGGCGCCCTTCTGGGGGACGACGAGCCTCATCGAGGCCGTCTTCGACACCGTGGGCGAGGCGACCGACGAGGCGTTGACGGAGAGCTTGACCGTCCGTCCGCCGGCGTCCCCGGGCACCATCACCCGCAGCTCCAGGCTCCGGTTCTGTCCGGGCGCGAGCTTTCCGGTGGAGTTCCCGGCCGGGAAATGCACCGCCCAGCCGCCCTCCACCCGGGCCTCGAGGAGGTAGCTGTCGTTGACCGTGCCGGAGTTCTCCAAGGTGACCGTGTAGACGGCCGCGGAGCCGGGCTGCGCCTGGGCGCTCCGGGCGGCCAGGAAGAGGTTCAGGTCCAGAGTGCGTTCCAGGACCAGCGACAGCCATACGGAATCGAAAAGCCCGGCCGGGTGGGTGGCGGTGACCAGGAACCGGCGCTCCCCGTTGGCCACGGAGGCGGCCACGGACAGCTCCAGAGTCGCGCTGACGTTGGGCGGCGCCAGGGCCACGGGCCCGGGGCTCCCTGCGACCGCGATTCCGGCCGGCAGGGTCCCCACGGTCAGGGTCACGTTCCCGCCGAGCTTGTCGAAGGGCGTGAGGCGGAGCCCGAAGGCGGCGGATTCCCCGCCCGCGAGCGTCAGCCGCGCGTCGATGGCGGTCAGGGCGAAACCGGGGTGGTAGAGCCCCAGTGACGAGAGAATGCCGTCTTGGCCCGCCACGAGAGCCTCGTTGCCGGCGTGGTCGGCGTCCACCTCGGAGACCAGGAGCCGCCCGGAGGGGCCGGAGCGCTCCCAGAGGACCGCCCGGTCCCAGGCGCTCCCGTCCCAGCGAAGGCGCGTGATGTTGTCCGGGCAGGCCGCCACGAGCTCGTTGCCGGGCGCGTCGGCGTCGGCGTCCCCGATAGCCAGCGCCGGGACGGCCCCGGCGGAGCTCCAGACGGTCCGGCCGCTCCAATCGTCGTCCAGGCGTGCCAGGACCGTGACCTCGCCCCCGCCGGTCGCCAGCGCCAGCTCCGGCCCCTCGTGGAGCGGGTCGGCCTCCCCGAAGGCCAGGGCGGAGATCGCCGAGGGGGCCGCCCAGATGCCCCGCTCCTGCCAGGCCAGGCCGTCCCAGAAGAGCTCCAGGACCTCGCCCGTGGAGGTCCCCGCGGCCACCTCCCCGCCCGGGGTGGAATCGTCCAGGTCGGCGACCAGCAGGCAGGTCGCGCCCGGCAGCCGCAAGATGTTTTTTGGTCCCCCGGCGGGGGCGCCCGGGAGCACCACGCTCAGGTTCCCCCCGCCGTCGAGGACGACGAGCTCCGTCCCTGCGACCTCCGCCAGTACATCGCCGGCGGCGACTGCCAGCACGGGGGCGGAGGAGGCGAGCACCTGCCTTGCGGAGGCCCGGCCGCCGGCGCCGGAGACCACGAACACCGCGCCCGTCCCGTTGGCCAGCGCCGCGCCCAATGCCAGTTCCGGCCCGTCGCTTGCGCCGTCCAGCTCGCTCAGGGCCAGCGAGGTGAGGTTCCCCGAAGTGTTCCAGAGCACCCCGGAGCGCCAGGCGTAGTCCTCCCTCCAGGCCATCCAGAGCCGCCCCGAGGCGTCCACGGCGAAGGTCTCGTTGCCGGGAATGTCCGCCACGACATCGCCGGCGGCGACGGCGTTGAGGGGCGAGCCGGCCCGGAGGACCGTTTCCGGGTGCCATATGGCGATGCCGGTCGCGCGGCCGCGGGCGGACGAGGGTTCAGGGTGCAGGGTGCAGGGTGCAGGGGACGACGGAAACCCGCCGGGGGTAGCGACGCCCGGAGCCTGCGCCGGAGGGCCCCCTTCCCCGTCGCCTGAGAGGGAGGCCAAAACGGGGGGAAGCAGGGCGGCCAGGCTCAGGATCAAGACCTGGGCCAGGGCGAGCGGGCGGCGGCTCATCGCCGATAAATCGCGCTGGGGGCTTATCTCCCTTTCTCAAACGGACATCATCTTGACCAGCCCGAGCCAGCCCAGGTCGGGGACCTTTCGCCGGTTCCACATCCGGCTGAACGGGACCAGGACCATCTTCCCGTCGCGGACGCCGACCATCAGGTTCTTTTTGCCCCGGCGCAGGGCCTCCACGGCCGCGACGCCGCTGCGCGTGCCCAGGATGCGGTCGAACGCCGTCGGGGAGCCGCCCCTCTGGATGTGGCCCAGGATCGTCACCCGGTAGTCCAGCCCGGTGAGCCCTTTGAACTTGCGGGCGATCTCGAACGCCCCGCCGGCCTCCTCTCCCTCGGCCACGACCACGATGGCGGAGGTCTTGCCCCTCCTGCGGCCCTCGACCAGCTCGCGCGCCACGGCCCTCAGGTTCTCTCGCGACTCGGGGATGAAGACGGCCTCGGCGCCGCCGGCCAGGCCGCTCCAGAGGGCAATGGCGCCGCTACGGCGGCCCATGACCTCGACGAAGAAGATGCGGTCGTGGGAGGCGGCCGTGTCGCGCAGCCGGTCGATGGCGTCGAGGGCGATGTTGACCGCGGTGTCGAAGCCCAGCGTGTAGTCGGTGCCGAAGCAGTCGTTGTCTATCGAGCCCGTTATGCCTATCACGGGGATGTCGAACTCCGAGGTGAACCTGTGCGCCCCCCGGAACGTGCCGTCGCCGCCGATGGCGACCAGGCCCTCGATGCCGGCCTTCCTCAGCTGCTCGAAGGCCTTCTTGCGGCCTTTATAGGACAGGAACTCCGGGCAGCGGGCCGTGCGCAGTATGGTCCCGCCGTGGCTTATTATGCCCGAGACCGAGCGGGCGTCCAGGGGCCTGAACGAGCCGGCGATCATGCCCTTGTAGCCTCGCATTATACCGACCACCTCCATCCCGTGGAATATCGCGGCCCGCGCCACCGCCCGTATCGCCGCGTTCATCCCGGGAGCGTCCCCGCCGGAGCAGAAAAGCCCGATGCGCTTCATCGACCCATCACCAGGGGCGAATCCGCAAGGGGATATAATAAAAAGAGGTCGCAACATTGAATAGACTCCCGCCGCATCCGGTGACGGGATTGCCATGCCCCGAAAGTCCAAGCTCGAAGACCGGCTCGCGATGAAGAAGGAGCACGCCTGGGACCTCCTGCCGGCGCGGGAGAAGGCCTCCGCCGGCGCGCTCGCCACGGCCTACCGCAAGTTCCTCGACGAGGCCAAGACCGAGCGCGAGGCCGTGCTCGCCATCAAGAGGTATGCCGAGGCGAAGGGCTTCCTGCCCCTGGGCCCGGGGACGCCCAAGACGCCCGGGACCAGGCTCCATTATGTCTGGAAGAACAAGTGCATAGTGCTCGCCGTCCTCGGGAAGGAGCCCCCCTCGAAGGGCGTCTCGGTGGTCGCCACCCACATCGACTCGCCCCGCCTGGACCTCAAGCAGAACCCGCTCTTTGAAGAGAGCGAGACGAAGATAGCGCTCCTGAGGACGCACTACTACGGCGGCATCAAGAAGTACCAGTGGGCGACGATTCCGCTGGCGCTCCACGGAAAGGTGGTGCTCAGGGACGGCCGGGAGGTCGACATCAACATCGGCGAGGGCCCCGACGACCCTGTCTTCACGATAGAGGACGTCGCCCCGCACCTCTTTCGGCAATCGCAGGCCAAGCGCCACCTGGACGAGGGGTTCAAGGGAGAGGAGCTCCATGCCATACTCGCCACCCTCCCGACCCAAAAGGACAGGAAGGCCAAGTGCCGCTCCAAGCTTGCCGCGCTCGACCTTCTCAACACCGCCTACGGGATGACCGAGGCCGATTTCTCGTCGGCCGAACTGGAGCTGGTCCCGGCCGGCAGGTCCCGCGACGTGGGGCTGGACCGCTCGCTGGTCATGGGCTACGGCCAGGACGACCGCGTGTGCGCCTTCGCCGCCCTCGACGCGGCCTGCGCCCTCGGGACCCCCAGGCGCACCGCGGTCGCCCTTTTCTTCGACAAGGAGGAGATCGGCTCGGAGGGCAACACCGGCGCCCGCTCCCGCCTCCTGGTCAGCTTCATCGGGCGTATGCTCGAGCTCCAGGAGGGCGAGCACCGGGAGAGCGCGCTGCGCGGCGCCCTCGAGTCCTCCGAGGCGTTGTCGGGCGACACCACCTCGGCGCTGGACCCGGTCTTCAAGGACGTGCACGAGCCCCAGAACGCCGCCCGGCTGGGCTTCGGCGTCGTGGTGACCAAGTTCACCGGCTCGGGCGGCAAGGGCGGCTCCTCCGACGCCTCGGCGGAGTTCACCGGGAAGATAAGGCGGATGCTGGACAAAAGGAAGATTCCCTGGCAGACCGCCGAGCTGGGCAAGGTGGACGAGGGCGGCGGCGGCACGATAGCCAAGTTCATCGCCGAGCACGGGCTCGACGTCATAGACCTCGGGCCGTGCGTGCTGAGCCTGCACGCCCCCATGGAGCTTGCGAGCAAGGCGGACCTGCTCTGCGCGCAGAGGGCGTACAGAGCGTTCATGGAAGGCGCATAGATGGAAGGCGCAAGGCCGAAGGCGCGAGGCGCAAGGCCGAAGGCGCAAGGGTCGAGGAGCGAGGGGCAAGGAGAGAAACATGCCGCAGCATGCCTTTTGCCATGCGCCTTGGCCCTTGCGCCCTCGTCCCTTGCGCCCTGCGCCATGCGCCTTGCCCCCTCATCCAACAAACCGGAGTGAGTTCATGCACATCGTAGTGGGAATCACCGGCGCCTCGGGAATCGCCTACGGCGTTCGCTTACTCGAGGCGCTCAAGGCGGCCGGCGCCGCAACCAGCCTGGTCCTCTCGGCGGACGGCGCTAAGGTCCTCCGGCTGGAGACCGGCAAGAGACCACAGGACGTCAAGAGGCTCGCCACCCGCACCTTCTCCAACGACGACCTGGCGGCCCCGATAGCCTCCGGCAGCCGCTCGTTCGACGCGATGGTCATATGCCCCTGCTCGATGTCCACGGCGGCCAAGGTCGCCTGCGGCCTATCCGACAACCTCATCACGCGGGCGGCGTCCGTGGCGCTCAAGGAGCGGCGCCGGCTGGTCGTGGTCCCGCGCGAGACGCCCCTGTCGTCGATCCACCTGCGCAACCTCGCCGCCCTGGCGGAGGCGGGCGCGGTCGTGCTGCCGGCGGCGCCGGCGTTCTACGGGAGGCCGGGGAAGGTCGAGGACCTGGTCGATTTCATCGCCGGGCGGGTGCTCGACACGCTTGGAATCGAAAACCGGCTCTACCGCAGATGGGCGGAGTGAGCCGCCCTCATTTCCTCAAAACGCCCTCGGCCCCGCACATGGTGCACTTTATCGGGAGGGGACGGGTGCCCGGGTCGTCGACCGCGAAGGTGGCCTTGCACCTGGGGCAGCGCAGGTCGCGGCGATTGCCGGGTGCCGGGTGCCGGGGGGGACCGGCGAGCGCGCCCGGTGATGCCCCGGATTCCTCGGGGGCCGGCCGGCCGGGCCCGGAGCCCACCGGCGTCCCCTCCACGACCGGAAGGTAGTCGGCCCACTGGCGGGCCGATATCACCCGGGAGACCGGGGGCTCCCCGGCACCTACGGCCCCCTCCTCGACGCCCCGTTCCCGGCGGGCCGGCTCCGGGGACGCGCGGGCCGGGACCTCCGGCACCGACGATCTGGCGATGCCCTTCCATCCGGCCGAATAGATGCCCCACGAGAGGACGTAGCTCAGCACCGCCAGAAGCGGGGAGACGGTCCACACCACCGCCCCGTCGGCGCCGGCCAGAAAGAGCGCCAGGGCGACCACCACGAGCAGTATGACAAGAAGGTGCAGCCAGCGGACCTTGAGCCTCTTCCCGGACCTCATGAAGTGGCGGGGGAACCACACGGCGACCACCGCGAAGACGCAGAGCACCACGAAGAGCTCCAGGGGGCACTGCACGACGCTGAACGTATCAAAGCGCGCCTGGTCGGTGCTGGTCAGGTTCCGCCCCTCGAGGTCGTACCAGAGCACCTCGATGCCCGGCCCCCGGAAGCGGCTGAACCGCCCCCGGTCGGCGTCGACCGCCGAGAAGCTCGCCATCCCCACCGCTATCTCGGTGTGCCGCCACCGGAGCTCGCCCTCGAAGGTCTGGTTGGGGTCGCCCCGGAGGGCCCGGAAGGGGGCGGTGGGGATGCGCAGGTCGCCGAAGTTGACCGTCCCGCTCTCGGAGCGGAGGTTGGCGCTGAACGTGAAATGGATCTCTATCGCCCGGCTGGAGTTCACCGGGCCGATGAGCCCGGCCGTGTCGGTCTCGATGTCCTTGTTCAGCAGGGCGCTGCGGACTATGCGGGCGCTGCCGTAGAAGATGTAGTTCTCCAAGACGAGGTCTATCTCGTTGGCGTAGGACTGGGCCTCCGCGGGAGTGATGTTCCCGTCGCCGTCGCCGAGGTTCTGGTCGACATTGCGCCGCACCTCCACCGCCACCGGGCCGGAGATCTCCCAGTCGACGTACCCGCCGCCCTGCTGGAGCAGCATCTGGGTCTGGCTGCTCACCGTCAGCGTCGAGCCGCCCCCGATGCCCGCCGAGGCGGGCAGGGGGAGCCCTGCCAGGAGAAGCACGAGGACCACCGGGAGGGGCACCGCGGACGCAGGTCTCACCAGACCGGGAATCGCGTTCCGGGTTCTTAAGGCATTGCGGGGCCGGAGGGCTCCCCCGGGGGCCCCCTGCCTCCCCTGCGCCTCGCCATCACCGCCGCCGCGGCCGCCACCGCCACCATCACCGCGGCGACCAGGCCCAGCGTCACCATCCAGCCCGTGTCCTCGTCCACCTGGCGGACCTTGACGACGAGCAGGGTGGTGGCCGTGGCGTTGTCCGAGTCCGTCACCGTGAGCCGGGCCTGGAAGGTCCCGGCCCGGCGGTAGTCGAAGGTCGGGGCCGGCGATATGGAGTCGGCGTCGTTGTCCGGAATGCCGTCGCCCGAGGTGTCCCGGGCGATGTCGAGGTCCCAGCAGTAGGCCAGGGCGCCCTCGGGGTCGACCGACGCCGTCGCGTCGAAGTCGACCCGGAAGTCCCGGACCCCGCCGCGCTGGGCGGCCAGGGCCTGGGCCGACGGGAGCAGGTTCACCCGGAGCCTCACCGTCGCGGTGGCGGTGGCGCCGTCCGAATCCGTGACCGTCAGGGTGACGGTCATGGGCCCGCCCTTGGCGTAGGAGTGGCTGACGCTCTCCCCGGCGGCGGTCGAGCCGTCGCCGAGGTCCCACCCGAGCGAGAGGGCGCCCTCCATGTCGGAGGAGCCCGAGCCGTCGAGCGCCAGCGGCACGCCCTCGTTCACGACCGCTGCGGTCTGCGCGATGCGCGCCACGGGCAGGTTGTTTCTCACCTCGACGGTCCGCTCCGGGACGTACCAGGCGCCCCAGTCCCCGTCGCGGTCGCGAATGCGCGACCGGAACTCGTACTTCCCGGCCGGGAGGCCGGCGGGGGGCGAGAACACCCAGTCCCAGGCCGTGCCGCGCGGGTCGCTCACCGGTCCCTCGAGATGGGCGGACGCCCAGTCCCCGGCGCCCGGCGGGCGGTACTCCAGGGCGCACTGCAGGATGAACCCGCGGTCCTCGTAGTCGGCGCCCTCGACATGGACGCTGATGTCTTGGCCGCGCAGCAGGCTCCCTGCGGAGAACGAGACCGCCGAGACCGCCGGGGGGCTATTGCTGACCTCCAGGCTGGAGTTTTGGTAGAACCAGCCGCTGGTCTGGCCGGAGCTGTCGCGGAGGTTGGCCCGGAAGCCGTAGGTCCCGGTCCTGAAGGAGGCGTCGGGCATGAATGTCGCGGTCCAGCGGTCTGGACCCGCCCTGACGCCCTCCACGAGCGCCCAGGTGCCCGCCGGGCCGATGTACTGGACCAAGCAGGTGACCGCGGCGACCGGGTCCTCGACGTCGCCGCCGGTCACCGTCACCGTCAGGTTGCGGCCGCGCTCGACAGAGGGGGCCGAGAGCTCGAGCCCCCGGAGCACCGGCAGGGCGTTCTCCACCCGGAAGAGGCCGTACGCCACCCTCCAGTCGCCGGAGGCGCCGTCCAGGTCGCGAAGGCGGGCCCGGGCGTCGTAGGGTCCCAGGGTCGCTCCCGCGGCGGGAGTGTAGAGCACCTCCCAGGAGCCGTTCTCGAGGCGCGCTCCCCGGAGGGCGGTCCAGCGCGTGTCGTTTTGGGACCTGACGGACAAGTCGCACTCGAGGACCTCTCTTGCGTCCTCGGCGTCGGAGCCCAGGGCCACGACCCTCAGCGGCAGGGTGCGGTGGACGAGCGGCGCCGCGCTGAAGAGCGAGGAGACGACCGGCGGACTGTTGAGGATTCTGATGAAGGCCGGGGCGGCGAGCCACTCCCCCCAGCCCTCCCGGTCGGCCAGCCGGGCCCGGAGGTCGGCGTCCCCCACTGGCGTTCTGGCCGGCGGGCTGAAAACGACCTCCCAGCGGTTGGTGACGAACTCGGCGGAGGCACCGATGTCCGTCCAGTCGCCCCCAGGGGGCCGGAACTCGACCCGGGCGGCCAGCGTGGACTGGAGGTCGTCGACGTCGCCGCCGTAGACCACGAGCTTCACTTCCTTCGTGCGCTCCACCTCGGGCCAGAACCGGTCCAGCCGCGTGACGCAGGGGGGGTCGTTCACCGGCGCCAGCGAGAGCCAGAGCACCGCCTTCGCCGTCCGGCCGGCGCTGTTGCGCAGCACCAATGACAGGTTCGTCCGGCCGTACCAGTCCCTGGCCGGGGTGAACGTCAGCGTGTCGTTTTGGCCGTTCTGGCCCGAGACGGACCGGATGGCGAGCGGGTCCCACGAGCCGACGCTCCAGGCGAGCAGCTCGTTGCCGTCGACCGGGTCGCTCTCGTAGGGCGTGAACGTGAAGCTCAGCGGGGTGTCCTCCGTGCCGTGGAGCTCCGGCAGGGGAGCGATGACGGGCGGCTTGCGCCCAAGCATCATGTCGCCGGGGAAGTTGTCCCACATCACCGGGTGCTGCCAGCCCTGCACCTTGTTGTATGCGTACTGGAAGGCCTGCTCCACGTTGCCCCACTCGGTGGTGCCGAGGCCCTCCACCCAGGCCTTCGTGAACGTGTTCCCGTCGGAGGCGGTCTCGGAGGGCCCGCAGGCCATCATCGAGACCGTGGGGGGCTGGCTGATGTTGACGGCGGTGTTGGCGCCCGAGAAGCAGCTGTCCATTATGAGCACGTTGTCGGAGGAGTTGAGCCTGACCCACTCGGCCGCCACCTCGCTGTCAGTGACGCCGTTCATCGGGTAGGCGTAGATGGTGTGGGCGCTCCCGTGGCCGCTGAACGAGAACAGGGCCTGGCCGGAGGGACCGGTCACGTTGACCAGCCAGCGCAGCTCCGAGATTATCCTGTCGGGAGTGGCCGCCGAGTCGGTGATGAAGTGGATGTTGGAGTTCTCCCAGCCGTAGACGTTGACGAGCTGGTCCCTTATCGCGGTTATGTCGCTGATGCACCCCTGCAGGGGCGAGCTCGGATAGGCGTTGATGCCCACGAGCACGGCGTGGGCGTCCGTGGCCCGGCCGGATTCCCGGGCGGCGGTGGCGGGCGGGGGAGTGTAGGGCGCCGGTTCCACCCAGAACTTGGGCGTGACGGTGGAGGGGTCCACGTAGCCGTCGACCTTCGGCACCGGCTTGGCCGCAACGCCCTCTCCGCCGGGCGGGGCGGCGCCGAGCACCCCGGGCGGTATCGCTGTCAGAAGCATCGAGGCGACGAGGATCGCGGCCAGCGACCCCCGGATGAAGCGGGATGAGCGGGATGTCACGGGATCTCCTTTCCCTGCCGGCGCATCCGGCATTGCAACTTTAGATGCGGCCTCCTTAATATATTTATTCTGGTACGTGGCTGTGGGACACAATTAGCTGATCCCCCACCCTGCCCGATGCGGTAACAACCCCTACCGCCGTCTATTCCTTCTTCGGACGACGGATGATTACATAGACATTGCGTCCCAGGTACTGTCTC
>VGTL01000098.1 GCA_016874675.1 Methanobacteriota archaeon | reverse complement strand
ATTGTCCCAAGGCCCGATTGGTGAGAGGGGAGGGAAGGAGAGCGGGCAGCGGGCAGGGGGGGGCAGGGACGGGACGACGACCGTCGTCCACCGCTCCCCCCTGCCCCTTTTACCCTTTCGTGTAAGTTATTTATACTGTCCATACTTATGGAATGGACACGTCGGGGATTGGGGGATGGGGATGGAGGGTTTGGTCCTGGTGGGGGGGTGGGCCGGTTCGCTGGCGCTGCCCGCTCTGGCGGGGTTCTTCGATTTCCTGAAGTCGAGGAAGAGGGTGCCCGAGGGCCCCGGGCCGGGACCGTCGGGACCGATGTTCCCGGCGATGGAGATGGAGGAGGAGCCCGGGGACCCGAGCGACGTTCCCGGCGAGCCGGTGGCCGCGGCCGGGGGGCCGGCAAGGCAGCCCGGCAGGAAGGAGCACATCGCACCCAGGATAGTGCGCGCCCTGGGCCCGCCGCCGCCCGAGGTGCGGGCGGCCGAGGGCGGAAGGAGGCCGGGCCTCCACGGTTCACAGCCCCGCGTGGCGAAGGTGGCGTCAGAGGAGGAGGAGGAGGAGGGGGAGATGGAGGACATGGCCCGGGAGGCCATCGAGTCCTGCCGGCTCATGCTCGGGACATTGGCCCAAAGCGGGATGGACATCTCGGTCGCCGAGCGCCAGCTCGCCAAGGCCGAGAGCATGCTCCAGCAGGGCCTTTTCCCGGACGCGGTGAACTACGCGAGCAAGGCCATGGACATCGCCGAGAGCCTCGAGGCGGACCGGGACCGCTGCCCCAAGTGCCACGCCGAGACCAAGCCCAGGTGGTTGCTCTGCCCCAAGTGCGGCCACCCCCTGCGCCTTGCGCCTTGATAAAAATATTAAATATCTCTACTAGTGATATTGAAATAATAGCCTTTCGGTTCCGGCAATGAGAATTATTATATAGGTTAAAATCATTAGAGCCTCCATTCCTAACATGGGTGATGCGATGAAGTCTACACTGAAAAGGGTTGGAGCCTGCGTTTGCGTGGCGGCATTCCTGTTCGGTGCGGCCGGGTCGGCCGCCCTGGGTCTTGCCGCCGGCCCGAGGAGCCCCGGTGCCGATGCCGGACTCGATTCGGGCGATATCATCCTCAGGGTCGACGGGAACGCGGTGACCGAGGCCATCCAGGGCGCGACCGTCGCCATCAACCTGACCATCCACAACTACGGGGAC
Source organism: Methanobacteriota archaeon (assembly GCA_016874675.1). Taxonomy (GTDB): domain Archaea; phylum Thermoplasmatota; class DTKX01; order VGTL01; family VGTL01; genus VGTL01. The sequence continues at coordinate 9,477 of VGTL01000098.1, read as the reverse complement.
ATGGACTCGGCCAAGGTCAACGTGATGATCCTCTACGACGACAGCAACATCTTCATCTTCAACGACAACCTGACCGTGCCCGTCCCGGCCCAGGACTCCGTCCAGTACGAGGTCCTCTGGGACACCTCCAATGTGGCCATTGGCGACCACACCATCAACGTAACGCTGACGGAGCTCCAGTCCGGCGACGATGACCTGACCAACAACCGGGCCTTCAAGGACATCACGATCAAGCCGGTTCCCGTGCCCCACGTGTTCGTCGACCGGATAGACATCCAGCCGGCCGCCCTGGTGGGCGACAACGTCACGATAACGGCCTACCTGAAGAACGACGGCACCAAGGCGAGCCCGATCGGCGACACCGTCAGGTTCCTGATAGGGACCCAGCTCCTGCCCGGCGGCGCGAAGGAGTACCCGGGGCCGCTGGATTTCGACAACCAGACCGTGGCCGAGGTGCCCTACTACTGGGACACGACCAACATGCAGGCGGGCGTGTTCATAATCAAGGTGGAGGTTGTGAGCAGCGGCGACCGCGGCGAGGCCCAGCCCATCACCCTGAGCTACCCAGCGCCGAACGTCTACGTGTACAGGCTGGAGATGGACGAGAGCCAGGTCCTGCAGGGCGAAAGCGTCCTCATTTCAGGGAAGCTGCGCAACAACGGGACCAAGGCCGCGGCGGACGAGGAGGTCTGGTTCCTCGTCGACAAGGCGACCAGCCCGACGATGGCCAACTACACCAAGCTCGTCAACGTGCCCATGAAGGACCAGGATGTGAACTTCCAGTTCTCCTGGGACTCCTCCGACGCCGAGCCGGGAAGGCACAACTTCACCGTCAGGGTGCCGGGCTCGTCCGACCCCAAGGCCTCGGCGACCACCAGCGACCTGCTCGTCATCCCCAAGACGCCCCAGGTCAACATGACCGAGTTCAAGGCCACGCCCGGAACGGTCAAGAGCCGCGAGACCATCCAGCTTTCGGCCAGGCTCGAGAACACCGGCAGCGCCGACGCCTACAACCAGGAGGTCCGCTTCTTCCTCAATGACGTGAACACGTACCCCCTGGCCATCAAGAAGGTCAACGTCCGGCTGGACGTCCCGGCCTGGGCCAACACGACCTTCGTGCCCGATATCGGTGAGAACGACACGATGATGGACTTCATCGCCGTGTTCGTCAACCCGATGTGGGAGAACGAGACACGGAACGCCTCCGTCAGGGTCCTCACCATCGTGCCCCAGCGGCCGGACCTCGTGGTTGTCAGCGTCGAGGTGACGCGCGACATGGTCGTGGGCAACGAGTACTCGGTCGTGGCGGTCATTGCCAACAACGGCAAGGCCATCGCCCAGAACTTCACCGTGAGGTTCGACCTGGGCACCGAGCTGCCCTACCTGGTCAGGGGGCTGGACCTCGCCAACGGACAGACAATGTCGGTCAACTGGACCGTCCGGCCGTCGATGACCGGGCAGAACCTGCGGCTCAAGGTCGAGGTCGACGCCGAGCACTCGCCGCTCGCCGAGGAATCCAACGAGTTCAACAACATCTTCGAATCGATCAACGACATAATCGTCAAGCCCCAGCCCAAGCCCTCCATCGAGCTCGTCAAGGTGGACCCGGCGCGCAAGAGCTACAAGGTGCACTTCGGCGACAAGGCCGTCGTGACATTGACCGTGAACCTGAAAAACAGCGGCGAGGAGGCCGGCACCGTGTTCCTGACGGTCAAGGAGGGCCTGGTGGTAATCGTTTCCGAAAACGTCACGGTCGGGGCGAACACCACGCGGGACTTCGTCTACAAGTGGAACATCACCTCGGCCGGCACGCACACCGTCAAGGTCATAATCGAGGGCCAGGACGCCGGGCTCATCACCTCTCAGATAACGTCGGTCGATCTCACGGAGGAGCGGCAGTGGTACGAGCCCGGGTTCGAGCTGCTCGTCGTGGTGGCGGTGCTCGGGTTCCTCATCATACTGGCGGGGAGACGGCGCAGGTAGTCCCCGCCGGTCCTGTTCTCTTTCGGGGACTTTCTTTTTCCTTGCCGAAAGCCCACGGGCCGTCCGGGCTCACCGGCCGGCCGCCCTCCACCCGACCGCCGCGATCGCCGGGAGGAGCAGAAGCGGCAGCAGGGCGAACGTGCAGGGGCCTGTGTCGCTAGTGGCGGGCAGGGGACCCCGGTCGAGGGCGTAATCGATTTCCTTGAGGAAATCGTCGGGGGCCTTGTAGCCGACCACGCGGTGCTTCTCGGAGCCGTCCGGGTTCAGGAAGACGGTCGTCGGGTAGCCGTCGACCTTGAACCTCGCCACCAGGTCGGGCCGGGCGTCCCCGTCCACCTTGATGCAAACGAGGCCGTCGGTCCGGTCGATGACCCGATCGTCGGAGTAGGTGTTCTTGTCCATCTCCTTGCACCAGGTGCACCAGTCGGTGTAGAAATCGACCAGCGCCGGCACCCGCTTGTTGAGCGAGAGATTCATCCCCTCCTCGAAGTCGTGCCAGGTGATCGAGGTGGCGGCCGCGGCGGGCTGCGGGAGTGCGAGCCCGGAGGCCGAAAGCAGGATTGCCAGAGCCATGGCGCGGGTGCGGTCCATGCGGAGTCGTTGTGCACCGGCGGGTATATATAATTTGGGCCGAATGATCCCCAAGGTTCCCGCCCGGGTACCGGGTCTTGTCTTGTTTCAGCCTCGACCTGCACGAGAAGCAGGTCCTTCATCACGACCAGGTCCCTCCAGGTGGCCGTCGGCCGCCATCTCCCGGGTCGCGGCGGACCTCGGTCTCGACCGTGCGGACCACCCGCACCTGCTTTCGGCACTCCGGCCCGCCCGGCCCTTCCCCCTCGGTGTACCGGAGGCCGTCCAGCCTGAAAGGCCCCTCCACCATGCGCGCTCGCCGCCGACCGTGTTACAAATGACCGTGGTCGAATATATCCATTTTGGAAGGCAGCGGGCAGCAGGGGGGGTATGGGCATCAGGCAACAGGCAGCGGGAGTGAAGGGGAGCGGGGAGCGGTGGCGGAACGGATCCGTCCGTCCACCGCTCCCCGCTGCCCTCTGCCTGCCGCCTCTATTTCGGGTACCAGCCGCTGTCTATCGCGTTGTCCATGTAGGACAGCTCGACCCAGTACTGGGTCGTGTCCGGATCTATGTTGGACACCTCGAGCTCCCTGACGGTAACCGTGTTCCCTGTGGAGTCGTTGTCCACGAGCCCCGTGGTCGACTTGGATTTCTCCTCGATGAAGGTGGTCTTGTCGGACTGGTAGGACTTCACGGTGATGTTGATGCTCCCGGCGACCTTGGCGTCGCCCTTGTTGTCGAACTTGATCGTGACGTTCGCATGGCTTACGTTGTTGTCGTCCTTGTAGGAAGCTATCGTCACCTCTGTGATGATCAGGTCCTTTTCGACATTGAGGCTGACCGTGGTCGTGCCGGTGGCCCCGTCGTTGTCGGTCACGGTGAGCTTCACGGGGTAGGTCCCGGGCTTCTTGAAGCTGTGCGTCACGTTCATCCCGTAGTCGTTGGTGTTGTCGCCGAACTCCCAGGTCCAGTTCTTGATGCTCCCGTCGGGGTCGCCGGACGGGTAGCCGCTGAACGTTATCAGCTTGTTGCTCAGGTGCGGGGGCTGGGAGCTTATCGTGATGTTGGCCGTGGGGGCCTGGTTCTCCACCTTGATGTCCAGCGTGGTGGCGGCGGTCTGGCCATTGTAGGACACGGTGAGGGTGGCCCTGAAGGTGCCGTTCTCGATGTAGGGGTGCTCCACGGAGGCCCCCTTGGCCACCGCCGTGCCGTCGCCGAAGTTCCAGGAGTACTCGGTTATCCGGCCTCCGAGCGCCGAGGTGTCGATGGAGAACGTCAGGTTGGTCATGGTCAGGGTCATGTTGGTGGAGACCGTCGGCAGCGGGGCGACCACAATTATCTCGTTCACGGTCTTGGACTTGGCGCCCTTGTCGTCCTTGACCTGGAGGCTGACGTTGAACGCGCCCGGCGAGGAGAAGGTGTGCGCGACGCCCTTGCTCGTGGTGGTGTTGGGGGCGGTGCCGTCGCCGAAGTCCCAGGTGTACGACTTGATCTTCCCGTCCGGGTCCTTCGAGGTGGAGCCGTTGAAGTCCACGGTGCCGCCGACAAAGAGTATGTACCTGCTGACGGTGATCCCGGCGGTCGGGTTCTTGTTCTCGGGGGTGCTCGGGCATCCTGCAATCAACATCGCTGCTGCGATCAGTACCGCGAACGCGGCCCATATCCGTTTCATCCTGTCACGACTCCTCGTATCTTCCGCCCTTTCCCCCAAACAGATGCCCCGGGCCTGCGCCCCGGGCACATCACCGATTATCGATATCTACCGATATAAGGCTTTGGATATGGGGCGCAGGGCGCAAGGGGGGAAGTCGGTTCTCCCCTGTTCGTACACCTTGCCCCTTGCGCCTTGTCCCTCGCGCCTCAATCCTTGCGCCATGCGCCCTGCGCCTTTGGCTCTTTCCTACTCCTGCCACCCCTCCTTCTCGCGGCGGAGCTTCTCGGACTGGCGCCAGCGGAGCCAGACCGAGTAGATGGCCGGGAGGATGAACATCGCGGCGATGGCGTTGAGGATGAGCAGCACCTGGATCATCGTGACGAACTCGCGCACCGAGTCGATGGGGACGCCCATGGTGAGCCAGTTGGAGGGGCTGCCGCCCATGGCCCAGTCCACCACGGCGCTGGGGGAGGCCAGCACCGCCAGGAAGCCGATGACCATCGTGCTCGTCGCCTCCACGAAGGATATGCCCGAGTTCTCGACCGCCGCGACGACCGACTCGTGATTTATGCCGCCGGAGCGGGTACGCTGGGTTATCTGGATGCTGAAGTCTATCCCCGTGCCGATCGCGATGGCGCCTATCATCACCGTGACGATGGAAAGCGGGATGTCCAGCCCCACGAGCACCAGCGGCTCCAGCGCCACGACCACGCAGCAGGGTATTATGGTGAAGAGCGCGAGCCTCCAGGAGCGGAAGACCACCAGGAGGATGAAGAAGGAGAGCAGTATGCAGATGCCGGTGGAGTTGAGCGTTCCGCCGATGAGCAGGTCGTTGACCGCAAGCTGTATGGCCGCAACGCCCGTCAGGCGGGAGACCGTGGACATCGGTACCGGGTGCTGGTCCACCGCCTTGTTGACCCCCTCCACAGCCTGGCGCGTCAGCTCGACGTCCATCATCGGCTGGAACACGTAGATGAGGGTCTTCGAGTAGTCGTCGCTCACGAGGAAGCTGCGCATCTCGGGGCTCAGGGAGTCGTAGAACAGGTTGATGAGCAGTCTCTGGATGGTGGGGTTTCCGGTCGAGTTGATGGCGTCCCAGAACGAGTAGTCGAACGGGAAATGGAGCGGCGGGAACGGGGGAGGGAGGGAGAGGTTCTCGGGGACCCGTACCATCTTCATTATGTCCACGGCGCTCAGGCACTTCGTGTAGGGGGCCCTGTTCATGTACACTTCGAGCTGCTCCATGCCCTTGAGGACAAGGGGCTCCCGGGCGGAGCCGCGCACGATGACCATCCCCATCTGGCCGCCGCCCATCACGCGGGAGTACTCGTTCATGTTGGTGAAGGAGGGGTCGTCCGTGGGGGCCATCGCCAGGTAGTCGGCGTTGAACTTGACGTACATCACGCTCACTGCGGATATCGCTATGACGATGATGAAGAAGGCCAGCGTCTTCTTGCGGTTGTCCGCCGGCACAGAGCCGAAGCGCCTCCAGCCGCTCCACTCTATGCGCTTCCTGTACCTGAGGAGCACGGTCAGCGCCGGCGTCAGTATCATCGTCAGGACGTAGGTGAAGACGATGCCCATGGAGAGCGCAAGCCCCATCACCGCGATGGGCGGGAGGGTGCCGACCATGAGCGAGCCGAAACCTATGGCGGTGGTCGCGGCCGAAAGGAGGATGGCCGGGTGCATCGCCTTGGCGGCCACCCGGGCCTTCTCCATCGGGGTCCCCTTCCGCTCCTCGGTGAAGCGGTTGGTGATGTAGATCCCGTACGAGATCCCCAGCGCGATGAGGCAGGGCGCCACGAGCGCTATCTGCGGGCTGATTATGAAAATGTCGTGGAAGAAGCCCACGATGCCGTAGGCCATGAGCAGGGCCAGGGTGCAGGGGATGAGGCCGATGAGCGGGGCCTTTATCGTGCGGTGGAAGAAGTACATCGCCGCGAAGAGGTAGAGCACGAGGAAGGGCATTATCTTGACGAACTCCATGATGGTGCGGCCCTGGATCTTCTCTATGACCGTCATGGGCCCGGTGTTGATCATCTGGCTGAGCTTGGCGTCGTAGCGCTTCAGTATCCGGTCGACCTTGCCCACGATCTCCGCGGGCGGCGTCCCGGCCCTGACGCCGAGTATGATGGCGGCCCGGTCGTAGATCCCGTCGCCGTCGGTGTCCTTGATGAGGCTCGCCAGGGTGTCGGGCGGGATGGCGCCAAGCAGGGTGTCTATCTGGCCCTGGTCGGGGGGGATGGCGTAGGGCCCCACGGGCATCGGCGCGCCCGAGGCCATCGCGGCCATCCTCGCCGGGGTGCTGTTGACCTCCTTTATGAGCGTCGAGATGCTCAGCACGTAGACTATGTCGTCGTCCTGGCCCCGGTCGCCCTTGTCGGGGTCGATGCCCCGGTCAAGCGGGTCGGCCGCGTAGATGTTGGTGTCGTCGCCCTCGAACCGGCTCATCTCCGTGAGGACGCGGAAGTCCGTCAGGTTGTTGGGGGTGCCGTCGCGGTCGAAGTCGAGCGCCTTGATGAAGATGACGATGACGTCGGTGGACCAGTCCGCCCGGACCTCCTCGAGTATGACCGTGGCCTCGTGCCCCGGGGGCAGGTAGATCTCCATGTCGCCGCGCATGTGCTTGGGTATGTTGATGGCCTGGCTGCCTATGGACAGGGCGATTATGAAGACCACTACGATCGTGAGGAGGGGGTTGGCGGTGGAGTAGTCGATGAGGCGGTCCCAACCGCCGCGCCTGGGCCTCAACCGGCCGACGGCCCTGTCCCCCATGTCATCGAGGTTCTTCAATGTGACCGAGGCCCGGCGGCCGGCCTGGCTGACCCCGGCCTTGACGGCCGCCCGGTACCTCTCGCGGTCGGCGCCCGACGAGATGTCCGGCAGGTCCTCGAGCCGCCGGTCGAGCGCCTTGTCGAGCCTTGATAACGAATCCTTGAGGGCCATTGAACGGTCGCCTTTCTTCCTGTCTTGCCGCTGGGTGGATATAGTTATTGGTAATGTTATTTGTTGCGCACCCAAACCATTATATTGCGCCCGAAAAATGCCTCGGCGGGTTCCATGGCCGCCCCGGTGTCCGCGAACAGAGGGCATTCCGTTCTGCTGTGGCTGTTCCCGATCATCTCGATAGGGGACGTGCTGTGGGCGATAAGCGCCAAGGCGGGGCTGGTCATCACATTCGGGCTGGGCCTGTACAGGTGGGAGATGATCCATGTCATCGTCCAGGTCTCGCTCATCGTGGCGCTGAGCCTGTACTTCGTCGTTTCGTCGCCTGCCGGGGAGGAGCCGGTCGTGGTGGAGGAGGCCGATGCCGCCGTCCGGGAAGAAAGACAGGGGGACTGAGCGGCCGGGCCGCCCGGTCAGGGTCCTTCTCCAGCCCTCGGGCCTCCGGGTGAGCGTGCCATCGGGGGACGATCTCGCCTCGGCGGCGCGTCGCGCGGGCGTCCCGCTGGGCGGCGTGTGCGGCGGGGCCGGCACCTGCGGCCGATGCCGCGTCCTCCTGGTCGGCAGGAAGGGGCGCCGCCCGGTCCTCGCCTGCACGCTCCGGCCGGACCGCCCCGTCACGGTGGTGGTCCCCGAGGAGGCCTCGACGGGGGCCGCCCAGATCCTGACCGAGGGCGTCTATGTCGACGTCCGGCCCCGGCCCTCCGTCCATATGACCGTGGAGGAGGGACGGCCGGTCCTGTCGGCCGGCGGGGCCAAAATCCCGCTGCGCTCGCCCCTGCGGCGCTGCCTGGGCGTTGCCCTCGACCTGGGCACGACCACCCTGGTGGCGTCCCTGTTCGACCTGTCCACCGGCCGGAGGCTGGCGGTAGCCGCCTCGCTGGATCCTCAGGTGGCCCTGGGGGAGGACGTCGTGAGCCGGATAAACCTCTCGGTCTCCGACAGGGAGGCGCCGGCCCGGCTGCGCTCCATCCTCCTGAAGGAGGCGAACCGGCTGGTCCGAGAGGCGTGCGCCTCGGCGGGCGTGTCCGCCGGATGGGTGTGCGACGTAGTGGCCGTCGGGAACACCTTCATGCACCACAGCTTCCTGGGCCTTCCGGTCGGGACCCTGGCGGAGTCCCCCTACACGCCCGCGACCGCCCGGGAGCGCGAGCTTCCGGCGGCGGCGGCCGGCCTGAGGACCCACCGGCTCGGACGGGCCTTCCTCCCTCCGCCCGTGGCCGGCTTCCTCGGCTCGGACGCGGTGGCCGGGGCCCTGGCGGCGGGCCTGGACCGGGCGGGCGGGCCCACCCTGTACATCGACCTGGGCACCAACGGCGAGCTGCTCCTGGCGTTCGACGGGCGCATACTGGGCGCCACCACCGCCGCCGGACCTGCGTTCGAGGGGGCGCAGATAGAGTGCGGGATGCGGGGGGCGGAAGGGGCCATCAGCGCTGTGCATCTCGTTGAAAAGGCGCAAGGCGCAGGGCGCAAGGCGCAAGGGAAGGGGGAAGGCGCAAGGCGCCGGGTGCAAGAATGGCGGGGTGGTGGGACTGACGGGAGCGGCATCAGGTCGGCCCTTGCCCCTCCCACCTTGCGCCTTGCGCCTTCGTCCCTTGCGCCTCGCGCCCTGCGCCCTGCGCCTTCGTACGAATTGGCGATCGAGACGATAGGCGCGAAGCCCGCCAGGGGGATTGCCGGCTCCGGCCTGGTCGACGCCGTTGCGGCGCTCCTCGACGCCGGAGCCGTCGACCGCCGGGGGAACATGGTCGAGCCCCACCCCCTCGTCGAGCGGGACCCGGGCGGGAAGCTCGCGGTTCTCTGCCGGCGGCCGCACCGCATACACCTCTCTCAACACGACATCCGGAGCCTCCAGCTCGCCAAGGCGGCGGTGGCGGCCGGGACCGTCGTGCTACTCGACAACGCCGGCATCACCGGCGAGGAGGTGGAGCTGGTGCTGCTCGCGGGGGCCTTCGGCAACTTCCTGGACCGCCGGAGCGCCGTGAGGATCGGCCTGCTCCCGCCAGTCGGGCCGGACCGGGTGCTCGGACTGGGCAACGCGGCCTCCACCGGCGCCGGGATGATGCTCCTGTCCGCCGACGAGCGGAAGAGGGCCCTCGAGCTCACGAAAAGAATAGAGTACATCGAGCTTGCTGGAAACGACCGCTTCCGGGAGCTCTTCGTCGACTGCCTGGCGTTCCCCTGAGCCTTGCGCCTTGCGCCTTGCGCCTTGCGCCTTTTCTTTACGTAACGATCTCGTCCAGCCTGTCGGCCTTGATGGCGCGCTTCACCTCGAGGGCCCAGCGCCGGCCGGTGCTCATCGGCCTGCGCCAGAGGGCGTTGCCG
>VGTL01000097.1 GCA_016874675.1 Methanobacteriota archaeon | reverse complement strand
TCACGACGTAGGCGCCGACATCGTCGTTGGTCGGCCTGAAGGCCGCCTCGGCGCCCGTGGCGTTGGTCCTGGTGAAGTTGAAAAGCGGGCAGTCCTCGGACCACGAGAGCGCCTCGCCGTCCTTGTCCCGGGCGGTGAAGCGGAGCGTCACCGCCTGGTCCTGGACGAACCGCTGGTCCGGGATGTAGTCCAGCGTGGGCCACCAGTTCACGGTCATCGGGAACGAGGCAAGCGGCGACCCGTCGAGCTCCACCCAGAGAACGGTGTTCCCGCCCTCGGCCGTCCAGGTGAACTGGACCAGCTTGTCCCCGTTGGGCCCCAGCGTCACCGGCCGCTTCTCCAAGACAGAGGCGTCGGCGCGCTCCTCGCCCTCGTAGAGCGCGAGCTCGAACGATATCGGGTTGGAGGTCGGGTTGTTGAAGGTGACGTTCACGGTCACCTCCTCCCTCTCGTTGGGCGCCTGGGAGGACACGGTGGCCGACAGGAACTTGAACGGGTACTCCTCCGCACCCAGCGTCCCCTTCGGCTCCGGCGGCTGGCACTTGCGCACCAGGGCCCAGTCCCAGGCGGATGTGCCGTCGTAGGAGCCGTAGTAGAGCGCCGGGTAGCCCGACCGGCCGCTCCAGGATTGGGTCTGCCAGGCCCCGTCGTTGAGCCGGCCGTTGACCAGGCTCCCGTCGTGATAGATCTCCTCGACGTACCAGGTGTTCTTCTGCCAGTTCCCCGCCCGGGAGTTCCACTGGACGAAGTCGTCGAGGAACGATATCTCGTCGAGGCCGGTGAAATCGCGCAGGACATAGTTGTACCCGCGGCCGTCGCCCATCCCGCACTTTATGCTCAGGCCCATCCTCTCGTCCGGGTCGTAGCCGCCGGTTATCTTGAACCTGGAACGGATGGCGTAGAAATTCTCCATCGAGGCAGTCCTGGCTATCGCCTTCCCGGGCTGCCGGCTCCCGTCGGCGGCTATCGAGAAGACCCTGTCGGCGACGGTGTACTTCCCGGGGTAGGTGAGCGTCCAGGTGGTGGTGTCGAGGCCGTTGCCGTCGAACTGGTCGAAGACCTCGAAGACCTTGCCGCCCTCGGAGACCAGCGTCGCCGACGGGTTCCCGTAATACAAATAGATGGTCTTTTTCGCGCTGGCCGGGATGGAAGGCACCTTCACCCATACGTTGGTCCCGGCCTCGACCCAGTACTTGAGAAGGGTGGTGCCGTCCGAATCCGCAAACCTCATGTCCCCCAGGTCGGACCGCAGCTTGCCCGCGGCGACGAGGTCGGAGACGCTGAGGTTGACGAGCACGGCGTAATCAGTCAGCGCCTTCGGGTTCAGAGTGTTGTCGAGCGTCAGGGGCTTTCGGTATATCCAGGAATAGTCCCACCAGGCCGCGTAGCCGGCCGGCCCCTCGCCGGCCTCCCCGTCGTCCCCTGCGGCTATGTACGGCAGGCCCGAAAACAGCAGGCAGGCCGTGATGGCCATGGTCAGGGCCCTTGGCGCGAGAGAACACCTGTGTGGACTCATGGTCGCAATCCCCCGGAATCAATTGCATGCCATCCCCCTGAATCTATATAATCGTTTCCAGTGGCCTTTCCGGTGTGGTATCCCGAAATAAGTTCCTCTCAGTATTTGAATTACCCCCTATGGGAAAGCTCTATCGAAACACCGAGAGGAAGTAATTACGGGATACCACAGACAGATTTGTAGATATTATGTACCTATCATTTTTTAATCAATGGAACTTATGTATGGGCCATGCACGACAAATGGCACCTGCTGCTTCTTGCAACGGCGATGATGCTGCTTTCGGCCCCGTTACTGCCCCTCTCCGTTTCAAAGTCCAGCAACCCCTGCGCCTCCTGCCACGGCGACGGGCGGTACATGTACCTGGACATCCTGGAAGGGGACGCCGGGAACACCATTCCGACCGCCATAATCGACAACGAGGTCCTCCAGGTGGCGGTGGTCATCGAGGTCACCGGCAGCACCTCCAGGCACAACGTGATGACCGGCATCACCGCCACGCTGGCCTCCCAGAACGGGCTTTTCTCGGTGGATGTGGCGACCTTCGACGTCGGAGCATTGGTCGCCGGGCAGAGGGCCACCGCCTTCTGGAACGTCTCGGCGGTCTCCTCCGGCAGTGACGTCATGCTGATAACGTCCGCCGGCCACAACACCCACAAGGGCCGCGAGTTCCAAGACGGCTATTCGCCCTCGCCGGCCATAACCGTGAGCGCGGCCTCCCCCGACCTGCCACCGGCCATCGCGCTGACCGCCCCGGCCGCGGGCCAGCAGGTGACGGGCGGGACGGACCTCCCTGTCGCCTGGACCGTCACGGACGAGGAGAGGGCCACCTGCCTGGTCAGCCTCTACTACAGCACCGACGGCTTCGCGGCTTCCAACGAGACCATAGCCACGGCCCTCCCCGCAACGAAGGGCCACACCTGGACCACTCCGATGATGGACTCGGACACGGTCACGCTCAAGGCGACCGTGACGGACAAGGCCGGCCACTTCAACCAGACGGTGCTGGGCTGGGCGTTCGCCATCGACTCGACCGCCCCCTCGGTGGCCTCCGTCCTGCCGTCCGACGGGGAGACCGGCGTCTCTACGGCGGCCGCGCTCCAGGTCCGGTTCTCCGAGCCGGTTGAGGAATCCTCGGCCGAGGCGGCGTTCTCCATCTCGCCCGACCCGGGCGGCGTGGTGACGTGGACCTGGGACGCCTACAAGACGACAATGACGGCCACGCACGGCGGCTTCGACGCCGGGACGACCTACAACTGCACGGTTTCTGCGGGCATCAGGGACCGCTCGAGCCCCGGCAACACCTGCCAGGGGACCTTCATCTGGTCGTTCAACACATCCAAAGCTACGGTGCCCGAGCCCTCGATAGCCCTGACATCGCCGGCGGGCGGGGAGAGGCTCTACTGGGGCGCCCCGCTGGAGGTCCGCTGGGCGGCCTCCGGCGGCACCGGGACGCTGCTCGTGAACCTCTCCCTGTCACAGAACGGCGCCGCCGGGCCCTTCACTCCCGTGGCCACCGCGATGGCCAACAGCGGCCAGCATGCCATGACCGCCCCCGCGATGGTCTCCGACCACTGCGTCCTGCGGGCCACCGTCTTCGACCAGGCCGGCCTGGAGGGCACATGGTATAGCGGCGAGTTCATGATAGCGCGGCCCCTGAACCTCTCCGCGGACCTGCCGGCCGAGGGCGTCCGGCTCCAGGCCGGCGCCCAGACGACGCTGAACTGGACCGGCACCGGAGGACACGGGACCGTGACGGTGATGGTCTGCTTCCGGCCGGACCCCGGCTCCCCCGAGCAGCCAGTGCTCATGGGCCAGCCCCTCACCGGGAACTGCACCTGGACCGTGCCCGCGGTCGATGCCGTAGCCGCCATGCTGTGCGTCAACGCCACCGACGACTGGGGCCGCTCGGTCGAGGTGTCCTCGGGGACATTCTCCATCACAACCAACCATGCTCCGAGGTTTTCTGGCACCGCCCCCATTGCCGGGCACACCGGGGTCCCGTACGAGTACTGGGCGAGGGCCGAAGACGACGACGGCGACCGGCTCACCTACTCCATCGACAAGGGCCCCTCGGGCATGACGATCGACGCCGCCACCGGAAAGCTGGCATGGACGCCCTCCTCGGCGGGCGATTCTTCGGTGAAAATCAAGGTGTCGGACGGGAGGGGCGGCGAGGCCGTCCAGGAGTTCACAATCCATGTCATCGCCAAGGTCGCCCCGCACTTGATAATAACGGCGCCCGCAGAGGGCAAGAGCGTGAGGGGCAAGGTCATGTTCACCGGGACGGTCACCAAGGGCTCGCTGGGCATCGAGGCCGTCCAGTACCGGGTCGACTCCGGCGAGTGGATGAACGCCACCGTCGCTCTGGGCTGGCAGTTCACCGTCGACACGACCAGGCTGAAGGACGGCACCCACACCATCGAGGTACGCGCCTTCGACGGGGCCGGCTACTCGGACACGGCGAGCCGGACGATAAAGGTGGAAAACGGGTCGTCCGGGGCAGGCGGGTTCATACCGGCTGTGGACGCCTGGGTGGCGCTGGCGCTGGTCGGAATGGTCGGCGCATTCCTGCGGTTCAGAAGGAAGTGAGGGGAGCGGTCCCATCGATCCCTCCGCCCGCACTCTATGCAATTAAAGAAGTGCGGGCGTCGGGAGGAGCAAGTTGCCGCAGCAACTTGCGACTGAGACGCCCGCACCTGGACAAATTGGAAAGGTGCGGGCGTCGGGAGGAGCAAGTTGCCGCAGCAACTTGCGACTGAGACGCCCGCACCTGGACAAATTGGAAAGGTGCGGGCGTCGGGAGCGCAAAGGTAACGCCCTTTGCGCGAGGACGACCGCATTGCCTGCGTGGTGGTCGTCCGGATTTGCCCTCGCTTCGCTCGGGTTGCAGCGAGCGAATCGCATACGCTTTCGCTCGCTGCAAATTCGGGGGAGCGCCTTCCCTGCCGCATCAGGCGCTCCCCCTCTCAAATCCCTCCGCCCGCACTCTATGCAATTAAAGAAGTGCGGGCGTCGGGAGGAGCAAGTTGCCGCAGCAACTTGCGACTGAGACGCCCGCACCTGGACAAATTGGAAAGGTGCGGGCGTCGGGATTTGAACCCGAGTTCTGAGCTTGGCAAGCTCAAGTGATAACCAGTCTACACTACACCCGCATTGCCGCCGTGTATTATCTTGCCCCTTTTAAGGTTTTACCCTGTCGGCCGGGAAACAAGTTATAATACCGCCCGGTCATAGCCTCACGCGCCGGGCCCGTGGGGTAGTCTGGTATCCTTGGAGCTTTGGGAGCTCTTGACCCCGGTTCAAATCCGGGCGGGCCCACTATGAGGATACGCAACGCCGGCCTGGAGGACGCCGAGACGGTCGCCCGGTTCAACGTGCTCCTGGCCAAGGAATCGGAAGGCGAGGAACTAGAGTACCGGACAGTCCTGAAGGGAGTCCGCACCCTGCTCCTCGACGAGCGGAAGGGCTTCTACCTCGTCGCCCTCGAGAAGGGCGAGATAGTCGGCCAAGTCATGGTCACGTATGAGTGGTCCGACTGGCGCAACCGCAACATCTGGTGGATCCAGAGCGTCTATGTCACAAAGCCCTGGCGGAGGAGGGGCGTGTTCCGGGACCTCTTCGAGGAGCTCTGGGTCCGGGCGGCCAAGGAGGGTGTGGGGCTCCTGCGCCTCTATGTCCACGGCGCCAATCGCCGGGCCCTGGAGGTCTACCGCCGCCTCGGGATGGAGAAGACCCCATATTCCGTCCACCAGATGGGGCTTTGACGCCTCTCGCGCGTGTTCGGGAAACCGCGCCGGTGCCCCGCCGGTTCCGGGCCGCCAAGCGGGCAAAGCAGATATACGCATACATGACGATGGCGGTGAGACCATGACCGACGTGCTGGAGGGCCTGAACGAAAGGCAGAGGGAGGCGGTCGAGCACCTCGACGGGCCGCTCTTCGTGTTCGCCGGTCCCGGCACTGGAAAGACACGCGTCACCACGCGCAAGCTCGCCTATCTTGTCAAGGAGAGGGGTTTTGCGCCGGGCGAGGTGCTGGCGCTGACCTTCTCGACCCGGGCGGCGCGGGAGATGGAGGAGCGGGTCCGAAAGCTCCTGCCCGGCACGCCGGGCATCCGCATCAAGACCTTCCACTCGTTCTGCAACGAGGTGGTGTCCGAGAACTCCCTGGAGCTCGGGGTCAACACTGGCGGGCCGGTCTTCACGCAGGAGCACCAGCAGGCCTGGTTCCTGGCGCACCTGGGGGAGTTCGGCTTCGAGCGCATACCCGTGCCGCCCAGCCCGACGGACCTGGCGGTGCTCCTCAAGGACGTCATCGGGCGGTTCAAGCAGGAGAACATAGGCGCGGCTCGCCTCGAATCCCACATCGAGAAGCAGGGGAAGTCGCTCGCGCGGACCGCCCCCGCCGGGGATCTGCCGAAGGGGAAGCGCCGCACCCCCGAGCAGAGAAGGCACGAGGAGGAGACGGAGGCGCTCCTCAACCTGAAGGACGTTTGCCGCGCCTTCGGGGCCTACGAGGGGTTCAAGGCCCGCAGGGGCCTCCTGGACTTCGGGGACATGCAGATGCTGGCGCTCCGGCTCTTCGAGGAGCGGCCGGCGGTGCTGGAGCGCTACCGCGAGAGGATTCGCTACCTCATAGTGGACGAGTTCCAGGACACCGACTACATCCAGCTGCGGCTGGTCTTCGCGCTCGCGGCCGACGGGAACGTCACCGTCGTGGGCGACGACGACCAGTCCATCTACCGCTTCCGGGGCGCCTACCTCACCAACATGCAGGAGTTTGGGGAGCACTACGGGAAGGCCGGCCGCACGCCCAGGACCGTGACGCTCGACCTGAACTACCGCTGTTCCGGGAACATACAGAAGGCCGCCTCAGAGCTCATCGAACACAACCCCGAGCGCGCCGGGAAGGCCATCCGGACCGCGAAGGGTCCCGGGGAGCCCGTGAGGCTCACCACCTACGACACCGACCAGGACCAGGCCACGGGTTTCGTCCGGGAGCTTGCGGAGCTGCACGGGAAAGGGGTGGACTGGGAGGACATCGCCATCCTGGTCAGGCGCAGGGTGGACGCCATCCCCATCGTCGAACTGCTCGAGAGGACCGGCATCCCGTTCGAGGTTCTCGGCTCCCGATCGTTCTTCGAGCAGCCGGTGGTCGAGGCCGCCGTGGCCTACCTTCGCGTGCTGGACGACCCGAACGGGCGGTCGCCGGCGCTGGCCCAGGTGATGCACCGGCCCGTGCACGGCATCCTGCCCGGCGAGATCCAGAAGCTGGGACGCCACGCCCGCAACAGGGGCCTCTCGCTCTGGGAGGCGCTCCGGGCGCTGGACGATTACCCGGGCGACCGGGAGCACCTGGAGCGCTTCCGCGACGGCCTGGACCGCCTCTTCGCCGTCAAGGGCCAGAAGGGATTCCTGGAGCTCCTGCGGGCCCTGCTCTTCGGAAAGGACCTCTTCCAGGCCGAGATAGCCGCTGGCGACCGGGGCAACATCCGCCTCCTCAACCGGCTCCTGCGGCTGGCGCAGGAGTATCGCGAGATCTACCCGCAGGCCGGGCTTTCCGAGTTCCTGGCATATGTCGGGCTGCTCTCAGAATTGGGACTGGAGGAGGAGGCCGCCGAGCCCGGGAAGGGCCGGGTGCACCTGCTCACCGTGCACGGCTCCAAGGGAATGGAGTTCCCGTACGTGTTCATCCCCTGCCTGTCCGAGGACCGTTTCCCTTCCAAGTACAAGGCGTACAAGGTGGAGATACCGGCCGAGCTAGCCGACGGGATACCGCCCAGGGGCGAGCCGGAGGAGCTCCACCTGCAGGAGGAGCGCCGGCTCCTCTACGTCGGATTGACCCGCGCGATGGAGCGGGCGTTCCTGGGCCACTGCGTCCGCTACGGAGAGCGAAGGACCGACTCCTATCCCTCGGTCTTCATCGACGAGATGGGCGCCTCCGTCGAGCGCCGGGTCGTGGCCGGAAACCTGGATGCGCCGCCGGAGGCCTCCCGGTCGGCCGAGGAAGCTTTGCGCCGGCACGTCCTTTCGAGCATGGCCCGTGGCGAGTGGCAGGAGGCCGTCGACGGCCTGCTGGCGCTGGGCAAGCTGCTCCAGGCCGACCTCTCCGGGCTCAGGGTGGACGGAAAGCTGGACGTCGGGGCACTCGTCGATCGCCTGAAGGTGCGGGAGCTGGAGCCGGTGCAGGCGCACGCCCGGCGGGCGGAGTACTCGCCCTCCAAGCTCGAGACCTACGAGCAGTGCCCCCGGCTCTACTGGTTCGGCCAGGTGCTCGAGATACCGGGCGAGGAGAAGCCCTTCTTCGAGCTGGGCAAGACCGTCCACGGCGTTCTCGAGGAGGTCGCCCGCCGTCTCAAAGCCGGCCAGACCGTCGACGAGAAGGCCGCCCTCCGGATACTGGACGGCCTCTGGAAGGCCTCCGCCTACGAAACGAAGGCGGCCGAGAAACGCGACCGCGAGGCCGCCGGGGAGATGGTCAAGCTGTTCCTGAAACGCCAATCCGCCCGCCCCGGCAGGATCCTCGAGCTCGAGACCGGGATCGAGCTGGACCTGGAAGGGCGGAGGCTCCGGGGCCGCGTGGACCGCATCGACGAGACCGGGGACGGCCTGGAGGTCATCGACTACAAGACCTCCAAGGAGAGGTTGAAGGCCGAGGACCTCAAGAAGGACTTCCAGGTCTGCCTCTACAAGCTCGGCGTGGAGAGGCTCACGGGGAAGAAGGTGAGGCGCGCCGGGATGTGGTACCTGCGCCACGACGACCCGAGGCTCGTCGAGCTGACCGCGGAGGAGGCGGAGGCCGTCAGGCAGAGGGCTTTGGAGGTCATCAAGGCGATAGAAGAGGGGAAGTTCGACGCGAGGCCGTCCTACGATTGCAGGTTCTGCGACTACCGGGGGCTTTGCGGGGAAGGGGCTTGATACCGGCTGCCGGGTGCAGGGTGCCGGGTGGCTGGGTGCAGGGTGCAGGGTGCCGGGCGGGAGCCGGCGCCCGTTGCGATTATGTTGACCGACCGCGCAGGCGGACCGGATAGATTCCCCTCCTCCGTTCCTCCTCTCTCGGACGCCCCCGGAAAAAATACCGCGCTCTTGTGACCCGCCGCCCCGGGATTCCCCGGCAGGTGACCTGATCGCGGCCGGGCCTTCCGGCGCCAGCGCCACCGGCGCGCCCCCTTCCGGACCGGACGCCATGAAATCTATATATCCCGAAAACCCTATCCGGACTGCAAGGTATCCGGACCGGACCGACCTGCAAGGGTACCGGTGCGAAATCACCAGGAGGCCCCTTGGCATGGCCACCAATGTGAGGCTCGTGAAGAAGATCTGCCTGATAGGCGACCCCGGGGTGGGCAAGACCAGCCTCATCCGCCGGTTCGTGCTGGACCTCTTCGACGACAACTACGTCACGACCATAGGCGCCAAGGTGACCAAGAGGTCTATTGCCCTGGCGGTGCCCGAGCGAGACCTCTTCGTCGACCTCGGCCTGATGATCTGGGACGTCTCGGGCCAGAAGGGATACTCGGTCTTCCACGAGATCTACCTCAACGGCATGGACGGAGCCCTGGTGGTGTCCGACCTCACCCGGCAGAACACCTTCTCCAGCCTCAAGGCAGTCCTCTCCATGGTCCAGAGGACCGGGACGGACGTGCCGATGGTCTTCCTGATGAACAAGGCCGACCTCGCCGAGCCTTCCGCGACCGACCTCAAGGAGGTCCGGACGCTGGCGAGCCACAACGGAATCCCGGTGCTTGCGACATCCGCCCGGACGGGCCTCAACGTCGAGCTGGCGTTCTCCAAGCTGGGCCGGATGGTGCTGGACGCCTGGCTGAAGGCGAAGGCCGGGAGCTGAGGGCGGGCCGCGCAACGGCGAACGGCCTCCGGCAGGGCGGGCACGGGCGACCCGGCCTTCGCCACTGTTATAAGCTCCCAGGGACTTCCGGTGCCGGGGCGACCCACCTGAACACGAACAACCACGACCTGATAACCCGTGCGGCCCTCGCCCGCCTCCCGCCGGAGTACCCGCTGGAGCGCCGGCAGCTCGACGCCGTCGTCCTGGGCAATATCCTCTCGGACGCCAACCTGGGCTCTGCCGGGGTGCACTGCGACAACTGCGCCTTCCCCGAGGCCGCCGCGCGAGTGGCCAGTTGCTGGAAGGCCATCGGGTCCGCAAGCGACCGCTTCTCGGCGCGCTCGCTCCGGGCGCTCGGGGGGCTGCTCCACACCACGCAGGACTTCTACTCGCACTCCAACTGGGTGGAGCTGCACGAGGGGATGTCGCCGCTCCCGGTCTGGGACCTTGACCCGGCCTCCCTACCGGAGGGCATATTCAGCGGCACGATGGACGTCGAGGAGCCCCGGCGCTGCGTCCCGGGGGCGCCGGACCACGACCGGCTGAACAAGGACACCGCCCGGAGCGAGCAGGGCAGAAGGACCGTGGCGGCGGGCCCCAACGCCGGGAAGACCTACTTCGAGCTGGCGTTCGAGGCGGCCGTGGAGGCGTCGGCCCGGCAGGCGGCCAGATTTGTGGAGGGCGTGGAGTGCTACCGGGTCTCGACGAAGACGGGCGACTGCCTCTTCGCCGGCACCGACGCGCAGATGTTCATTGTTTTGCACGGCGGCGGCAGGGACAGCGGACGGATGGGGCTGGGAAACGTCGGGCGTAACGACTTCGAGCGCGGAAGGACGGACGAGTTCATCGTGGGGACCGAGGCGAGAATAGGCGAGGTGGAGAGGGTGACGATTGGATACGAGGCCGGGCCGGAGGCGGGGGCGCTGCCGGGATGGTACCTGGAGGAGGTGACGGTGGAGAGGACCGGCGGGGGCGGGCCGAGGAGGTTCAGGGTGGGAAGGTGGCTCGCGAGGAACGAGGGGGATGGAAAAACGGTGGTTGAATTGAGGGCGCAGGGATAGGAGGGTGGAAGGCATGCCTACGCGACCGACGTATCCCGGAGTGTATATTGAGGAAGTGCCGAGCGCGGTGCGCACGATTGTTGGTGTGCCGACATCGATCACGGCGTTCATAGGGCGGGCCATCGATGGACCGGACAACGAGCCGGTCAAGATAAACAACTTTGGAGATTTTGAACGGATCTTTGGAGGAATATACCGCGATTATCCTTTGGGATACGCCGTACGCCAATTCCATCAAAATTGTGTAAAGACATGACATGTGTCCTAACGGTGGTCGACGGAGAGTTTAAATACTCTCCTTCAAGGTGGCCACCATGCCCTTCATCCATCAAGGACAGCTCTACCTGCAGAAGGACCACATAGATGCC
>VGTL01000096.1 GCA_016874675.1 Methanobacteriota archaeon | reverse complement strand
ATTCCCGCTTTCATCCAAAACCGTTGCCCAACAATTCTTCTTGTGTATGTCCAACCCTATCATTTCCATGGCATGTGCCTCCATACCCCTTATGGAGGCGGCCGGCTTTCAGCATGCCATCAAGGGAGGAAGGGACGACGGGTGTCCCCGTCCTCCATTCCCGCCCCCTTGCTGCCTTGTTGCCTTGCTGCCTTGCTGCCCCCCTTGCTGCCTTGTTGCCTTGCTGCCTTACTGCCCTGTCTCCTTCCACCCTTGCGCCTCGTCCCTTGTGCCTTCCTCCTCAAGCCTCGCGCCCTGCGCCTCCGTAGACGACCTTCGGTCGTCTCGGCCTAGAAGACCGCCCAAGAGGCGGTCTTCTGCGGTGCGCCTTCTGCCTTGATCAACAAGGCTTGGGACTTTCACGAATGGTATAAAAAATCGGAGCCCGGAGAGACCCGGGCACCTCCTATCGGACGGCCCGGTGGTCCGGGCCGCGCTCTTCGGTTTCCCTTCAGAACTTTCGCGGAGGGCGATGCTTCTGGAAGCACTCCCTGCAGTACACCGGCCGGCCCTCGGTGGGCCGGAACGGCACCTCGCAGTCCTTCTGGCAGTCCGAGCACTTCGCCTGGTGCATTTCCCGTGGGCCACCGAAGCCCCCGCTCCTGTCCCTGTCTCCGTATCCCATGTTCTCACTCTCATCTTTTCCGACATCGCCCTCGAGAATCCTGTTCGCCGCATGCGCCCCGATGCGGGGCGGCATCTTCCGAACCATCCTCCTCGATGGTCTGTCTGCCAGAGGATTGCTGTTCTGGTATTAAAAGGCGAACCCGGCAATCCAACCGGCGAGCTCCGTGCTCAACAGGCACACGCGGCCGATCTTTGCTCTATCATATATAATAGAGACCATTATTGGAGCCCCGAGGAAAAGCAGGTAATCCCTATGGATTTTGAAGCGTTCAAATTGAATCCGAGAATCGCCGCCTCGATAAAGGCGATGGGAGATGTGGAACCGACCCCGATACAGGCGCAGGCCCTGCCGGCGGTGCTTGAGGGAAGGGATGTCATGGGCCGGTCCCAGACCGGGACGGGAAAGACGGCCGTGGTCGTGCTGCCGATACTTCAGCGACTGATTGACCGCCAGCGCGGACCTGTCCGCGCACTTGTTGTCGCACCCACCCGTGAACTGGCCGAACAGATACACCTGGCCGTAATCGAGATGGGTCGAATGACCGGCGTTCGCAGCGTGACGGCGTACGGCGGCGTCGGCATGGAGCCGCAGGTGAGGGGCCTGCGCAACGGGGCGGACATCGTCGTCGCCGGTCCGCGCGGGAACTGGGTGCCGGCCGCCCCGCGCCGGGCGTGTCCCGCCGGTGCGGCAAAAATATATCCCTTGCGGTCCAATAGGGTCCTCGAGAGGTCCGAATGAGAACGGTTGCCCTGATGCTGGGGGTCCTGCTCCTGGTCCCGCCCCCGCTCCAAATGGCCGCTGCCGGCCGGTGCGATGCCGGTAACGAGCCGGTCGTTGACCCTCCCGCCCCGGGCTGGTGGTCCGACTGGTTCCGCGACGCCGACGAAAACGGCATCGACGACCTCCTGGACCGCCTGGACGCGGGCGCGGTCGCCAATGTGTTCGTTGATTACGACCACCGGCCCGGGAGGGACGACGCCGAGGCCGCCGGGGCGTTCGGCTCCGGCCTCCACGACGCCCGGTTCATCGACACACTCGCCCTCTACGACGTGCCGGCGCGGTTCTTCGACGACCTGGCCGCCCTCCCGGGCGTCGTCATGGTGGAGCTCCAGCCCGAGTACCGAAAGCTCCTCGACGTGAGCGTCCCCTCGCTGCGGGTGCGGCCCTCGGCGACCTACCGGAACGATGTGTGGGGCATGCTCGGGGTGCGCGGCAACGGCACCACCGTCGCGATCATCGACACGGGGGTGGACAACCGCCTCCACGAGTCGCTGGACGACCTCGACGACGACCCGTCCACGACGGACCCGAAGTTCGTCGCCGGCTACGACTGCAGCGGCACCATCTGGTTCACCGGGGACCCTGTGGACAACGACGGCCACGGCACCCACGTTGCCGGCATAGCCGTCGGCACGGGCGGCCCCCAGCGCACCTACGCGGGCGTCGCGCCCGGAGCCCGGCTCGTGGACATCAAGGTCATGAACTTCTGGGGCTCCGCCCCCGCCGGCAAGGTGATGGAGGGGGTCCGCTGGGCGATGGAGCACCGAACGGAGTTCAACATATCCGTAATCAGCCTGAGCCTGGGCACGTCCACCTCCAGCGACGGCAACGACGCGGTCTCGCAGCTCGTGAACCAGGCCGTGCGCGCGGGGATGGTGGCGGTCATCGCGGCCGGCAACGACGGCCCCCACAACTCCGGCCTGGGCGCCCCCGCCGCCGCGGACGACGCCATCACCGTCGGGGCCACGGACGACGCCGGGACCGTCGACCGGAAAGACGACTACCTGGCCCACTACTCCAGTCGCGGGCCCCGCCGGAGCGACCTGGACCTCGACAGCACCGACGAGCTCAAGCCCGAGCTGTCCGCCCCGGGCAGCAACATCATGTCGGCGCTGGCGGGCTCCAGCGGGAGCTACATATCCCTCTCCGGCACCTCGATGGCCTGCCCGCACGTCTCCGGCCTGTGCGCGCTGATGCTGGAGGCCAACGGGGACCTTGCCCCCGCCCGGATGCGACGGATCCTGGAGGAGACGGCCGAATCCCGCGGGACACCCTACAACTCCAGCCTGGCCCCCAAGTACAACACCGGCTTCGGCTTCGGCATCGCGGACGGCTTTGGCGCGGTGCGCCGGGCGCTCGACTCGCGCTCGGGCGGGTGGCAGGCGCCGCCGACCGCCACCGGGGGCTCCCCGGTCTCAGTAGCGCTCTCGATGAACTGGACCCGCACCGAGTTCACGACCGACCCGGACGCCCTCTTCTTCAACGTGACCGCCCCGGCCGGCTGGGGCATGCCCTACTCCGTGGTTGCCAGCGGCGGCGACGTGGCCTCCTCGGCGCAGGTGCTGCCCGTCGACGCCTCGGGCTCCGACTGGTCCGTCCGGGGCTGGCTCAACTACACCGGCGTGCCGCAATCCCCCGCCAACCTGACGCCCTCGCTGTCCTTCGTCTCGGTGGCCCCGGCCGTTGGGCAGCCCACCCCGTTCAGGTTCACCGGGTCGTTTCTGGCCAACAATCTCGCCTGGAACGCCAGCGACCTGACCGTGCTGGCCGTCCCGGGCGGTCAGGTGAGGGCCGACCTCTCCATAGCCCCGGGGGACATTGCCTTCGACCCGGCCGACCCGTCGGCGGGCGACCCCGTCCGGGTGGATGTCCGGGTGCGCAACGGCGGTACGGTGGGGGCGAGCTCCGAGGTGGCGCTCTACGACGGCCCGCCGGGCGCGAAGACCTACATCGGCCGGTTCGGCGTCTCGGTGCAGGCGAGCGGCGAGGGCTCGGGCTCCCTGGTGTGGACATCCTCGGCCGGCCGCCACACGCTGACGGCCGTGGCGGACCCGGACGGGACCATCCCCGAGACCGACGAGACCAACAACGCCGCCTGCGCGACGCTGGAGGTTTTGGGCTTCAACCGGCCGCCCGCGGCCTCCCTCGCCGCCTCGCCGACGAGCGTCCGGACCGGCGAGACCGTCACTCTCGACGGCTCCGGCTCCACCGACGCCGACGGGACCGTCAACTACTACAGCTTCGATTTCGGCGACGGGACCTCCACCGGCTGGACCACCCGGCCCACCGCCACCCACTCCTATTTGCGCGGCGGCGACTTCCGGGCCAGGCTCACGGTCCAGGACAACGGCGCCGCCGAGGGAACGGCCGTATCGGAGGTGTCCGTGGTCCAGGCGGGGGAGCTCACGCTACTGTTCTACCTGGAGCGGGAAGGACGCCTGACGATCCTTTCGCCGCAGGCGCCGGAACCGGCCTCGGAGCCATTGCCTGCCGGGACCGGATTTACGCCCGTGGGCACCTGGCGCGCCGCCGCGCTCGGCCGGAACGTGACGGTCGGGGGCAACTGCGATCTCCGGCTCCAGGTGGGCAACCCCGGGACCAGCCCGGTGAGCGGGCTGTCATTGGAGCTCACCGTCCTCTCCGGCCAGGAGGCCATCAACCGGACCGTGACGGCTCCGGCCGGCGTCCCCGCGGGCGGCAACATCACGGTCGCGGCCTCGCTCCAGCTCCCGGCGACGGCGGTCCCGGCCGACCCGGGGCCCGGCCTCCGGGTGGCGGCCCGGGCGGAGGGCGGGGGCCTGCGGCTCTTCTTCGGCGGGTCGGCCTTCCGGTCCACGGTGCGGCTCACACTGGTGGACCCGCCCGAGCTTCCGCCCGAGGTCTCGGCCGGCCCGGACATCGAGTGCCGGTCGGGCGGGCCCGCCCGCCTCGACGGGCGCGGCCTCGACCCCGAGGGGACGCCGCTCGTCTTCGAGTGGGACTTCGAGGGCGACGGGCGGTTCGACACCTCCGGGACCACGGGAACGGCGGACCATGTCTACCCCGCCACCGGGACGTTCGGGGCGGTCATCCGGGCGCGCGACGGTGCCGGCCTGACCGGCCAGGACACCGCCACCGTCACCGTCCGGGAGAAAAACCGTCCCCCGGTCGTCCAGGGCGGGACCCCGGAGGGCCCGGTCCGGATGGAGGAGGGCGACGTCCAGCTCTTCAGGGTGGCGGCGCTCGACCCCGACGGGGACGCCCTGTCGTACGGTTGGCAGCTCGACGACACCCCGCTCCCCGGCGCCGACGGCCCGGACCTGCTTTTCCGGGCCGCCGCCGGCAACATCGGCCGCCACGGCCTCCGCGTGTCCGTCTCCGACGGGTCGGCCTCGGCCACGTACTCCTGGACCGTCCAGGTCGTCGGCGGCAACCATCCGCCCACCATCGCCTCGAGGGAGCCGGACCGGGACGCCGTCTCCCTGAGGGAGGAGGAGTACCTGCGGTTCTCGGTCGCGGCCTTCGACCCGGACGGGGACAGGCTCTCCACCGAATGGACGCTCGACGGCGAGCGGGCGGGCGCCGGCACGGACTTCCTCTACGCGCCCGACAGCTCCTCCGCCGGGACCCACTCCCTCCGGGCGACCGTCTCGGACGGCCGGGCCAACGCCAGCGTCGGCTGGTCCATCCGCGTGGACGACCTCAACCGGGCGCCGAGGGTCAACCTCCTCACCCCGGCGGACGGCCAGATGGTCGCCTTCGGCTCGGAGGTGCTTTTCGAGTGCCGGGCCTCCGACGCCGACGGCGACGGGCTGTCGTTCAACTGGAGCACCGACCTTGAAGGCAGCATCGGGACCTCCGAATCCTTCGTCAGGGTGCTCGGGCCGGGCACCCACCGGGTGCGGCTCGAGGTCTCCGACGGCAAGGAGAGGACCGTCGTGGAGCTCACCCTGACGGTACGGCAGCGGCCGGCCGGGGAGGGCCGGGCCCCCGGATTCGGTGCCGGTGCCTGGGTCGCGGCCGCCGTGGCGGCACTGGTGCTGCTCGGCAGGAGGGGGCGCGGAAGGGGCAGCGGGGAGCGGGCAGCGGGCAGCAGTGGGGCAGCGGGCAGCGGGCAGCAGGGGGGCAGCGGGCAGTGGTGAACACGCTCGTTCGTCCACCGTTGCCCATTGCCCATTGCCCGCTGCCCGATGCCCCCCTGCTGCCCGCTGCCCGATGCCCGATGCCCCTTCCAGGGATGTGTAGAGCTTGAAGCTGATAGCCGTCGCCACCGGGGACTTCGAGGTGTACTACGAGCTGGTCAGGGCGCTGCGGGAGCGCAAGCACCCGTTTTTGAGCATCCACCCGGAGGACGAGGTGCCTTCCGGCGCCGGGGTGGTCATCACGACGGCGGGGGAGCAGGCGAAGGTGCGCTTCCGTCCCAAGATAGTCGTGCCAGGGCGGGACGAGCGCTCCATCCGGCTGAGCGTCTCGCTGGCGGAGGAGGCGCTGAGCGGCCGCGGCGAGCACGCCCGGCTCACATTCGGCATCGACCCGGGCAAGCGCTCGGGCCTGGCGGTGCTGGGCGACGGCACCGTCATCCACGCGGCCGAGCTGGACTCCCCCGAGGAGGTGCGCGACGAGGTGAAGAACATCCTGCGCACCCACCCGGCGGGGGAGGTCCGGTTCCGGGTGGGCCACGGGGACCCGCCCAACCGAAACCGCATCATCAACGCGCTGCTCGAGTTCGGCTACCCCCTGGAGATGGTAAACGAGCGCTCCACCTCGAAGGGCTTCGACCGGCCCCACATGCGCGCCGCGATGGACATCGCCCTCCAGAGCGGCCCGCTGGTGCGCCGCAGGCTCGAGACCGTGCCCAAGCCGGGGGAGCTTCGGGAGATCAAGCGCCGCAGCCGGCTGGCGAGCGCCGGGACGGTCACCATCTCGGACAATCTGGCGGAGCGGGTGCTGCGCGGAGAGCTCCAGATCGACGAGGCGGTCAGGCGGCAGAGGAGGCGCCGGCGCCGGGAGCCGGGGCCAGAGAAAGGTTAATTCCCCCGGCGCCATATACCCCGGGCGGAGAATCCGTCCGATGGCGGGGAGCATAGTTCTCCGGGTGGCGCCGACCAACCAGCAGGAGGACGTCGGAGCCGGCCGGGCCAGAATCGACACCGCCGGCAGGCTGGCCCTGGGGGTCTCTCCCGGGGACGTGGTCGAGATTCGCGGCCGGAGGACCACCTGCGCGGTGGTGTGGCGCATGGTGCAGGCCCAGGACGAGAACAAGGCCACATTGCGCATCGACGGCCTCACGCGCAAGAACGCCGGGCTGTCCGTCGGGGACCAGGCCGTGGTCGCCCGGGCGGAGCCCAAGGTCGCCCGCAAGCTCACGTTGGCCCCGGTGCTCGAGGGCAAAAACAAGATCAAGTTCGGCCCCGGCTTCGAGGCGGTGGCCCGGCGCGGCCTTCTCAACCGCCCCCTGGCCAAGGAGGACCTCGTCTTCATCCCGGGCATGGCCCTCATGGGCGGGACCATCCCGTTCCTGGTGTCTTCCACCTATCCCGCCGGGATAGTGCTGGTGGGCGATGGGACCGAGCTTGCCATCCTGGAGACCGCGGCCGCGGAGCCGGGCGCGGCCGTGGCGGCCGTGAGCTACGAGGACGTCGGGGGACTGAAGGAGGAGCTCCGCCGCGTGCGGGAGATGATCGAGCTCCCGCTCAAGCACCCCGAGCTCTTCGAGAGGCTGGGCATAGACCCGCCCAAGGGCGTGCTGCTGCACGGCCCGCCCGGCACCGGAAAGACCATGATCGCCCGGGCGGTCGCCAACGAGTCCGGCGCCCGTTTCTTCTCCATCCAGGGCCCGGAGATAATGGACAAGTACTACGGCGCCTCCGAGGAGCACCTGCGCAAGCGGTTCGAGGAGGCCCAGAAGGCCTCCCCCTCCGTCCTGTTCATCGACGAGCTCGACTCCATCGCCCCCCGGCGGGGCGACGTCCACGGCGAGGTCGAGCGTCGCGTCGTGGCCCAGATGCTCACCCTGATGGACGGCCTCTCCGGGCGCGGGAAGCTCATCGTCATCGCCGCGACCAACCGGGTGGACGCCATAGACCCGGCGCTCCGGCGTCCCGGTAGGTTCGACCGGGAAATCGAAATCGGCGTCCCGGACCGGGGGGGCCGGCTCGAGATACTCCAGGTGCATACGAGGGGGATGCCGCTGGGGCCGGGCGTCGAGCTCGAGAGGCTCGCCGACGTCACCCACGGCTTCGTCGGCGCCGACCTCGCCGCCCTGTGCAAGGAGGCTGCGATGAGGTGCGTTCGGCGCGTCCTGCCGGAGTTCTTCCTCGACAAGCCCCTGCCGGCCGAGGAGCTCGAAAGGATCCGGGTCACGGCCGAGGACTTCCGGGGAGCGCTCAAGGAGATCGAGCCCAGCGCCCTGCGGGACCTGCTCACCGAGATCCCGGCCGTCAGGTGGGACGACGTGGGGGGGCTGGAGCAGGTCAAGTCCCGGCTCAAGGAGATGGTGGAGTGGCCCCTCAACCGGCCCGACTCGTTCAGGCGGCTGGGCGTCCAGGGGCCCAAGGGGATACTGCTCTTCGGGCCGCCCGGCACTGGGAAGACGCTGCTCGCCAAGGCCGTGGCGACGGAGTCCTCGGCCAACTTCATCTCCATAAAGGGCCCGGAGGTTTTTTCGAAATGGGTGGGGGAGTCCGAGAAGGCCATCCGCGAGATATTCAAGAAGGCCCGGCAGTCCTCCCCGTCGATAGTCTTCCTCGACGAGCTGGACGCCCTGGCGCCCCGGCGGGGCGCGGTGGGCGACTCGGGGGCGTCCGAGCGGGTCGTGAACCAGCTACTGACCTCCCTCGACGGGCTGGAGAGGCTGGAGCAGGTGGTGGTGCTCGCCGCCACGAACCGCCCCGACATGATAGACCCGGCCCTGCTGCGGCCGGGCCGCTTCGACCACCTGGTCCTCGTGCCGGCTCCCGACCCCAAGGCGCGGCTTGCCATCCTCCGGGTGCACACCTCTGCGGTCCCGCTCGAGGGCGTGGACCTCGAGGCCCTCGCCGGGCGGCTGGAGGGCTACGTCGGGGCCGACATAGAGGCCCTGGTCCGCGAGGCGGCCCTCTCGGCGATGCGGGAGAATCCCGAGGCGAGCAAGGTCCGGCCGGGGCATTTCGAGGCGGCGCTGCCCGCGGTGCGGCCCTCGGCCGACGGGAAGACCATGAAGTACTACGCCGACCTCGAGCGGGAGCTCTCCGGCGGCCTGCGGCGCGTCAGGGACGATGTCGCGGGATATCGCTGAGGAAGGCGCAGGGCGCAGGGCGCAGGGCTGAAGGCACAAGGGACGAGGCGCAGGGCGCAAGGGACGAACGAGAGAGGACAGGGAACAGTGGACATAGGGCAGAGGTCGGAGGGCAGGTGAGGGATTCATATACTACGTCCCATGCCCGCTCCGTGCCCGTCCTTCCCTGTCCCCTGCCCTCAGCCCTCTGTCCTCGTCCCAGCCCGTCCCTTGCCCCTTTCCCCTTAGTCCCTTGCGCCTTGCGCCCTGCGCCTTGCGCCTTTCCAAAATAGCATAGTTAGGTTTATCAATGCGTATACCCAATACAGGGAAGAACGGGTGAGGCCGATGAAGAAGTTCATAACCGAGCTGCGTGGAAAGACGGTGATGACCAACGACGGGAAGATACTCGGGATGATAGAGAACTTCGTCGTGGACACCAAGACCGGGCAGCTCCACCATGTTCTGGTGGTCCCCGCCGAGGAAGTGGAGCCCCGGCTGTACAAGACGGACTCCCAGGGAAGGCTGGTGCTCCCGTTCACCAGCATGCGCTCGGTGCGCGATGTCGTGGTCATGGACATCGGCTGAACCGACGGCCGCCCCGTCCGTTCCCTTGCACCTTGGACCTCTCGTCCCTTGCTGCCTTTCTGCCTTGCTGCCTTCCTCCCTTCCCCTGCGTTCTGGAGGGGTCTGAATGGGCCTCTGGGCGGAGTGCCGCCGCGTCCTTTTCGTCCGCAGGCACTTCGAGGAGCCGGGCACCGGCCCCGAGGGCGGGCCGAGGCTGAGGCGGGCGCTGGGCCTCTGGGACCTGGTGCTCATCGGGATAGGCGCCAACATCGGCGCCGGCATATTCGTCCTGTCGGGGGTGGTGGCGAAGCAGTACTCCGGGCCGGCGGTGTCCGTCTCGTTCCTTGTTGCCGGGCTGATATCGATACTGGTGGCGCTCTGCTACGCCGAGATGTCCTCCATGGTCCCGGCCGCCGGGTCGTCCTACTCGTACGCCCGGGTCTCGCTGGGCGAGTTCCCGGCCTGGCTCGTCGGGTGGGTGCTTATAATGAACTACACCCTGACCTGCACCGCGGTGGCGGTGGGCTGGTCGGGCTACGTGAACCATCTGCTCGGGATGGCCGGCCTGTCGGTTCCCGACGCCCTGAATGCCGCGCCGGGCACCGCGCCGGGCGCCTTCTTCAACCTGCCGGCGTTCCTCGTGACATTGGCGCTCTCGGGGCTGCTGCTCTTCGGCATCCGCGAATCGGCCTGGCTCAACCGCGTGATGGTGGTCATCAAGGTGGTGGTGCTCACGCTGTTCGTGGTGGTCGGGGCCACCCTGGTGGACCCGGCCAACCTCTCCCCCTTCGCGCCCTTCGGGTTCGGCGGGGTGATGGCCGGGGCCGCGGTCATCTTCTTCGCCTACATGGGATTCGACGCCCATGCCACGGTGGCCGAGGAGGCCGTGGAGCCCCGCAGGAACCTGCCCCGGGCCATCGTCATCGCGCTGCTGGTCTGCACGGCGTTCTACATGGCCGTGGCACTGGTGCTCAGCGGGCTGGTCCCGATAGGCGAAATCGACACCGAGGCGCCGCTCGCCGGCGCCTTCCTGACGCACGGGGTGCGCTGGGCGTCGTCCATCGTGGCGGTGGGGGCCTGGTTCGCGATAACCAACGTGCTCTTCGTGTCGCTCCTGGCCCAGCCGCGCATCGTGATGGCGCTCTCGCGGGACCGGCTGGCGCCCGCCCGGCTCTCCGAGGTCCACCCGCGCTTCCGGATACCTCACGTTGCGACGGTCGTGATGGGACTGGCCGTGGCGGTGCTCGCCGGCCTCACGCCGATAACCCGGGCGGCGGAGCTGGGCAACATCGGGGCGCTCTTCGTATTCGCCCTGGTCTGCTACATGGTCGTGCGGATGAGGAGGCTTCAGCCCGACCATCCCCGGACCTTCCGGGTGCCGCTCGTGCCCCTGCTCCCAGTGGTCGGCCTGGTCTCCTGCGTGGCGCTCATGGTCTTCCTCCAGCCCCTGACCTGGATTCTCTTCGTGTTCTGGCTGGGCCTCGGATTCCTCGTGTACGCCAATTACGGGTTGAGGAACCGGTAGGTGGGCGGGGGCAGCAGGGAGCGGTGGGAGGATATTGTGATGCGCTGGAAGGAACAAGGCGCAGGGCGCAGGGCGCAAGGGACGGGGGCGCAAGGCACACCTATAGAAACGCACCGGACTACGAACCCGGAATACCTCCATGGTTTATCATCCTTTCTGCCTCCTGACTAGAGGAATAGAGAAGCTGGCGTGACTCCATCCATGCGGTCTACCGGTCCCCCTGCCT
>VGTL01000095.1 GCA_016874675.1 Methanobacteriota archaeon | reverse complement strand
GGCGCAGGGCGCAAGGGGCGAAGGCGCAAGGGACAAGGGGAACAGCGGACTATCTGCATCCTCGTTCCTTGCCCGTGCGCCTTGTCCCTTGCGCCTTCGCCCCTTGCGCCCTGCGCCCTGCGCCTTTTCATATTCCCCGCTGCCCCGTCATTTCCTGCGTGCGCGTATGAACTCGAGGAGCTCCGGCGCGGTGGGGGCGCCGGCGGTGCCGCCGACGGAAAGGACCTTGAGGGCCCCGGCGGCGTTGGCCAGGAGGGCGGCCTTGCGCAGCTCCATCCCCCGCGAGAGCGCCCACACCAGCGCGGCGTCGAAGACGTCCCCCGCGCCGGTGGCGTCCACCGGCTCCACATTGAACGGCGGGGCCTCGAAGCCGCCGCAGCCCTCCCCGGAGACGAAGGAGCCCCCGGCGCCCAGCTTGATTACGGTGTTTTGCGCCCCCATCCCGACGAGATGGCGCGAGATGTCGAAGAGGTTCCTCTCCCCGGTGATGGCGGAGGCCTCGTCGAGGTTGGCCAGGAAGTAGTCGGCGTGCTCCAGGCACCGGCCGAGGTCCCACTTCCCCTTCGCGTCCCAGGCCACGTCCAGGGAGGTCCGGGCGCCCCCCTTTTTCGCGGCGAGCAGGCCCCGGGAGATGGCGCCCGGCCCCAGCTTCGGCAGGAGGAACATCGATGAGAAGTGGAGCCACCGGCACCGGGGAAGGGCCCGGAGGTCTCCGGCAACGAGGCTGGCGCTCGCGCCCAGGTAGTGCAGGAAAGCCCGCTCGCCACCCTCGCGCACCAGGGCGATGGTCGAGGAGGTGCCACCGGCCCCCCGCCTGACCAGGCCGGTGTCGACGCCCTCCCGTTCCAGCCTCCCCATCAGCCAGTCGCCCAGGAGGTCGCGGCCGACGCGCCCGGCCAGCGTGCAGGACATCCCCAGCCGGGCCGCCGCCACGGCGAAGATGGCGCCGTTGCCGCCTATCCGCGGCTCGATGCGGTTGGGCACCGCGGCGAGCGCGCCCCAGCCGGGGAGCCCCGGGAGCGGCCCGACCGGGAAGTCGGCCACTATGTTCCCGACGCTCAAGAGCTCCAGCGGTCTCCTCATGCGCATCGATATCGGTGGTACGGATTATCATGTTATCGATGGAAGAGGGGCAGCGGGCAGCGGGCAGCGGGCAGCAGGGGGCAGCGGGGAGCGGGGACGGACGGAGCCCGTCGTCCACCGCTCCCCGCTGCCCTTTCCTCCCGCTGCCCGCTCCCCGGTCTTTCGCCAATCTAAAGATTAATAACAGCCCAAACCGTTCTTGCGCCCATGGACGGGCGGTACGTCCACATCGGCCGGCTGCTGGCGGGCGGGTTCGAGGACGGGGAGGCCGCGATACGCGGCTGGATCTACCGCACGCGCAGCTCGGGCAAGCTGTGCTTCGTCACGGTGCGCGATTCCACCGGGGTCCTCCAGGTCACGGTGGCCAGGGGGTCGGTGCCGGACGCCGACTTCGAGGGCGCCAAGAGGGCCCTCATCGAGTCCTCCGTGCAGTGCTCCGGCACCGTCGTGAAGGACGAGCGCGCCCCCGGAGGCTTCGAGTTGCGCGCCGCATCCTTCACCGTCCTCGGAGGCTCCGACAATTTCCCCATAACGGAGTACCGGAGCGAGGAGCACCTCCTCAATTACCGCCACCTTTGGATTCGCAGCCAGGAGCTCACCAGGATAATGAAGGTCAAGTCCTCCGCCCTGGCGGCGGCCCGCGAGTGGTTCTCCCAAAACGACTTCTACGAGGTCACGCCCCCCATCATCACATCGAACTCCTGCGAGGGCGGGAGCACCCTCTTCGAGCTCAAGTACTTCGGAGAGAGGGCCTACCTCTCGCAGAGCGCCCAGCTGTACCTCGAGGCGATGATGTACTCGCTCGAGAGGGTGTTCGCGCTCACGCCCTCCTTCCGGGCCGAGAAGAGCCGCACCACCCGCCACCTGGCGGAGTACTGGCACCTCGAGGGCGAGGAGGCCTTCGTCGGCAACCAGGAGAACATGACCCTCCAGGAGGAGCTCGTGAGCGCCATGGTCACGGGCGCGGCCCGGCGGAACCCCGAGGAGCTGCGGGCCCTGGGCCGCGACCCCTCGGAGCTTCTGGGGATGGTCCCGCCCTTCAAGCGCCTGAGCTACGGCGAGGCGGTGAAGAGGCTCCGAGACCGCGGCGCGGCTTTCGAGTGGGGCATGGACCCGGGCACCAACGAGGAGCGATTGCTCGTCGAGGGCGAGGAGAAGCCCGTCTTCATCTACAACTATCCCAAGGAGATCAAGGCCTTCTACATGCGGGAGAACCCCGACGACCCGCGCACCTACCTTTGCGCCGACCTGCTCGGGCCGGAGGGCTACGGCGAGATAATCGGCGGCAGCGAGCGCGAGACCGACGGCGACAGGCTCGTCGAGCGCCTCAAGGCCCAGGGCTCCCCGCTGGAGCCCTACCAGTGGTACCTCGACCTGCGCCGCTTCGGCTCGGTGCAGCACTCCGGGTTCGGGCTGGGCATCGAGCGCCTCCTGCGCTGGGTGTGCAAGCAGGAGCACATCCGCGACACGATACCCTTCCCCCGGACGATAAACCGGGTGTATCCCTGAGCGGCGCCGGCCGGCACCTTGATTATGCCCCAGCCCAATCCATCGGCCGATGGCCACGGCACGGAGGCCCCATTGGCACGATCGTCGGCGCTCGCAAAGACGCTTTGCGAAGCTGGGCATGCCCCGAAGGCTCGAGATCTCGGAGGAGAGCGAGCGGTTCCGGAGGGAGGCGCGGATAATTGGAAATCGAAGAGCTCATCGCCGCGCTCGCTGAAAAAAAGGTGAGGTACCTTCTCATCGGCGGCCACGCCCGCATCATCCACCATCGCCCGGTCAGCGGCGGGCCCGGTCCCGCCTCCGGACAATCCACATTGCCGCCGCGGCCGCCGCCAGGGCCGCCACTTCCGCAGCCACGATGCACGGCGCCGGGTTCCCGGCCGCAGTGGCCTGCCGCGCCGGGGCCACGCTCACATCGAACTCCTGCCTCTCACAGAGCTCGCCGTCGCTCACGTTGACGACCACCCTGAAGGCCTTCCCCGCCTGCCCGGTCCACGGCACCCAGAGCGCCCTTCCGTCCGGGGTCAGGCCCATCCCCGCCGGACCTTCCTCGAGACGGTAGCGCAGCGGGTCGGAATCCGGGTCCGTCGCGACCACCCGGTAGGAGTAGCTCCGGCCGGGCCAGGCCTCGAGCAAGGGTACCGAGTGGATCACCGGCCGGCGGTTGACCAGTACGCGGAAGGTGAGGTCCGGGCCAAAGACCGTGTCGATTCCGTCCGAGACGCTGACGCGCCAGGTGTAGTTCAGGCGGTCCTGGAGCTCGACGGTCCGGTTCCGGACGAGAAGGCGCTCCGAGAGGTTCAGGCCGGCACCGTCGGAGAGCTCGAGCGTGTAGCTCAGCGGATCACCGTCGGGGTCGACGCTCGACCACCGGAGCTCCACGGCCGTTCCGTTCACCACCGAGCCGTTCATCGGTCCCAGCGGGAAGAGGTCCGGCGCCCGGTTGCGCCTCACGGTGAAGCTCCAGGTCCCCGAAAGGCAGGTGCCGTTGCCCAGGGCGTCCGAGGGGACTACCGTCCAGCGGTGGGTCCCGTTCGAGAGGTCCCCGATGGAAAGCGAGGTCGAGGAGGTCCGGCCGCGATATTGCCCGTCGACGATCACCGTGTAGGAGATCGGGTCGCCCTCGCCGTCCGCCCCCGACCAGGCCAGCGTCGCATTTCGCGCGCGCACGAGCGAGCCTTCGGCGGGCGCGAGCAGGGTGGCGGACGGGGGCAGGTTCCGGGTGAGCGTGAAGTTCCACCTCCCGGAGATGCAGGTGCCGTTGCCGAACCCGTCGTTGGGGATGACCGACCAGCGGTGCGGGCCGTCCGCAAGACCGGAAACAGAAAGGCCGGTCCCCTCCACGCGCGGGTATATCGCCCCGTCGATGATGACGAAGTACGAGAGGGGGTCCCGGTCGTCGTCGGAGCCGGTCCAGGAGAGCACCACCATGTCCCCGCGAACCAGCGCCCCGGGCGGCGGCGAGAGCAACTCCGACCTCGGAAGCACGTTTTGGCGAAGTATCGTGAAGTCCCGCTCCGAGACCGCCTCGGCGGAAAGCGGCGTCTCGACGTCGCCGTCTTGGGCGACGACCCTCACGCGGCAGGTCTTCCCTGGCGGCTGCTCGCTCGTGTTCCAGACCAGGAAGCTTCGGGTCAGGCCGGACGCCAGCACCACCGGAAAGGTGGCGCCCCCGTCGCGGCTCAGGTGGACATCGAACAGCAGGGGGTCCCCGTCCGGGTCCAGCGCGTTCCAGGTGATGTTGCTGGGGCCCAGCCACCGCTCGCCCCCCGAGGGCGAGTAGAGCGTCAATCGGTGCATCCGGTTGAACGATATCCGCACATCCGAAAGGGCCGGCGAGGCGTCCCTTGCCGCGGTCTCCAGCTCCACGCTGTACTGGAACCAGCGCGCCGGGCTCTGCGACGCCGGGACGCGCTCGCCTCCGGAGTACCAGGTGGAGCAGGTGCCGTCCGGTCCGACGAAGGGCGCGCCCTGGAGGGCCGCGGCGGTGTGGGCGGTCCGGAGGCGGATTTGGAGCGAGCCCCCCTCCGGGACCGTGAAGTTGGCGCGCACGGTGCCGAAGTGGGCCTCTCCGCCGGTGTCTCGGGGCGCCGAGAGGAAGCGGCCGGAGGGGCGGAAACCGACCTCCTCCGGGAATGTCCAGGTGTCGCCCTTGTAGCCGGTCCCCGCCCCGCCGCCGAAGAGCACGGTCCGGTCGAGCGAGCGGTCGAAGACCGCGCCGGCGAGCATCCGGCCGCCCGGCGAGACCGAGGCGTTCACCATCGTCCAGGTATTCGTGCGGGCGTTGAAGGCCCAGGTGTCGTTGAAGTGCTGCGAGGCGTCCCTTCCGCCGAAGAGCACCAAGAGCCCTTGCGCCCGGTCGTACACCAGCGACGCGCCCGTCCTCGGCGACGGGGACGCGGCCGGCGATACGTTCGTCCAGAGGTTTTTCGGAAAATCGTAGGTCCAGGTGTCGCCCCGGTTCTCCCCGTCGTTGCCCCCGAAGAGCACCGCCACCCGGTTCTCCCGGTCGAACGCCATCGCGTGCCCGCTCCTCGCCGACGGGGAAGCCGCCGGATGCAGGTCGGTCCAGGTGTTGGTGGAGGCGTTGTAGGCCCAGGTGTCGCCCGCCCGGCCGGAGGCCACAGCGCCCCCGAAGAGCAGGCAGGCCCCGCCGGACGGGTCGAACACCATCGCGGAGGAGTATCGCGCCGGGGGAGACACGGAGGGCGTGCGGTTGGTCCAGGCGTCCGCCGAGGAGTTGTAGGTCCAGGTGTCCCCCAGGACGGGCCACTGCCCGCCGAAGAGAACGCATTCCCCCAGCGAGCCGTCGTAGGCCATCGCGGCGAGGTACCGGGGCGGCGGTCGGACCGCCGGCGTCGCCGAAGACCACAGGTTCTTCGGGGCGTCGAATGTCCAGGTGTCGCCCTTGTAGCTGTCGTAGTTGTCGCGGCCGCCGAACACCACTGCCCGGGCGGCTCTCTCGTCGTGGCACATCGAGTGGCCCGAGCGGGCCGTGGGGACCATCGCGCTCCAGCGCGCCCGGGCATAGTCGAGCGTCCAGGTGTCCCCAACCGGCGGCGACGGCGAAAACGTCGGCTGCCCCCCGAAGACCACCAGCCTTCTCGTCGAGGAATCGAAGGCGCCGGCGGGGACATCCCGGCCGACGGGCGGATTGGTGACGGAGAGGAGGTTCCAGTCCGAGGGACGGTGGAGCGGTGTGTAGTAGGTGCTCTGCAGGTAGGTGCCAGAGGAAAAGCCACCGAAGAGGAGCATCACGTCGTCCGTGCCGTCATAGGCCATCAGCGCGCCGCTGGCCGACGGGGGGTGAACCCCCATCACGTCCTCGTCCCAGGCGTCCGTGCTCGCATTGTAGGTCCAGAGGTCGCCCTTGCCGTACCCCCCGAAGAGGACCACGAGCCCCAGCCCGGGCCAGGAGGCCATGGAGGGCATGAACCTCGCCGACGGCGCCGGCTGTGGCGCCCGCTGGGTCCAGTTGTCGGTCAAAAGATCGTACACCCAGGTGTCGCCCCGGGCGCCCCCGCTGTAGCCCCCGAAGAGCACGATGAGGCCGGTCGCCGGGTCGAAGGCCATCCCGCAGGCGTATCTGGCGCCGGGGGCGTTCGAGGGGCTTTGGCGCGTCCACCGATGCGCTCCGGCGTCGTAGGTCCAGGTGTCGTTGGCGTTGCCCGAGGAGGTCACACCGCCGAAAAGCACGATGACGCCCGCCCCGGAATGGTAGGCCATCCCGAAGGCGTACCTCGCCGACGGCGCCGGGTCGGTCCGGTAGCAGCTCCAGAGGTTGGCCGAGCTGTCGTACTCCCAGGTCTCGTTGGGCACGCCGTTGCCGCCGAACAGGACGCTCACCTTGCGCGCGGGGTCGTAGGCCATGCCGGCCATCGCGCGGGGCGCCGGCGGCCCGATGTTGAGCATCCTCCAGCTCCCGCCCTCCCCCGTTATGTTGCCGCGGTCCAGCACCAGCGCGCCGTCGGAACCGCGGAGCGCCATGCCTTCCAGCGTGCCGTTCCCGAAGCCCGAGGAGCCGTCCTCCCTCCAGACCGTGCCGGCGGAGGCCCGGTCCGCCGCCGGCGACAGGCACAGGGCCGCCAGAAGCAGCGCTAGGCAGAGCGCCAAAGCGCGCGGGGCGGTCCCCGGCGGCCCGCAAGCACCAGGTATAGGCACAGCGCCCCCTTCCCCGGACGGTTCCGGCGGCATCTAGCGCCTCCGGGGGATATAAATTGTTGGCCGCCCGGCTACTTCATCCCCCTGGCCGCCGCCTTCTCCGCCGCGATGAGAGCCGCCCCTATCGAGGTGACTATCTGCGGCGTCTCCCAAACTATCATCTTGGTCTTCAGCTCGTCCTCGAGGGCCTTGCGCATCCCGATGTTGCGCGCCGGGCCGCCGTCGAAGAAGACCCTCTCCACCACTCCCACCTTGCGCGCCATGATGGCCATCCGCTCCGCCATGGACTTGTGCAACCCTGCGGCGATGTCCACCTTGGGCACCTTGCGCGCCAGCATGGAGGCGATCTCCGACTTGGCAAAGACGGTGCAGGTGGAGCTGATGGTGGACGGGTTGGAGGACCTGAGGCTCTCCGGCCCGAGCTGGTCCAGCGGTATCTCGAGGAGCTTCGCCATCACCTCGAGGAACCGCCCCGTGCCGGCGGCGCAGCGGTCGTTCATCTGGAACTTGACCATGTTGCCCTTGGCGTCCAGGGAGATGATCTTGGTGTCCTGGCCGCCGATGTCAAGTATCGTCCGTATGCCCTGGTTGGCGCCGATGAAGCGCGTCCCGGCGGCGTTGGCGGATATCTCGCTCACGGACTCGTTTGCCATCGTGAGCTGGACGAGCTTGCGCCCGTAGCCGGTCGAGACCATGTACCTGACGTCCTCTCGCCCGAGCCCGGCCATCCGGAGCGCGGTATCCAGGCAGGCGGCGGCGGCCTGCTCGGCGAACGCCCCCGTGGGGACGACGCCGTGGCCGAGCACCTTCCCGTCCTGCACGACGGAAACCTTCGTGTACGTCGAGCCTATGTCCACGCCGGCGGTGATCATGCTATTTCCCCCCGGCGATCAACGCCGCGCCCAGGGCGCCCACGGTCTGGGGCTCCTCCGGGACATGGAGCGGGGTGCCCAGCGCCGCCTCGAGCGCCTTCACAGCGCCCCGGTTCAGCGCCACCCCGCCGCCGAAGAACACCTCGCGCCGGAGGCCCAACTGGTTGACGAGCGTCCTGACCTTGGCGGCCATGGCGTCGAGCAGCCCGGCGATGATGTCCTCCTTGGTCTTGCCCCGGGCGACCAATGACACCACCTCGGATTCGGCAAACACCGTGCAGGTGTTGCTGATGTTGTGGTGCTCCCTCGAGGCCAGCGCCAGGTCCCCCAGGTCCTCCACCCGGGCCTGGAGGGCCACCGCCATGACGTCCAGGAAGCAGCCCGTCCCGGTGGAGCACTTGTCGTTGGTGAGGAACTTCTGCAAGACCCCCCGCTCGTCCATCACGACGACACGGATACCCTGCCCGCCCAGGTCTATGGCCGTGCGGGCGGCGGGCAGGAGGTGCCGGGCGCCCTTCGCGAACGCCATTATCTCGGTCACGTCCTTCTGGGCGAACGGCACGGCCTTCCGGCCGTTGCCGGTGACCACGACGGGCGAGACCCGGGGCCTCTGGATGCCGGCGGCCCGGCAGCAGTCCTCCAGTGCGGCGAGGGCGGCGCCGGCCGCGTCCAGCCCGGTGGGCCGGATGCCCGAGGCGAGCACCCTGCCCCCCTCCATGACCACGGCCTTGGTGCTTATCGCGCCCACATCCACTCCCGCGACCGCCATCCTCCCGGCTTCCCCCCCACGGCGAAATGGCTTGTGCGTTATAAAAGTTGGGTCGGGCCCGGAATCCAGCGAGATACCTACGGCCGCGGTGCGGGGAAGGGAGGGGGAGCGGGGAGCAGAGAGCAGGGAGCGGTGGCCCCCGCCGCCCGCTCACTTCCGCTTGCGCAGCAGGACCATTGCCGCGCCGAGAGCGGCCAGCAGCCCGACGAGCTCGAAGCCCGGCGTGTTGCTCTTGGAAGGCGTCGGCGGGGGCTTGTTGACCGTGATGGACAGCTCCGGCGAGGTCGCGGAGAGCCCGTGCTCGTCCGTGACGGTCACCTTCACGACGTGGGTCCCGGCCTCCAGCCTGGTCGAGAACGCCTGCAGGGCGCTGGCCTCCTTTCCGTCGATGAACCATTTGAAGGTCATCGGGTCCAGGTCCAGGTCCTCCGCGAAGACATCGAATTGGATGTCCGACTTGGTGGTGAAGGTTTGGCCCTCCTGGGGCGTCTTGATGGTCGGCACCGATGGGGGCCGGTTGCCCTGGAGCACGGTGATCTGCCAGCTGTGCCTGGTGGAGGACCTCTCCGCCCCGTCCACCCAGATGGAGAGCGTGTGCGTTCCGACGCCGGCGCCCATCTCCTTGGCGGCCCGGAACTTGGCGGAGAGCTTGCCCGTGAACTTCTCAAACGGGGTGAAGTTCTGGTCTATCTCCCAGATGGACCCGATGGCGTCGCCGTCGATGTCAAGGGCTCCGACCGAGAACGTGAGCTCGTCCCCCTCGGTGCAGAACACGTTCGCGGGCGGGCTGGGATCGGTGATGATCGGCGGGTCGTCCGTCGCGCTGACCGTCACGGGCACCTTCACCGCGAGGTCGGTCAGTCCGTCCGTGACCTTGAGCGTGAGGGTGCTTTCGCCGTTGTAGTTGAGGGCCGGCGTGATGTGCAGCTCCGCCGTGCGCAGGTAGATCGTCACCGTTAGGTTGGTCGTCGACGACATGGAGTAGGAGAGCTTGTCGCCGTCGTTGTCGGCGAAGTACTGGTCGAGGTAGACGGTCGGGGAGGCGGTGTCCTCCTCGAAGGCAAGCTCGAGCGGCCTGACCTGGAAGGGCTGGTGGTTCACGTGCGTCACCGTCACCAGGGCGTCGGCGTAGACCGGGGCGAACATGCCGTCGCTCGCGCTGAAGCTCAGGGTCTCGGTACCGTGCCAGTATTTCCGGGGCTCCAGCGTGACCTTTCCGCTCGCGGACACGGTCACGTTGAAGTGCGAGGACGGCTCGGCGCCGAAGATCAGGACGACCCCGTACATCGGCGAGGCGAAGACGGTCGAGAGGTCGATGGACTCGTCTATCGTGTCCTCCGGGAACGTGACCGGCCGGATGGGGTTCTGCACGAAGGGCGGCTTGGCGTTGTTGGTCACGGTGACCTTGACGTCGTCGGAGACCGTGACCTGCCGGTCGTCGGTGGCGGTGAAGTTGACGGTCTCCTCGCCGTACCACCCGGCGAGGGGCTTGAAGTTCACCTTCCCGTCGGGCTTTATCGTGACCGCTATCTTGTCCTGGCCGGCGCAGGCGTACAGGAGCCTGTCCCCGTAGGGCGTGTCGGCGTCGAAGAAGACCTTGTTGAGGTTGATGCTCCCGTCGTCCTGTCCGTCCTGGGGGATGGCGAAGTCCTTCATCGGCGCCGCGAGCACCGGGTCGTCGGGGACGGGGGTGACGGTCACGATGACCGAGGAGGTGACGTAGGCGCTCAGGGCGTCGCGGGCGGTGAAGGTCAGGGTCTCCGCGCCGTTCCAGTCGGGCTTGGGCTTGAGCACCACGCGGCCGGTCTGGTAGACGCTGGGCACGATGTTGCTGTTGGGCTGCACCCCGAAGAGCATCGGGTCGCCGTCGACGTTGCGGAACACGGAGGTGAGGTTGATGGTCGAGTCGTCGACCGTGTCCTCCTTAATGGAGAAGGGCGAGACGGGCTTGGCGATCTCGGGGGACGGGTGGGGGATGTGGATCTTGACCGTGCACTTGGCGTACACGAGGTCCTTGTCATTGCGGGCGTTGTCGTCCGCGCCCAGCATGGTCGTTATCGTGACCGTGTCGCCCTCCATGCATTGCATGGGTGCGGTCACGACGAGGTAGGCCCTCACCACCACGTTGCCGTTGCCCCAGGCCTGGTTGTCGATGTTGCTCAGGTCGGTCCCGGCGCCGTTGGGGTCGGTGGTGTAGGTCGCCTTCCAGCCGGCCGGGACGGCGCTCATGGTTGCGTAGAGGAAGTAGGAGCTCCCGCAGCCCGGCGACAGGCTCATGGTGCTGTTGAAGTAGGCCTTCTCCCCGGGGGCGACGGTTATCGCATTGGGGCCGGTGGGGTTGCCCTGGGTGTTGAGGTCGATGACATTGGGGCTCATGTTGTTGTCCGTCCAGCTGCCCTCGTTGCAGGTGTTGGTCTGGTTGTGACAGGCCGCGACCGGCACCGCGACAATACAGGTCGAAAGCACCATTGTTACGCATGCTAGAATTGCTGTCCTAGCGGACATCCGATTCCTCCACTGGCTATCAATCAATATCCTTGTTATTATACTTTGCTGTTCAAAATTTGTAAGTCCATCTGTGTAAGGACAGGAGATATGTCCTAACGGAGGCCTGTTAGGGGAGGATAAGGAGCTCCTCCAGATTTAAACCTTTTACAAGGGCTGTATACCAATCTTCATCGCGCTTCCCGGAGTACCTCACTTCGGGGTAGTTCTTGATCCCCCGATGGTATCGTCCATT
>VGTL01000094.1 GCA_016874675.1 Methanobacteriota archaeon | reverse complement strand
CATCTTGAAGTACTGGAGCTTCTCCATGGGGGCGTTCTCCAGCTTCACGGTGATCTGCAGGGAGCTTCCCAGCCCGATCGAGTCCACCCTGGCGGCGGCCGCGGCGACGCTCTCGGCCTGCTGGCGGAGGGCGCCCTCGACCGTGCTCCTCGAGTAGGCCGAGAGCGCCCCCAGGCCGACCGACGCTGTGGCCGCGACGATCATCATCGTGACCAGGAGCTGGGCGGGCATCTCCAGCGAGCCGCAATCTGAGGTCTTCAGCTTCATTTTATACACTTCCTTGAAGATAGGCAGCGGGCAGCGGGCAGCAAGGCAGCAAGGGAAGGCAGCAGGCAGCAGGGCAGCAGGCAGCAAGGGAAACGGAACGACCCGTCGTCCCCTTGCTGCCTTGCTGCCCTGCTGCCTGCTGCCTTCCCTTGCTGCCTTGCTGCCTTCCCTTTCTGCCTTTCTGCCTTTCTGCCTTTCTGCCTTTCTGCCTTTCTGCCTTGCTGCCCTTCCCCTCACTCCGCCACGACCGGAATGTCCAGCACCTTCTTGCCGAAGCCGCTCTTCTCGACGGTCACCGTGATGGGGTTGGTCGCGGAGCCGACAACCGAGCATTTGAGGTTGGAGAACCGGGCCTCGCCGTTCCCGTCGGTGCGGGCGTAGGGGTTGGTCCCGTCGGGCCGCTTGATGCCGTTGCCCGAGAGGGTGACCACCGCGTCCTTCAGGCGGTTTCCGGAGCTGTCCGTCACGGTCACAGTGAGGTTCACGCTCTCGTTCTTGTAGATACCCGAGCCGTCGTCCCTGACGGCCACGAGGGGCGTCGAGAGGCTCACCGTGCCCAGCGCCTGGGGCGGCTTGGCCAGGTTGAGCAGCCCCATCACTATCCCGATGCTGACCGCCGTGATTATTATGATTATGAGCAAATAGAGCGGGAGCCCCTCTATGGCGCCCCGGCGGTTCTTCCGCCAGCCGCGCGCGTCCCTTCCGGGGTCCCTCCGGCGCGCCGGGGCCCTCCCGCGGGGCCGCTGTTTGTATCGAGCGGACCAGCCTCCGTCGTTCCCAAAGCCCTGCCCCTGCTTTCTCCAGCCCTTCCCGGCCATTTTCCTCACCGGGCATGCCTTTCGGAGGCGCCGGTATTTAATGGGCGCGTGGTACCTACCATTTCGAAGGGTGGAAGGCAGGAAGGCAGGAAGGGAGCAAGGGGGGGCAGAAAGGCAGGAAGGCAGGAAGGCAGGAAGGGAGCAAGGGAAGGCAGCAAGGCAGCAAGGCAGGAAGGGAGCAAGGGAAGGCAGCAAGGCAGCAAGGCAGAAAGGCAGCAAGGGAAACGGAACGACCCGTCGTCCCCTTGCTGCCTGCTGCCTTGCTCCCTTGCTGCCTTCCCTTGCTGCCTTCCCTTGCTGCCTTGTTGCCTTTCTGCCTTCCTGCCTTGTCCCGCGTGCTAGGCGCTCAGCCGTCGCGGACGCCGTCGTCGTCGCGGTCTATCCAGACGTAGCGTGTGCGGTAGTGGCCGGCGTTCTCCGGGCGGCCGTCGCTGTCGGCGTCCTCCCACCAGAAGGCGTCGACGCCGTAGCGGGCGAACTCCGGGTTGCCGTTGCCGTTATGGTCCAACCACTCGAAGCCGGCCCGATAGATGTAGACCGCCTCCGGCCTCCGGTCGTCGTTTGCGTCCCTCCAGCTCCAGCCCTCGTGGTACAGGGCC
This sequence comes from Methanobacteriota archaeon, assembly GCA_016874675.1. Classification (GTDB taxonomy): domain Archaea; phylum Thermoplasmatota; class DTKX01; order VGTL01; family VGTL01; genus VGTL01. The sequence goes on along the minus strand of VGTL01000094.1, from coordinate 9,558 downwards.
ATGTACTCCGGCGTCCCGTCGCTGTTGCGGTCTGTCCAGGTCGTGCCTATCCTGAAGGCGGTCGCCTCCTCGGGGGTTCCGTCGCCATCTCGGTCGGTCCAGGAGGCGTAGCCGAGCAGGTAGCTCGCCCGCTCGGGCCGGCCGTCGCTGTTCCAGTCGGTCCAGGAAACGCCCGCCACCCCGGCCTCCCAGCTCTCGGGGATGCCGTCACTGTTGGCATCCTTCCAGGTCCAGCCCGAATAGCCGATCTCACCGGCCTCGGCCCGGCCGTCCTCGTCCGTGTCGAGGGACTTCCAGGCCCACAGGCCCGCGGAGGCGTACTCCGGCTGCCCGTCGCTGTTTCGGTCCTTCCACTCCCAGCCGGCGTAGGCGTAGGCGATGTAGGTGGGCGTTCCGTCCGAGTCCAGGTCCCAGGCTTCGGCCACCTGGGCGCCGGCGGCGGCGTACTCCGGCCGGCTGTCACCGTTTCGATCCTGCCAGGCCCAGGCCGCCTGGGCTCCCTGCACGTAGGCCACATTCCCGTCCTGGTCGGGGTCCCAGAGGGCGACCGACGAGGCAGCGTACCAGCCGTCGTCGGGCCGGCCGTCGTTGTCGTTGTCCTTGAGGACCAGGGCATTGTAGGCGGCGGCGAAGTACTCGAGCTTGCCGTTTTCGTCCCAGTCGGTCCCCAGCACCATCGCCGAGGCGCCGACGGCCGCGTCCGGCACGCCGTCGGAGTCGTTGTCGACGAGCAGCCACCACGCCTGTGAGTACGCGGCGGCCTCGGGCCGGCAGTTCTCGTTGAGGTCGATGATTCGGAAGGACCGGGCCGCCCAGGCCGCCCTCTCGAAGTTGCCGTCCGAGTTGCGGTCGGTCGCCTCGAACCCGGCCTGGAATCCGGCGGCGTACTCGGGGTTCCCGTCGCTGTCGCGGTCGGAGGCCTCGAACGCCGCCTGGTAGGCCTGCACGAGGCCCGGGTTGCCGTCGGAGTTCAGGTCGATGATGCGCACCCCCTCGCTCCCGACCACTGCGTGCTCGGGCTCGCCGTCGCTGTCGCGGTCGATGAACGCGAAGCCCGAGCGGTAGGCCCAGGCACGCTCGGCGTTGCCGTCGCCGTTGCGGTCGACGGCCTCGGCGGCGGCCTCGTAGGCCGAGGCGTACTCGGCCTCGCCGTCGCTGGAGCGGTCCACGAACTCCCATGCCCGGACCAGGAACGAGGCATGGTTGATGCGGCCGTCGGAGTCGGGGTCGCGCAGCTCGAAGCCCCGGAAGAACCCGGCGCCATAGTTGGGCTCCCCGTCGCTGTCTGGGTCCAAGAGCAGGAGGCCCCGCTCGCTCCCGGCGGCGTACTCCGGGTTGCCGTCGAGGTTGCGGTCGATGACCAGTAGCGAGACCTCGTGGTGCGAGAAAAACTCAGGCTCGCGGTCGCGGTCCCGGTCGATGATCACCGTATTTTCATAATGATAGTGCCGGACGCCCCGCCTGGCCGGGGGGGCGTTCTGCTCCAGCCCGGAGGCGACATCGGCCATCCCCTTCCCGGCCTGGGCCGGGGCGCCCATCGCCGCCCGGACCTGCCCGGCCTGTTCCTGCTCGACGGGCCGGAGCTCGTTCACCGGGGTGCCGTCGCCGTAGACCTGCTCGAAGCTCCCGCGCTCGCCGGGCCCGCCGGCGCGCTCCGGCCGCCCATCGGCGGTCTCGATTCTGCCCGCCTCGGTCACCCGGCCGGCCTTGGCCTCTATCTCCGAGTTGAGGCCGGAGGTGTCGAATCCCAGGTCCTGGTTCGCTCCGGGCGCCGGGTCGAGCTTGTTCATCTCGCCGGCCGCCTTCCCGGCGTCCATCTCCGCGGCCGCCTCCCGGTTCTCCGCGGCGCGGTACGCCGGGAGCCGCTTGTTCTGCTCGAGCTCCCCCAGGCTCTGGATCCTCGAGGGGACTGCCGAGGACCCGGGCGTCTCGGCGGGCGCCGCGGGCGCCGTGTTGTCGGTTTCGGTGGAGGCCACCTGCCAGCGGCTCCCCGCCTCGTTGAGGCCCTGCGAGGAGGGAATGGAGGTCCCCTCCGCCTGCACGGGTCCCAGAACGCTCACGAGCACCAGTATCCCGACCAAAGCTCCGCAGACCAATCCTGTCTTCGCCACCATGGCAACCACCATCATTTTCGGGATTTTCTATGGATGTACCTTTATTAATACGGCCGGGAAATACTGTTCAGCAACTGTGTTGCTGATGGTTTTAAATACTTAGAACCCGAAACCGGTGGTCGTGGTCCCATGGCCTTTAAAAGGGGTATATTCTGCGCACTGGTGTTGTTGACCGCTTCCCTGGCCGTCCTGGCGCCCGCGGCGGCGGCCGAGCCCTCCCAGAAGCCCCGGGTCGATTACACGGCCGCCGGGGCCGTCCGGGCCGTGGCGATGTCCTCGGACGGGGCCTTTGCGGTCGCCGGCACCGCGGACGGGAAGCTCCACCTGTTCAGCAACGGCTCCTCGACGCCGGTCTGGACGCACCCGGCAGCATCCGCGGTCAACGTCGTGGGCATGTCCTCGGACGGGAGCCGGCTCGCCGCCGGGACGGAGGGTGGCAAGGTCCTGCTCTTCGACCGGGGCAGCTCCACGCCGGTGTGGTCCGCCGAGCCCGGCGGGTCAGCAACCGCGCTGGCCCTGTCCTCGGACGGCTCGACCGTCGCGGCCGGGACCTACCTGGGGGCGCTGGCCCTCTACGGGGCCTCCTCCGCCTCGCCGCTTTGGAACGCCACGCCCGGCGGCTCGGTGCTCGCGGTGGCCCTGAGCGCGACCGGCGGCTCGCTGGTCGCCGCCAGCTCCGACGGAAAGCTCCTGCATTACGGCCGCTCCTCCGCGGAATCCGACTGGAACGTGACGTTGATACAGAGCTTTTCGTCCGTCGCGACCAGCTCCGACGGTTCCAGCATTGTCGCGGGCGGGCGCGACGGAAGGATATACCTGATGAACTCGGCCGGCGCCCCCGTGTGGAACTACTCCACCGGCGGCAGCGTGAACTGCGTGGGCATCTCCGCCGACGGGGGGGTGATCGCCGGCGGCGCGTCGATGACCAACCGCCTGTACGTGTTCTCCAGGGCCTCCTCCGCGCCCCTCTGGAGCGCCCCGGGCGGGAGCATCGTGTCGGTGGCCCTCTCCTCCGACGGCTCGTACATCGCGGCCGGGGGCTACGACAGCCAGGTCTACCTCTATGGCCGGGAGAGCCCGGTCGCCCTCTGGACCTTTGCCACCGGCGACATGGTGAACTCGGTGGCGCTGGCCTCGGACGGCTCGCTGGTCTGCTCCGGCTCCGAGAACGGCCGGTTCCTCCTGCTCAACCGGACCATCCCCAACAACCCCCCGGAGCTCTCCGCAGGCACCGTGAGCCCGTCCTCCGGCACCAACAGCACGCTCTTCGTCTACCGCGTGACCTACACCGACGCCGACGACGAGGCGCCCTCGTTCATCCGCGCCGTGGTGGACGGCACGGAGTACGCCATGACCAAGCAGGACGGCAGCGACATAACCTACACCGACGGGGCCGTGTACGAGCTGCGCACCACGCTGCTCGTCGGGGCCCACAAGTACCGCTTCGAGGCCTCGGACGGGAAGGGCCCCGTGAGGCTGCCCGCAACGGGCGACTACGACGGCCCCAGCGTCGGCACCGGCCCGGTCAACCTCCCGCCCTCCCTGGCCCAGGGACGCGTGAGCCCGGGGCAGGGCGGCACCACCACCCGCTTCACGTTCGCCGTGACCTACAAGGACGAGGACTCCGACCCGCCGGCGTTCGTGGCGCTCTTCATCGACGGGGAGAACCGCACGATGAAGAAGCTCAACGACAGCCCGTTCAGCACCGGGGTGGAGTACCGGCTCGAGACCACCCTCGCGGTGGCCGACCACTCCTTCCACTTCGAGGCCTCCGACGGGAAGGCCCCGGCGCGCTTCCCGGCGACGGGCGAGCTCCCCGGGCCGGTGGTGTCCCCGACCGCCCAGAACAACCCCCCCGCGCTGTCCGCGCCCTCCTTCAGCCCGCCGGGCGGCAACACCACGACCCTTTTCACGTTCAGCGTCGTCTACACGGACGTCGACGACCAGCTGCCCGCGGTGAAGGACCTCGTGCTGGACGGCGTCTCGCGCTCGATGTCCTTTGCCAACGGCACGCCCGCGGCGGGCTCGACCTACACCCTCCAGACCGCGCTGTCGCAGGGCGCCCACGCCTACCACTTCTCGTTCTCCGACGGGCGGGACGCCGCCCGCTACCCGGCCTCGGGCGACCTCTCCACCCCCGAGATTGCCCCGGCGGTGGTGGTCCAGCCGCCGGTCGCCGTGCTGTCCGTGTCGCCGCTCAAGACATCCGAGGGCGGCCGGGTCGTCCTGGACGGCACCGCCTCCACGGGGAACATCACGGCCTACTTCTTCGACTTCGGGGACGGCACCACGAGCGACTGGGTCGTGAACGCCAAGGTGGAGCACGTCTACTCGAAGGCCGGAAAGTACTCCCCCAAGCTCAAGGTCCGGGACAACCGGGGCCAGGAGTCGTTCTACCAGGTGGGACCGGAGCTCTCGGTAGCGAAGGTAGATTTGGAGGAGGGCTCAAGCCCGCTGCTCCTGGGAGTGGTGGCCTTCCTGGCGATCGCCGGCGGCGGCGCGGTCGTGTTCTTCATCGCCTGGACGCTCCTGCGATTGCCCGGCCGGAGGGGCCCAGAGAAGTGATTCCATGCCGGCCCCCTGCTCGGACCCCCGGGCTGTGCCGGACCCCATAGAGGGCTCGCTGGAGCTCTCCCGGACGGTCGGGGAGGGGCTCCCCGTCCTCCTGGCGGCGCTGTTACTCTCTGGCCTCTTCGTCGGGGGCTGGCTGGTGCTCCTCGGCGGTGGCCTGCTCGCGGCCGCCATGGACCTTCTCTCGACCGGCGAGGCGCTCTTCGCCGGCCAGGTGTTCCTGCTCTCCCTGCCGATGTGGCTTGCGGTACTGGCGCTGGGGCTCCTGGCGAGGGCCGCCACCTTCTTCCACGGATTCGGCGTCGGCCACCTGGCCGTCGACCGGGCCGCAAACGCGGAGCCTCCCGCGGCCGGCCCGGCGAGGAGTCGCCGCCCCCCAGTCGACTGGGACGCCGGCCCGGCGGGCCCGGCAGCATCCCGCGCCCCGCCGGGCGGGCCGTTCTCGGCGCTGCTCTGGCTGGCGCGCCGGCCGAGCCGCCGGGCGGAGATCACCGCCTCAATGATGAGGCTCATGATGGCGCTCTTCCTGCCCCTCATGGTGCTGCTGGCGGCGGACGCCGCGCTGCTCCCGGCCGGGGAGACATTGCTCTGGCGCTCCCCGCCCGAGGGCGGGGCGCTCATCGATATATTGCTGCTTCTGGTCGGCGCGGGGGCCCTGGCGGCGCTGGCGATGTCCAATCCCCTCCTCGGGTGGGTGGCGGCGCGCCTTTTGGCGATCTCCGAGTGCGAGCGCGCCGGGCCCGCCCGGATACCTCCCGGGCGCACGCCGCTCGAGAGGTACGTCCGGCACCTGCTGGCCGACCCGCGCAACGGGCCGGCGCTCGGGGAGGCCCTCCGGACGGCGAGGGCGGGTGTCACCTTGAACGGCGCCTCGGGCGCGGCGCACCCCTTCGACCTGTACCTGGAGCTCCCGCCCGGGGGGGCGCTCGGGGGCCGGCGCGCGCTGTTCGCGCGCGTGCTGGACCGCCCACCCGGGATGGCGGACATCGATGACATCGAGCGGGCGGTGCGGGACGTCGTCTCGGCCACTTCGGTTCCGCCCGCCCGCGTCGTCGTCATCTACGCGCCCGGCGAGACCGGGCCTTTCGTCGAGAGGGTCGAGGACGCCGTCTTCGAGCGGTTGATGGAGAGCCACCTTTCGGGCAAGGTAGGCTGGAGGGGCTACTGCTGCGCCGTGGAGCTTCTGAGCGAGGAGCCGGACGGGACCTACGACCTCGTGCCCTTCAAGCCGGCAGGGGTGTAGGATGGGCCAGCTCTACAAGGACTACAAGGTCTACGCCTGCTTCGCCCTCAACCGGCTGGCGGCCGAGCTCAACATAGACATCTACCAGCCGGACCTCGAGGCCAAGCTCGACGTGCTGTTCTCGCGGCCGGTGCCCGGCGTGAGCAAGGAGGCCATCAAGCACGAGATCCGCTCCAACCACTACATGACCGAGAAGGTGGTGGCGCACCTTCTCTCCGAGGGGCTGGCCCAGATGGAGCGCGTCGAGAACCGCTACAGCATCAAGATAACCGTCAAGGGGCTGCTCCACCTGCGCAAGTTCAACGAGCTCTACATCGAGATGTACGACGAGTTCATCCGGGACCACTACCGGTTCTCGGGGGCGCCGCTCTGGCTCAGGATAGACCGGAGGGGGTGAGGGGGCTTGCTCAGGACAAGCGGTCCGAGGACCCCGGGGAATGTCTCTCAGCGCACGAATTTCAGCCCGACGGCGTCGACGCAGAAGTAGCTGTTGTGCTCCAGATCGTAGTAAAACACCCATACAGGCAATAACTTGTCCTGCGATTTATGGAAATTTGCTAAATAATATCCAAGCTCGACCTTCTCGACGGTCAGATTCCAGTAGATCTCTTCTTTCAGCAGATTGAAAGCGGCGGTCGCATTCTTGACCGTCAGGCTTTCGTAGGAATCCGAGATATCACGCCATAGCACAGTATAATGATAAATATCCCCCATGGGCGTGATGGCGACATTCGCGCCTTCCCCGGCTCCGACTACCGGCATGCCGTCAACTTTGCGATCAAAATGAAAATAGTAGTCCTCAATCACTTTCCAGCCGGTGCCACTCGTTTCACCGTGCACATCCCACGATAGAAAATAATTGTTCGGCAATCCGCCATGGTCTTTGACATATTGCACGGATTTGTTGTACAGGTCATCGTGTGAAAGCTGGCCGTCTATAGTCAATAATGTGGTATTTTTAACGACCTGCTCGGCTGATGTGCTGTTGTTCTTGGTGGAATTCCCGTTGTCGGATGCGCCATTCGTGGAGTTGTCGCTGGAGCGACCGGAGGAACGATTGCCGGATTCATTTTCATTGGCCGGGCCCGGTCGGTCATACACTGCATCCATGTACAATTCCCGCCATTTGTTCGAAGCGTTCCAGTTGGTGAACTCGAGGCATCCGATATTATTCACCCATATTACCTCATCGCCTTTGGTGAATCGCGTGGAATTCTTGTCCCTCGTATCATCGATCTCTGTCTCGTTGTCCAGCCAACCCGGATAAATCCTTTCTATGGTCTTTTTGCAAAACGAGAGGTTAAAGTCTGGATGTGATATTTGGTGCGTCTTGACATTTGGAGTTCCGTTCGGAAGTGATGTGTTCAACGTCAGGTTTCCCTTGTTGTTGCCGCAAAAGGTTATGCCGTCGAAATCGTCATTGTCATCCACGCTTCCGGAGGGCCCCGTGGGTCTTTGCAGGAGAACGACTGCTCCCGATGCGATTACTGCAATGCAGACCATTATTCCCGGAACCAATTTGTTCATCGTCCTGCCCCCAGACTATGGTATCCGAATGCACTGGATGTCATGGCAATAACAGTCGGGATTCGGCCCCGTTTCAATTCCCCAGAAATACTCGTTGATGTTGGAACTATGGTAATAAACGATTCCCGAATGTACCCCGTTGTATTCATACGCCTCTCTCCATGCAGAGTATATCGTATATTCTCGAGTGAAAATATTATATATGAACCGCTCAACAATAGCTTCTCCCTGGGGAACGGTGAACGGATCATCATTCCCAAATAGCATATGGATACCATGATATAGAAGTGTGATAAAAACATTGTCCGTGTCTTCTCCTGACATGGGGCGCATGACATCACAACTCATGTACCAGACCCATTCAGCATCGCAATCCAGACCATCTTCCGAGTAATCACTTTCTAAAATAAAAATATTGTTTTGCCACGGATAATACAACTCATATGTAAATGCGACATCGTCTTCGGGATCGTGCGTATTAGTCCCGTCATTGTCCTTTAGGATTATCCATTGTGGATCCCCATGGCCAGTGTGGAAAATAAAATCGGCAGAATCAGCGCTCAGTGTTTGGTACTCATTGCGAAATTCCTGGTAAAAAGTACCCTCCAGCACTTCGCCGTCAGATAAATACTGTGTATTCATCCAACCCTGATTCACCAACTCATCTTTAAGCGTAACGGCATAATCCAGATCAAGATCCGGACAGGATGTCTCGTTATCATAATCCTCGATAAATGTTATTGAAAACTCCTTATTGTAGTCTGAAGCGGTTCGTCGGTCGAAAAGGCAAAAACTGATCATGAGTTCGCCCTGATCGGTCAGATAGCTCGCGTTGCCATGCCATTGGTTGTCGTACCAGCGCCAGCGCGAGTGATTTGTGTTGATCGTGTCGGTATCCAGGCCAATGGCGAAGTTCTCGACTTCATAATCCCAAGACTCATCTCCGAATTTGAACGTATTCCAGTAATAATCATTTAGATATTCTTTCGCAGGAAACTCCATTATCCCCCAATCCCAGACATTGTCCTTGAAGATATCATAGGCATGAAAATATATCCTGTTCCCGTAATCACCATTGATCTCTAGGTAAAGATCGGTTTGGTTCGGGTCTGGATCTCCCCATGCGTATCCCCAAATCCCTATCTGCGCCATCGTGACATCGCTGAGACCATTGATGTAAATCGTTTTTTCGCACCAATCGCTAGCGTCATCTATCGCAACAAGGTCATCTCGTTCATAATCATGCTCGTAATAGCCCGTCTGTTCGTTGTAAAAATAGACCCGAATCATCAATTCACCCGTGTCATCAATAGGATTAAGCTGCTCACCTTCTCCATATAGGTCATTGGTCCAGGCGCTTCTTTGAAAATCGGGAACATCGTAATTGAATGCTGTCGGAAAACTTTTATCGATGCCGACCCACAGAATCTCTTTCGTCCAGTCATACCCAATCCCTTCGATTGCAATGGTGTTCCAAGTATCTCCGATGAAACACTCTTTATCGAACCAAAAGTAATGCCACCCCCACGTATTCGGGGAAAAGCAAAGTGTTGGATAGAATTCTTCATATGCTGTATTTTCTTCACCTTCATTGATGATGATTTTCATTAGATCGTTAATTCCAGAATCTCCGTCGGACAACCCATACACATAGATTTGTACCGCATCAGAGTAGGAGATTTCATCGGACGATACCCATATTTTTTTAATCAATTTATCATCATAACAATCCAGACAGAACGCATCCTCAATACTCGAATCGCAATCCATGGTTGTCGGGGCGAAACCCGATTCATCCGGGTCGAAATCGAGACCCGAGGATAGTGCCGATACAAATGACAGCACAATCATCTGCAGTGCGATTGCAAACGGCACGTGCCCGGTCTTCACCATGGAATCATCTCCTCCCGCCATTTTGCGATATAGGCTCCGTAGTATTTTTTTTTTTTGATTAATATTTAAATATATGAACATAGTGCTGTGTTGCATAACTCAGCGTGATTTCCTGACTATCACATAGACTTTTTTGTCCAGGAACTGGAGCGGACAGTCGATTTTCGCACCGTTCCCAAACCGCGTTACCCTCTTCTCAAAAATCGTCTC
>VGTL01000093.1 GCA_016874675.1 Methanobacteriota archaeon | reverse complement strand
GCCGCTCGGCGATGCGGGCGCTCTCCAGGAGTATCTCCCGCCCGTGGGCGTTTATCGACTCGTGGCATTCTATCCGGCCGAAGGGGGCGTTCCTGTACCCGGTGTAGCCGAAGCAGGTGACCAGGAGCGGCTTCAGGCACCGCGACCGGCGGTCCCAGCGGTCGCCCGCCTTCCGTTTGAGCCTCTTGAGCTCCAGGCGCCTCTTCACGAGCGGCTCCAGTATCCTCGGTATCAGCCCCAGCCTCCTCTCGCAGGTCCAGTAGCCGATGTCCGGCACCTTCCGTACCGAGCCCCGGCAGCAACCGCAATTCACCGTCTCCGGGCTTATGTTGTGCAGGACCATGATGTGCGGGTACATGGAGGCGAAGTCGACCTCGAGCACCCGCTCGTGGACGCCGGTTTCGGGCTCGTAGATGAAGCCGCCCCGGTCGGTCGAGAGCAGGCACCTCATCGACTTCCAGTCCTCGGGCAGGTTCTTCTTCCACGCCACGAGCCCGCCCTCGCGCAGGACGGAATTGACCTCCATGGCGCTGATGGCCGTCCCGGGAGAGCTCCGGGCCATGCGCTGGAACCCGATGCCCGAAAGGCGCGAAAGCTCCAGTATGCCCTCGAGGTCGCCCTCCTGGTACAAAAACGACGAGTCCCGGTCGATGTGGAGCCTTCCCCGGAGGTAGTACGCCGCCGGCCGGTAGAGGATCCGCCCGTAGGAGAAGTGCGACTTCTCCTTCCGGCCCGGGGAGTCCGGCTGGCCCTCCCTGCCCAGGTGGAAGTCCGAAAGCCCAAGCTTGCGCGCCCGGTGGTACAGGTAGGGCAGAACGAAGGAGTCCCCGCCGTCGGTGAGAACCACGTCCGGGTCATTCCTGCGCAGGGCCGAGACGATTCCCTCCAGGAGGGCCTCCTCGCCGCCGGAGAGCTCCTCGCCGCAGGCGCTGGCCGAGACCGGCGCGTCCTCGAACGAGGGCAGAAGGCCGCGCCTTCTGACGGACACGGAGAGCCCGGCGACCTTGAGCTTCGGCAGGAGATAGTGGATCGACAGCCGGTTGTCGACGAGGTCGCACCAGCTGTCGGGACCGCCGGGTGCCGGGTGCCGGGTGCCGGGTGCCGGGACGGGACGGCCGTCGTCGTTCGTCGTTTCCCCGGCCCCCGGCCCCCGGCCCCCGGCACCCTGCCCGCTTCCCCCACCGCGCGGATACCGCACCCTCGCCAGCGGGAACAGCCCCTGCTCCGCCAGGAAGCGCTGGGCGAGGTCGATGTCGAGGTTGTAGAAGCGGAAGCGGCCGTACCCCCCGAAGAAATCGGCCGCGCGGGCGGCGCGCAGGTGCAGCCCCAGGGTGCGCGGCGTGACCCGGAGCACCCGCGTCAGCCGGTCCGAGCCGAGCGTCAGGCGCCGCTCCGCCAGCTCGCACTCGTAGAGCCGGCCGTTGTCGAAATATCGACGGGCCCTCTCCAGGTCCCGCTCTCCGGCCTGGACGAAGAAGTCGGGCAGGTAGCGGAACCGGAGCCTTCGCGCCCCGCGGGGGCCGGTGAGCCAGACCACCATCCGGTTGGTCCGGCGGTCGGGGTAGGCGTCGAGGAGCCACCAAAGATCGGGGTCCTGGCCGGTCATGCGGAATTCATTCTAGAATGCAGGCCATTTAAAGCCCTTCGGGGGGGATTGGTGAAAGTTCCGGGTGCCGGGTGCCGGGGGCCGGGAAATGACGCGTTCGTCCCGGCACCCGGCACCCAGCACCCGGCCCCCGGCCCCCGGCACCCTGTCGTACGTCCCCTCATAAACTATAAATACGCCCACCTTCATCAATTGCAGGTTGTCGGCCGGAGGAAACCGTCGGATGGCTGAGGGCGAAGTGAAGGTCTGGTTCAAGATCCGCAAGGACGACAGGACCGTCAGCCTGAAGGACGTGTTCGAGAGGATGGAGCAGATACGCGCCGAGCACCCGGAGCTCGACGTCTATTTCGACGGCGACGAGTTCGCCATCTGCAGCCGCCCCCTGGCCCGGCCGGCCGAGCCCCACCCGCCCCATCACCACCACAAGGAGAAGAAGAAGGGCAAGCAGGTAAAGCTGTACTCTGCGTGATTGTCTAAGGGCAGCAAGGGAGCAAGGGAGCAAGGGAGCAAGGGGACGGTCGTCGTCCCTTGCTGCCTTCCTGCCTTGCTGCCCGCTGCCTTTCTTCAATCGCCTCTTCCCATGTTGACCATCCGCTCTATCGGGCCCCGGGCGCGGTCCATGATGCCCTTCTCGATGGTCACACGCGGCTCGAGCGTCTGCAGGCTCTTCAGGATGAGCGCCGGCGTTATCTTCTTCATCGTGGGGCACACGGCAGAGGGGATCTCGTAGTAGGTCTTGTCCGGGGAGATCTTTTTGAGCCGGTGGATGAGCCCGCCCTCGGTGCCGATGATGAACTCCCTCTCGCCCGACGACCTGATGAACCCGACGAGGCCCTCGGTCGAGAAGGCCTTGTCCGCGACGTCGATGACGTCGGGGGTGCACTCCGGGTGCACTATCGATATGGCCCGGGGGTGGTCCTTCTTCAGCTGCAGGAGGTCCTCCTTCTTGATCTGCTGGTGGGTGGGGCAGTAGCCGGGCCACAGGTACAGCACCTTGTCCCGGACGAACCGCTGGACGTACATGCCGAGGTTCCTGTCGGGCAGGAAGATGGCCTCGCGGTCGGGCAGGCTCTGGACGACCTTCACCGCGTTCGAGGAGGTGCAGCATATGTCCGATTCGGCCTTGACCTCGGCCGAGGTGTTGACGTAGGAGACCACTGGCGCCCCGGGGTGCTGCTGCCGAAGCTCGCGGACGTTGGCCGCGTCAATCATCATGGACATCGGGCACATCGCCTCGGGTGCCGGGTGGATGACGATCTTCCCCGGGTTGAGCACGGCGGCGGTCTCGGCCATGAAGTCCACGCCGCAGAAGATGATTACCCGGGCGTCGGTCTTGGACGCCTGGACCGAGAGCCCCAGCGAATCCCCCACGAAGTCGGCGAGGTCCTGGACATCCGGGAGCTGGTAGTTGTGGGCCAGGATGACCGCCTTTTTCCAGGCCTTGAGGTTCGCTATCTCGGCGGCAAGTTCGGCCATGAACGCGCGTAACCGGCTTGTTCTATTTAGGCTTTTTCAGCGTGCCCGGATATCAAACCCCGAACGCCCCGTCCAGGTACTGGACTATCTGGGTCCTAAACGACGGGTAGGCCAGGAGCGTGGAGCCGTGGGCCCCACCCTCCAGGAGCTCCAGGGACTTGACCCCGGCGTAGTTCTGGTTGAGGGAGGTCGCCACCGGGCCGGCGCTGGGCTCGGCCTTCGACGCGGCGAAGAATATCGCCGGCCGCTCGGTCCGGTTGTTCAGGGCCTCTATCGCCGGGCGGCTCTCGATGCCCCGGTACTCCCCCCCGGTCGAGAGAAGCACCAGCACCTTGAGCTCCGGCGCGGCGCCGGCCGCCGCGGCCGCCAGTGCCTGGTTGGCCCCCAGCTGGGCACCCACGACGGCGACGCGGGGGGCGCTGGGGAATGTGGCCAGGGCGTAGTGGCGGGCGGCGGTCACGTCGTTCGTCCCGGCCTGGAACTCGGCGTCGCTCATGTCCTGCCACACGCGCAGCACGCCGTTCCGGCGGGTGCTCTCCCCGCACCCGCGCGGGTCGTAGGCCAGGACGTTGTAGCCTGCGCCCCTCAGGTCCGTGACCAGGGGCCCGAACGCCTCGCGTCCCTCTCCCACCCCGGGCACGAGTATGACCACCGGCATGGACTGGTTGCCCCGGTAGTAGGTCCCCTTGATGACCCAGCCGTCGTCGGTGTTGAACTGGACGGCCACCACGTCGGGGTCGAACGGCCCGCCCCCGTCCTCCTCGGTCGGGCCGGGCTGCCGGATGAGCCATATCGCCGTGGCCGTGACGGCGATGATCGCGATGATGGCCAGGGCCAGCGGCACCAGCCGGAGCCCCGGCTTCCCCCGGTGCACGGCCCTCATGTGGGCCGAAAGCCGCCCCCTCCTCACGCGCTCGCCGCAAACCCGGCAGCGCACCAGACGCATGGTCGCCCAATCCCCCGGGACGCTAATAAGTCTTCGCCCGCTGGGTGATGGGAGGAAGGCAGAAAGGCAGAAAGGCAGCAAGGGATGACAGGACGACAGGAAGGGAACTGGAGTCATCCCCTGCTGCCTTGCCGCCTTCCCGCCTTCCCTTTCTGCCTTTCTGCCTTTCTGCCTTGCTGCCTTGCTGCCTTTCTGCCTTTCTGCCTTGCTGCCTTGCTGCCTTTCTGCCTTCCGCCCTTCCCGATTGGGCAAACATTTTATATCCGCTCATTCGATAATAGCAGCGGCAGGTGCCGCACTGGAAAGACACCAACGCGCCAGGGGCGACCGTTCCCGGGACACCGAGGAGCTGCGCCGGCGGGTCGCCGAGCTGGAGCGGACCGAGGAGGCCCTCCGGGCGAGCGAGGACAAGTACCGCCTCCTGGCCGACAACTCCGACGACGTTGTCTGGATTTCCGACCTGGACCTCCGGCTCAGCTACGTCAGCCCCTCGATCCAGAGGGTCCTCGGCTATTCCGTGGAGGAGGCGCTGGAGCGCGGCCTTTCCGGGGCCCTCACAGAGGGCTCGGGCGCGGCCGTGGCCAAGGCCGTCGCCGGCGCGCTGGAGGACGCCCGGGCGGGGAAGGCGGACCCCAAGGGCACCCTCGTCTTGGAGCTCGAGCTTTTGCGCAAGGACGGGACGTCCATCTGGACCGAGACGCTGGGCCGGTTCCTCTTCGGTCCGGACGGCGCCCCGGACCGGATAATGGGCGTCACGCATGACGTCTCCGGGCGAAAGAGGGTGGAGCGGGAGCTCCGGGAGACCGAGGAGCGCTACGAGGCCCTGTTCAAGAACAGCCACCTGGGCATCTACCGGACCACCCCGGACGGCCGCTTCCTCATGGCCAACCCGGCGCTGGTCCGTATGCTGGGCTGCGGCACGCTGGAGGAGCTCGTGGCCCAAAACGTCTCCGAGGTGGGCTACCAGGCCGGGTACCCTCGGGACGAGTTCAAAAAGCGCATCGAGGAGAGGGGCGAGCTCCACGGCTGGGAGGCGGTCTGGAAAAGGCGCGACGGCTCCAGCATCTACGTGCGCGAGAACGCCCGGATAGTGCGCGATGCCGACGGCTCCATCCGGTACTACGAGGGCACGGTGGAGGACGTGACCGAGCGGGTCATCGCCGAGCAGTCCATCCGCCGCGACAGCGGGCTCCTCAACCGCATCATGGAGACCAGCCCGGCCGGGATACTGATGGTCGGCCGGCACGGGCTGGTGTCGTACGCCAACCCGAGGGCCGAGACCATCCTGGGGCTTGGCCGCCCGGAGCTCCTCAACCGGCCCTTCGGCGACCCGTCCTGGTCCGTGACGGACGCAGCCGGGAACCCGGTCGCCGGCGACGGGCTGCCGTTCTCCAGGGTGATGGCCAGCGGACAGCCGATATACGACGCGAGGTACGCCATACGCCCGCCGGGAAAGGGCAAGGTCCACCTGTCGGTCAACGCGGCGCCGCTCTTCGACCAGGCCGGGAAACCCGAGGCGGTCGTCTTCGCCCTGGAGGACATAACCAGCGAGGTCAGGTCCGAGGACCGGCTGCGGGCCTCGCTGAAGGAGAAGGAGGTGCTCCTGCGGGAGGTGCACCACCGCGTAAAAAACAACCTGCAGATAATCTCGAGCCTTCTGAACCTGGGCTCCCGGGGCCTCCGGGAGGGCGCCGAGATGGACGCCCTGCGCGAGTGCCGCCACCGCATCAAGTCGATGTCGCTGCTGCACGAGACGCTCTACCGCTCCCGCGACCTCACGCGCATTGAGTTCTACAACTACGTCCGCAAGCTCGTCACAGAGCTCTTCCAGTCGTTCGGCGTCCGGGCCGACGAGATCGCCCTCAGGATGGAGGTCGAGGACGTCGACATGGGCATAGACGCCGCCATACCGGCCGGGATGCTCGTGAACGAGCTGGTCTCGAACTCGCTCAAGCACGCCTTCCCCGCCGGGCGCAAGGGCGAGGTGAGGGTCCAGGTGGGCGCCAACGAGGACGGCGTGGTCACGATGGTCGTCGGGGACAACGGCGTGGGGCTTCCCCGCTGGCTGGACTTCCGCCAAAGCGAGTCGCTCGGGATGCAGCTCGTCATGACGCTGACCGAGCAGCTGGGCGGCACCATCGACCTCAACCGATCCAAGGGGACCGAGTTCACCGTGCGGTTCCACCCCGCCCGGCCGGTGAGGGAGGAGTGAGATGCCCAAGGGCGACTCAGTGCTCATCGTCGAGGACGAGGGCATCGTGGCCCGGGACCTGCGCTACCGGCTGGAGACGATGGGCTACAAGGTGGCCGGGATGGCGGCCACGGGCGACGAGGCGGTGCTCAAGGCGTGGGAGCACCGGCCGGACCTCGTGCTCATGGATATCGTCCTCAAGGGGGACCTGGACGGCATCGAGGCCGCGCTGATGATGCGCGAGCGGGCCGACATCCCGGTGGTGTACCTCACGGCCTACGCGGACGAGGAGACCGTCCAGCGCACCGAGGCGTCCGGGCCCTTTGGCTACCTGGTCAAGCCCTTCGAGGACCGGGAGCTCGAGGCCTGCATCGAGGTGGCCCTCTTCAAGCACCGCTCCGAGCGCGAGATCCGGGCCTCCGAGGTGCGGTTCCGCTCGACGGTCGAGCTGGCCCAGGACGCCGTGCTCATTGCCGACTCCAAGCGGCGGCTGGTCATGTGGAACCGGGGCGCCGAGAGGATGTTCGGCTACCGCCCGGAAGAGGTGCTCGGCACCCCGCTCGAGAACATGCTCTCGGAGAGGGACGCGCAGGCGTTCCGGGAGGGACTGGCCCGGCTGTCCCCGGGCGTCGCGGCCCCGCCGCAGACCGGCCTCTCCGAGCGCTCCGCGATAAGGAAGGACGGAAGCGAGTTCCCCGTGGAGTACTCCGCCGCCGCCTGGGACGCCGAGGGCAAGCGGTTCTACGGCATAATCATCCGCGACATAACCGAGCGAAAGCTCGCCGAGAGGGCGCTCGCCGAGAGCGAGAAGCAGTACCGCACGCTGGTGACCTCCCTCCAGGAGGGAGTGGCGATGACCGACGCCGAGGGCCGGCTGGTGTACGTGAACCCGGCGTTCTGCGAGATGCTGGGGTACGCCAAGGAGGAGCTCCCCGGGCGGAGCATCGCCTCGCTCGCCCGGCCGGGCGACGGCACCCTCGCCTCGGCGCAGGAGGAGCTATCTAGGCGAGGCCAGAAGGAGCAGTTCGAGCTCCGGATGGTGCGGAAGGGGGGCGAGGAGCGCGACATACAGGTGTCGTCGGCCCGCTGGACCGACGATTCCGGGGCCTTCTTGGGCACCATCAGCGCCATGACGGACGTCACGGACAGGCGGAGGGCCCACAAGGAGCTCCAGGAGAAGACCGACTTCCTGGAGGCGGTGCTCGACGCCGCCTCGGACGGCGTGTTCGTCATGGACGGCGACGGGAACTACGTCCTCATGAACAACGCCGCGGCCGAGCTCATCGGAGAGCCCTCCGAGAAGTGGAAGGAGAGGCACGCCTACGACCCCCTCCACCCCGGGGAGCCGGGCACGGGCCGCTCCCACATCCAGAGGGCGCTTTCGGGCGAGCCCAGCCGGTTCGAGACGCGCCCCGACCCCGGGAGCGACAGGGTGCTGGCGATCTCCCTCACGCCGATGAGCTTCTCGGGGAAGGTGCACATCCTGGGCGTGGTTTCGGACATGACGGAGCGCCGCCGGGCCGAGAGGCTCCAGCGGGAGCGCGCCCGGGCCGAGCTCTACGGGTTCATGGTCAGCGCCCTGCCGGTCTTCGCGGCGAGCGTCCCGCCCCAGGCCCGCGACATCCTCGTGAGCAGCTTCGCCGCCCGCTTCGAGCGGATCATAAGGCCGCGCTTCGAGCAGGAGCTCGCCGCCTTGAGGAGGGGCGGAAAGGCCGTCCGGCCCGATTCGCCGGAGATGCTGAACCGCTACCTTTCCTGGATATCGGAGCTTTATTCGAACCTGGGCATCGAGACCACCGTCGAGCGCGGCCGCAGGGCGGGCTCGCTACAGTTCTCCAACTGCCCCTGGGTCAACGAGGCCCGCGGGAACCCGATATTCTGCCTCATCTGCAGGGCGATCGCCATCCGCTCCTTCACCTGGGCCGCGCCCTTGGGCCACGCCTCCCAGCGGTCCAGCATCGTCGGCGGCGCGGCCTGCTGCCATTTCGACTTCCAGCTGCCGGCGGCGTGAGGATTGCGAGCTAGCGCTGGGCAGCGGGCAGCGGGCAGCGGACAGCGGTGGGGCATCAGGCATCAGGCAGCGGGGAACGGTGACGAAACGGGCGGTCGTCCACCGCTGCCCGCTGCCTGCTGCCTGTTGCCCCCTGCTGCCCGCTGCCCCGTCGTTTGTCCCCCATCTCTCCAGCAAAATTAATAAGGGACTATCCCATCCGCATCCGGGGAGAGGGCATGCTGTTCGGAAAGGAGTCCAACATGATAGTCATCAAGCTCGACGACGGCGAGAACCTCCACTCCGGGATAGAGCAGGCGCTGGGCCAGAACATGGTCAAGTCCGGGATAATCCTGGGCGGGGTGGGAATGCTTGCCGACTTCAAGCTGGGCTACTACGACGGCAAGGAGTACATCACCCAGGAGTTCAAGGAGCCCCACGAGCTCCTGACGCTGCAGGGCTCGGTCGCCCACGGGGGGCAGGGCAAGATCCTTTTGCACGTCCACTGCACCGTCGCCAACCGCGCCCAGCAGGTCTTCGGCGGGCATCTCATCTCCGGGACCGTCAGGTACGCCAACGAGATCTTCGTGCTCCGGCTGGTCGACATCGAGCTCGGCAGGCGCAAGAACGAGCGCACCGGGCTCATGGAGCTCGAGATACACAAGACCTCCGACATCAAGCTCCACTCCACGGCCGCGCGGCACAGGCACGGTTCACTGGAGCTGGACCTGGACTGAGCCGTTCCCCGCAGGGAGGTTGGGTGTTGCAGGGTGCCGCAAGGGCTGAAGGCGACCGGGCGCGGCGGTCCGTCCTGGGCTTCGAGGAGATCGGAATCGGGGACGTCCACCTGGTCGGGGGCAAGAGCGCCTCCCTGGGGGAGATGATACGCAAGCTCGGGCCCTCCGGCGTCCGGGTGCCCGGCGGCTTCGCCATCACGGCCTCGGCCTACCGGCATTTCGTCAAGGAGGCCGGAATCCAGGGCGAGATGAAAAAGCTCCTCGACGGGCTGGACACCCGCGACGTGGCCGACCTCCAGGCGCGGGGCAGGCAGATCCGGGCCCTTTTCAAGAAATCCTCGTTCCCGACGGACCTGCGCCAGGAGATACTGGGCGCCTACGGCCGTCTCTGCGAGAGGTACGGAGGGGGCAAGATCGAGGTGGCGGTGCGCTCCAGCGCCACCGCCGAGGACCTGGTCGAGGCCTCCTTCGCCGGCCAGCAGGACACGTTCCTCAACGTCCGGGGGCTGGGGCTTCTGGACGCCTGCCGCAGGTGCTTCGCCTCCCTCTTCACGGACCGGGCGATATCCTATCGGGCCGACCGCGGGTTCGACCACCTGGAGGTCGCGCTCTCCATAGCGATCCAGAAGATGGTCCGCTCCGACTCGGCCTCCTCCGGCGTCATGTTCTCCATAGACACCGAGAGCGGTTTCAGGGACGTCGTGCTCATCACCGCCGCCTACGGGCTCGGCGAGAACGTGGTGCAGGGCAAGGTCAACCCCGACGAGTATCACGTCTTCAAGCCCACGCTGGAGCGGGGCCTTCGCCCCATCATCGGCAAGAAGCTCGGCAGCAAGTACCTGCGCATGATATACTCCAAGTCCGTGGAGGGGCGCACGGAGAACGTCGAGGTGGACAAATCCGAATCCGGCCGCTTCGCCCTCAACGACGACGAGATACTGAAGCTGGCCTCCTGGGCCCGCATAATCGAGGACCACTACTCCAGGGTGAAGGGGAAGTTCACGCCCATGGACATCGAGTGGGCCAAGGACGGCGACGGCGACAAGGTGGGCACCGGCGAGCTCTTCATCGTGCAGGCGCGCCCGGAGACGGTGCACTCCCTCAGGGAGCTGCGGACGATATGCAAGTACTCGCTTCCGGAGAAGGGCGGCAAGCTCCTGGTACGGGGCCAGGCCGTGGGGGAGAAGATCGCGCACGGCGAGGTCAACTGCATCCCGTCCGTGCGGGAAATCGGGAGCTTCCGCAAGGGCCAGGTCCTCGTGACCGGGATCACCGACCCGGACTGGGAACCGATAATGAAGCTGGCGTCGGCCATAGTGACGGACCGGGGCGGCCGGACCTGCCACGCGGCGATAGTCTCCCGGGAGCTGGGGATAACCTGCATAGTGGGCACGGGGAATGCCACCACGGCGCTGAGGACCGGGATGCCCGTGACGGTGGACTGCTCCCAGGGCGAGCAGGGGAACGTCTGGAGCGGCATACTGCCCTACGATGTCCAAAGAATCGACCTGGACACCCTCCCCTCCACCCGGACGAAGATATTCATGAACGCCGGCATACCGGAACAGGCGTTCTCCCAGGGCCAGCTCCCCTCCGACGGCGTCGGGCTGGCCCGCGAGGAGTTCATCATCAACTCCCACATAGGGATACACCCGATGGCGCTGCTTAGGTTCTACGAGCTCAAGGAGAAATCCCTCAAGAACAAGAGGCTCCGCAAGACCGTCGAGGAGATCGAGGGCAGGACCGTCGCCTACCCCGACAAGGTCCAGTACTACGTCGACAACCTTGCCCAGGGGGTCGCCCGCATCGCCGCGGCGTTCTACCCGCGCGAGGTCATCGTCCGCATGAGCGACTTCAAGTCCAACGAGTACGCCAACCTGCTGGGCGGCGGGCTCTTCGAGCCGACCGAGAGCAACCCGATGATAGGCTGGCGCGGCGCCTCGCGGTACTACGACCCGGACTTCGAGCCGGCCTTCGGCCTGGAGTGCCGCGCCATCCTCAAGGTGCGCAACGAGATGGGCCTGACCAACGTGAAGGTCATGATACCGTTCTGCCGCACCGTGGAGGAGGGCCGCAAGGTGCTGGCCACGATGTCCAAGCACGGGCTCAGGCAGCACGAGAACGGGCTCGAGGTGTACATGATGGTGGAGATCCCCAGCAACGTCATCCTCATGGACCGCTTCGTCGAGGTCTTCGACGGCTTCAGCATCGGCTCCAACGACCTCACCCAGCTCACGCTGGGGCTGGACCGGGACTCCTCGCTGGTCGCCCGCCTCTACGACGAGCGGAACGAGGCGGTGCGGCGCCTGCTCCGCCAGGCCGTGGAGGCCGCCCACGCCGCCGGCCGAAAGATAGGAATCTGCGGGCAGGCCCCGTCGGACTTCCCCGACATAGCGCGTCTTCTGGTGGAGTGCGGCATAGACAGCATGTCGCTCAACCCCGACACGGTCGTCAAGACCCGGCTCCTCGTGGCCGAGGTCGAGAAGGGGCTGGGCGGGAAGTCCGGGGGGGGCGGCTGACATGACCGGCCGGGGCGCGCCGGCCGGGAGGCCGGCCGGGGGCAGGCCGAAGGTGCTCCTGGTCTCCCCCGAGATCCACCCGCTCGCCAAGACCGGGGGGCTGGCCGACGTGGCCGGCAGCCTGCCGCTGGCCCTGAGGGAGCTGGGCTGCGACGTCCGGGTGGCGATGCCGCGCTACCGCCACG
>VGTL01000092.1 GCA_016874675.1 Methanobacteriota archaeon | reverse complement strand
AGTTGCAGGGGGTCGGTGAAAGTGGGCGGCCCTCTGCGATCAGGGAGGCCGCGTTTGCGATTTGTGCATGGGTGCAAGGGAGCAAGGCAGGAAGGCAGAAAGGGGCAAGGGCGCAAGGGCGCAAGGCGCAAGGCGCAAGGCGCAAGGCGCAAGGCGCAAGGGGGCTCGGTTTCAAAGGCCTCCCAAAAATAATGAATATGGCCCGGGGGAATGGATTCTCGGGAAAGCCCCGGCGCTTTCCGGGAGCGGCATGAGAAGACCCCTCGCCCTGGCGGTGGCGGCCATCGTCCTGATGCTCTCGGTGCCCATAATCCACTTTATCGCCCCGAGGCCCGGCCCAGAGCGCGACGGCGGCGGGTTCAGGCCGGTGACGGTCGACGGGATGTTCGACCCGGCCGAATGGGAGGACGCGGCCTTCGCCAACCACACCATGACCATCAAGGGATACGGGAGCGGTCACTACTTTTACTGCCCCAACCACACCCGGAACTCAACGGAAGAGGTTCACGAGGTGCTGATCTACCAGAAGACGAACGGCTCCACATGAACGACTTCTACTCGGACCAGCTCTACCTCTGTTTCGATGTGAACCTCGACGGCTCCGTCGGCGTCCCGGAGGACCAGCCTTGGGACGCCTCCTACTGGAGGGGGAAGAAGGTCGACACCTACGGCTACGGGCCGCCGACGCCGCCGCTTCTCGATTTCCCGGTCCACACCGGCTATGGCCAGGGACAGGGACAGTCCCTGATGGAGAGCCCTTTCGCCACCGGCGATTATACCTTCGAGTTCGCCATCCCGCTGAGAGGGGACAGGTACGGGGACATCCCCATCGACCTCGACAACCGGCCCGGGGACCTGAAAAGCATGAAGATGATAATGAAATATTTAGATGCCCGGATATACAAGGATTTTCCCGAGGGCGAGATCAACCCGGCCGACCTGAAGTTCCAATCGTACCGGCCGTAGCCGCCCGGGGGCGGCCCCCGGACCCGGGCAATCTTGATAAGCGGCCCGGACGATACCGATGATGCGGGGAATGATGCCAGACGGGGTCGTCATCCGCCCCGCCCGGCGCTCGGACCGGGAGGCGGCGGCGGAGCTTTGGAACGAGATGATGGACTACCACCAGAGAATCAGCACCATCGACTTCCGGCGGGTCGGGGGCGCCAGGAGAATCTGGATGAGGTTCTTCGACAAGCACATCGGCTCCCGCACGAAGAAGGCCTGGGTCGCCGAGCGCGACGGGAGGCTCGTCGGCCTAGTGATGGGCGCCGTCGTCCGCAGGCCGCCGGTGTTCCGTGTGAAGTACCGGGGGCACATCGAGGAGATGGCCGTGACCGCCGCGGAGAGGAGGAAGGGCATCGGCAGCCGGCTTTTGAAGGAGTACCTCGCCTGGGTCCGGAAGAAGGGGCTGAGCCACGTGACCCTGGAGGCGGCGCCCGAGAACCGGATAGGCGTCCCGTTCTGGGAGAAGAAGGGCTTCCGGACCATCCTGATATCGATGAGGAGGAGGCTCTGAGCGGGCCGCGAACGCGCCGGGGGGATGCACCATCCAGGACGCCCTGCTCTGGATCTACATCGCGAACGCCACATTGCTCGTGAACCACGAGATCGACGCCGTGTACTGGAAGGAGTGGGACCTTTTCAACATCCGGGGCGGCATCACCGGGTTCATCGCGCTGCACCTCTTCCTCGTCTTCGTCATCCTCGGGGGGCTGGTGCTGGTCATCCGAAGCGAGTTCTGGGGTCCGGTGATGTCCGTCGTCATGGGAGCGGTCGGGGTGTTCACATTCGCAATCCACGCCCATTACCTGCGCAAGGGCCGCCCGGAGTTCCGGGTGCCGCTGTCGCTTGGGATACTCGGGGCGATACTGGTGGTCTCCGTCCTCCAGCTCGCGCTCGCCGGGGCCGTTTTGATGGGGTGAGAGGGTGGAGAAGGTCAACCTCTTGCAGAAGTTCGAAAGGATCCGGGAGTACTGGACGCCATACATCGCCGCCGAGCTCAACGGCCAGCAGGTCAAGCTCGACAAGCTCCGGGGGAAGTTCGTGTGGCACCGCCACGACCGGGAGGACGAGCTGTTCCTCGTGGTGAAGGGGCGGTTCCGCATGGACCTGCGGGACCGGCAGATAATGCTCGAGGAGGGGGAGTTCCTGGTGGTGCCCCGCGGCGTGGAGCACCGTCCCGTCGCCGACCAGGAGGCGTGGGTGGTGCTCTTCGAGCCGGCCTCGACCTTCAACACCGGGAACGTCGAGAACGAGCGGTCGATGCGCGACCTGGAGCGCATCTGAGAGCGGCTTGGGGGGCCGGTTCAGCGCCGCCCGCCGGCGCCCTTTCCTTGCCGGGCCTTCCCCTTCCGGGCCAGGTACTCGGCATAAAGCGCCTCCTCGTAGTCCTTCTCGGCCGGGGGCGGGATGTAGTTGTGCACCCGGGCCAGGCACACGAGCTCGCGGCGGACGGCGCCCTCGCCTTGCGAGGATGCGCCCTGTGCCCTTTCAAGTATCTCGGCCAGCCGGGAAATGGCCACCCGGTGACCTCCGACGAGGAGGTATTCGAGGTTCGCCGCCGCGGCGGCGGCGCAGCAGCTCACCGGCTCGGTGGCTGGCTTTCCACCGCTCCGCTGGGGCATGATGGGATGGATGGGTGTCGGATTATAAAAGTATAAGCTGTCGGCTGGGCATTGCGGGACGGATAGCATGGAGGAAAGGTCCGGCTGCCTGGTCTGCGGAAAGCGGCTCGTGTACAGCGACCGCCACACCCCGAAGAGATGCTTCCTCTGCTGCAAGACCGCTCAGGGCCATACCCGGTGCTCCGCCGGCCACTTCGTGTGCGACCGGTGCCACGCCCTCGGGGCCGAGGAGCTCATCGAACGGGTCTGCCGGGGCACGGACGAGAGGGACCCGGTGCGGATCGCAAGCCTCCTGATGGGGACCGCGGCGGTCAAGACGCACGGGCCCGAGCACCATTTCCTGGTGCCGGCGGCGCTTCTCTCGGCGTATTACAATACCGTCGGGGGACCGGCGATGAAGAGGGCCCGCATACGGGAGGCGCGCCTGAGGGCCCGAAACGTCCTGGGGGGCTTCTGCGGGTTCTACGGCGACTGCGGGGCGGCCGTAGGTACCGGCATATTCGTGAGCATCGCGACCGGCGCCAGCCCGCTTTCGAAGAAGGAATGGCGGCTGGCCAACCTGATGACCGCCCAAAGCCTTCGCACCATCGCGATGCACGGAGGGCCGCGCTGCTGCAAGCGCAACACATTCCTGGCGCTCGGGGAGGCGGTGCGGTTCGCCCGGCGGGAGCTGGGCGCCGGGATTCCGATGGCGCCGCAGGTCAGGTGCACCTTCCATCGCCTGAACAGGGAATGCCTGAAGGACGATTGCCCGTTCCACTGAGATGGTCCCATGCCCGTCCTGTTCCTCCACTGGCCGACGGTGTGGCCGCTCTTCAAGCGGTGGCCGGCCTCCTTCAATCTCGTCGCCCTGAGCATCGGGGCCGTCATCCCCGACCTCGAGTGCCCCTTCCTCTTCGCGTTCGTCGAGGACCGGTGGCACGCGCGGCTCTTCATGCACTCGCTCCTGGGCGCGTTCACGCTCGACCTCCTGCTTGCGGTCGCGCTGACGGTCTGGTTCGTCCCGCCGCTCCTCAGGTGGTCGGAGCCGCGCATCGCCAACAAGAGGCTCTTCAGCTTCGCCGGCGTCGATCTTCGGACCCACCGGACCGGGATGGCCGCCCTGGCCGGCTCGGCCCTGGCGGGCACCGTCTCGCACGTGCTGCTCGACGTCCTGCACCATCCCTACAACCCTTTGACCTTCCCCCTCTCGCAGTACTACGGCTTCAATTTGGTCCTTTTCGGCGACCTCACGATATCCGGGATAATAATGCAGGGGGGCATGCTCGTCCTGCTCACGCTCATGCTCCATTTCTGGTGGTGGAGCCCGGCCCGGAAGAAATGAACCTTCGGTTACTTACCACAACCTTTTTCAATGTGATGCGCCCAATCCCGTTCCGATGGAAGGCGATTTCGCGGCCCGGCTCGTCAAGGCGAAGAGCCTGGCGGACATCTTCGAGGTGGTCAAGGCGGCGGTCTCGCGCCGGCTCAGGCTAAGCCGCGGAGGGCTGATGCTCGGCCTGGCCGACCTGGGCAACCAGCCGGGCGGGTTCTTCGGCGCGTTCTATCCGGTCGGGACCAATATAATCGTCATGAACCGCATCCCGATGCTGCGCATCAAGGAGACCGACCCGGCCCTCTTCAAACCGTACGTGTTCCACGTCCTGCTCCACGAGTACCTCCACTCGCTGGGCCACCTCGACGAGGGGGCGGTCCGGCAGCTGTCGATGGAGATCAGCGAGTCCCTCTTCGGCAAGGAGCACCCGGCCACGAGGATAGCCCGGGACACGCCGGCGTTCTTCCCCAACCTGGTCTACCCCAACATAGGCAGCGGGCAGCGGACAGGGTGCAGGGTGCTGGGTGAAGGGTGCAGGGTGAAGGGTGAAGGGTGCTGGGTGCAGGGTGCAGTGCGGTTCCGGGGTTTATAAAGGAGGTCCTTCCATTTACATGTAAACCTCAACGAGTTTCCGTCCGGGACACCAAGAAATGGTCCGGGGTCGGCGCATGTCGGGCGGCAAGCTCCGGGCATTCATCGATCTGAGCCGGGTCCACGGCAGTCCCATCATAACGGGTTTCTTCTTGGCAGGAATGTTGTCGGGCGCCGCCGTCCCGCATGTATCCTATTTCATCCTGGCGGCGGTCGTCGGGTTCCTGTTCAAGAGCGCTGGATCGGTCCACAACGAGCTTCTGGACCTGGACATGGATGCAAGGGACCCGGTCCTCCGGAAGAAGCCCATCCAGGCGGGCATCATATCCAGGCGCGAGGCCCGCGGTTATCTTGCGGGATGCCTTCTTGCCGGGACGGCCGCAAGCCTGCTCTTCTTCCCTCCGGTCGTAACGGGGCTGGTCCTCCTGGCGGCAGGCCTCATCTTCTTCTACAACGCCCTCGGCAAGTTCGTGCCCGTGGCGTACGAGATGCTGTTTGCGGCCTCGATGGCCATACTGGTCATCGCCGGGGCCTTCCTGGCGGGGGGGGCCGGCAAGCTGACATATGTTCTGGCCTTCACGGTCTTCTGCGCCAACCTCCTCGCCCAGTGGCTGAACGGCTGCAGGGACATCGAGACCGACCGCCCGGCCGGGGTGGCGAGCCTCCCCGCCCTTTTCGAAGGGCGCCCGGACGGCCGCACCCTCACCGCCCTCTCGGGCGCGGCCATCTGGACACTGTTCACCGGCTCGTTGCTCCTGCCCTTCCTGCTCTCCGTCCTCGGGGCGGTCTACCTGCCTTGGACGCTGGGAATCCACGCGGGAATCTCGTTCCATCTCTTCAGGGGCCTGCCCGCCGCCTCGTCCCGGCGGGCCTTCAACCGCCTGCTCGTCGTCCAGGTGGTCGCCTTCTGGCTGATAGTCCCCGTGTTCCTGGTGGACGCCGCGGGCTGGGCCGCGGTATTTGGATTGTGCCTGTTCACGATGCTGGGTACGGTTGTGGCGATCGCGGCCGAGAAGGCGACGCAGTACAAGCTGGCCTTCAGCGGCCGCGACGCCGGTTCCGGGATGGTGCGCGCGGGAGGTGGCGTGGATGGATAGGTGCCTCTTCTGCGATCCGGAGGAGGGCTCGCGGCACATGCTGGAGACCTTCGGCCTGCGCGTGGGCCCCATCGCCTGGAGCAGGAGCTTTTTCATAATGCCCATGGTGGGCGCCGGCGCGGAAGGATACCTTCTGCTGGTCTCCAGGAAGCACTACCACTCCATGGCGGAGCTTCCTATCGAGCAGTTCGCGGAGCTTTCGCGGCTCCTGCCCCTCGTGAGGGCGGAGGTGGGGAAGGCATTCGGGAACCCCATCGTGTTCGAGCACGGCTCCACCTGCCACAACCTGAGCTGCCTCATCGACCACGCCCACCTGCACATCGTGCCGGTGCCCGCGGGCTTCTCGCTCCGGGAGGACATCGAGAGGGACCATCCCCTGCTGAGGCTGCGGCGGTTCGAGGACCTCTCGCTGTGGGCGACCGGCGGGGCGGGCCGGGCCTTCTACGATTTCGAGGACGGGGCCCGCCTCGACGGCTACGACCCGGAGAGGGAGCGATTCGCCGGGTACCTCTACTACGAGGAGCAGGACGGCACCGGCTACGTCCACGAGCTCCGGTCCGTCGACGGTTTCCAGCCGCAGTACCTCCGGAGGCTCCTGCTCGCCCGGATGGGGCGAAGCGTTTGGGACTGGAGGAGGAACATCGACCAGGGGCAGGTGGACGAGGCCGTCCGGCGCCTGGGCGGCATGCAGGAGGCGATCGACAGGGGGCGGCCGGCATGAGGGCGTGCGCGGTCGTGCTGAGCAAGGGCTTCAACGGCAAGACCCGGCTGGACCTCCCGCCGGAGGAGAAGCGCCGGCTCCTGTCGGCGATGCTTCTGGACATCCACCGCGAGCTCGTCGAGAGCGGCCGGTTCGAGACCATCCTCGTGGCCACCCCCGACGCCGGGGTGCAGGAGTTCTGCCGGGAGAACGGCATCTCCTGCCTGGGGACGGACCCGCGGGGCATCAACGGCGCCCTGAGGGAGGTCGGGGAGCGGGCGGTCCGGGAGGGCTTCGACGTGCTGTTCGTCACCGCCTCCGACCTGCCGCTCTTCTCGGCGGGGCTCGTCGAGGCCGTGCTGGCGCGCCTGGAGGGACTCGTCTGCGCCCACGGCCTCGGGGCGGTCTTCTGCCCCTCGAGGAACCTGGGGCTCACCGTCTGCGCGGCGGCGCCTCCCGGCTCCGTGGCGCTGTCGGTGGATGAGTTCACCCAGAACCTCCTCCGGCTGGACAGGGTGGCGGGCCCGACCCCCCGGGCGCTGGAGCCGCGGATGGAGGCCTACCTGGACATCGACACCGGCCCCGACCTGGCGGAGACATACCATCTGATGGCCGAGATGCCCGGCATGCAGTCGCGAGAGGTGTACCGGTTCCTGGCCCGCCGGTTCGGGGGGGCGGCGGCGGCCTCCTCCGGCGAAGTACACGGAGGGGACGCTGCTTTCACAGGCTGAAAGAGAGGGAGCGGGCAGCGGGCAGCAGGGACTCGGCGTGACCGTTCCCCGCTGCCTGCTGCCCGCTTCCCCACTGCTGCCCGCTGCCCGCTGCCCCACGGCTGCCCGCTGCCCGCTGCCCTGTTAAAATATCATCGTTTCCGTCCCGTACATCCCCTCCGAGACGAGCGCGCCGCCGTCGAACGTGCGCACATGCATGACATAGCCGCGCAGCGCCAGCGCCCCGGCGAAGTCCAGCGTTCCGCCGGTGAACCGGTAGGCCGCCAGAACGCCCTCGCCGTACACGAACACGGCGTCGCCGGCGACCTCCTGGATGTAGGCGTAGCCGTCCAGGCCGATCTTGCCCGCGATGGACGGTCCAGCGGCTCCCAGCCCGAGCACGACGAGGTCCGTGCGGGGCGGCTGGTAGGCCGGCGCCCCGCCCTTGACGTCGCTGCCCCCGCCGGCGCGCATGTCCTCGGCGTAGCCGTAGCCGTAGTAGTACACGCCGCTCGCCAGCGTGAGGAAGGCCTTCCCGCCGCTGACGCGCGCGCCCGTTATGGACTGGTTGGAGAACTGCACCGACCACGCCAGGGAGGCGCTCCCGGGGCCGAGGTCGTACCGGTTGAACGAGTAGGTGTTGCCGGCCGCGAAGCCGTCGTGATTGTACACGTAGGCCGTGGTGTAGGCGGCGGTCCCGTCGGGCGCTGCCCCGACGAGCTCGCCCCTGATGGGCAGGTCGGGGAGCTGGACCGGGCTGGACGGGTTATCGAGCACGACCCGCCGCAACAAGCATGTGTTCGTCCCCCAGAACGTCATGTAGAGGGTCCTTCCCGAGCCGAGGAACTGGCTGACGTAGGAATATCCGCCGTAGCCCTGGGCGGGAGGCGTCAGGGTGACGGCGGGCAGCGCCGACGGCCGGCCGCCGGAAAGGTCGAAGAGGTAGACCGTCTTGGCCTGCTCGCCGTAGTATGAGTCGAGAAGCACCGAGAGCACGCCGTTGTCGAGGAGGGCCGTGCGCAGCGAGTAATAGATGTAGTAGGGCAGGACGCCGTCGCCCGCCCTCTCCGGTGACTCGTAGCCGCCGTAGCCGCCCTTGTGGAGTCCGTCGGGGAGCCTCTGCGAGACCGCTCCCAGGTCCCGGGGCGAGGCCGGGTCCGCGAGGTCGTAGGCCAGGAGCCGAAGGTCGGTCCCATTGGTCCCCAGTATGTAGATGGTGTTGCCGGAGGGGAAGAGCGAGACCTGGGCGAGGTCGAGGGGGATCGTGGCGAGCGGGGCGTCCCAGTCGTCGGCCCCCGGCCTCACGACGCGCAGCCCGGTGGCGCCCTCCCAGCCCTCGCTGTAGAGCTGGACCTCGGCGTTCCCGACGCGCACGGCGTCCTGGATGTTCCACACGAACTGGATGGTGGCGGTGACGACGGGCCGGGCGGTGTCCCGATCGTCGATGACCTGGAGGGCGTAGTCGGAGGTCGCCAGTATGCTGTTCCCGTAGGCCCGCGTGCGCGTCACGGGCTGGGAGTTGGCGACCGTGCCCCTTGCGGCCAGGGTCATCTTCCCCAAATCGAACTCCACGAGCTGGATGCCGTTTTGGGTCCGGCTCCAGTACATGTCGGAGGAGGTGGAGCTGAAGGGCACTATGACGAGGCCCTTCTCGTCCACCACGGTAAGCGCCTTGGGCTCCCAGTTGGCGGCCGACCAGGTGTAGCCGCTTCCTATGCGCACGCGCGCCTTCAGGACCGCGTTGGCGGGGTCGGTGACGTCGAACAGCGAGACCGCGACGTTGGTCTTGCCATCGGAGTCGTCCACGCCGAGCGCGATGAGCTTGGTCCCGCGCACCTCGATGTGGGTCACCCAGCCGGGCATCTCCAGGACGTCGGTGAGGATGGGATTCTTCGGGTCGGAGAGGTCCAGGACGTCGAGCGGGTCGACGGAGCGGGGGAGGTGGATGGTGTAGGCCCGGTCGCCCGCAAAGCGCGTGGCCATGAGCGTGCCGGCGTCGTCTATGTCCAGCGAGCCCAGCTTCGCGATCCTGTCGGGGTCGGCCACGTCGTAGATGGTCAGGGTCGAGGAACCCAGCGCTCCGCCCGTTCCCCAGAAATGGGTGACGATGCGGAAGTTGTCCCTGTAGTGGTCCATCTGGTACTTGTCCGACAGGGTGCCGGCGGCGACGGCGGTGCCCCTGGCCGCTATCGAGCCCCGCGGGTCCGATATGTCGATGTAGGTGATCTTGGTGGAGTAGGTGCCGCCGCGCTCGCCCGAGTGGTCGTACCGGGGCTGTGCAAGGAAGAACGCCGTCGGCGAGGCGTGCACCTGGTTGGAGGTGCCGTTGAAGAAGAGCGTCCCGACGCGGCGCACGGCCGCCGGGGTCGAGAAGTCCACGGAGGTAACGTAGCTCCCGCCGCTGTCGCCGCCGTACATGGTCCAGGCGTAGCTGTTGGTCACGGCATAGATGACGTCGCCCACGCGCCGGCTGTCGGTGGCGAAGCCCGGCAGGGGTATCCGCATGACCACCTTCGGGGCGGCCTTGTCCACCACGTTCACCACTGCAATGTGGGTGCCCAGCGAGACCTCGACCCCGTCGATGACCTCCAGGCCCCGCCCCGCCTCGAGCGTGTAGTAGTTGTACCAGTAGCCGTAGGTCGTGGTCAGTATCACGAACGAGAGGTTGCCCACGACGTACATGTCCTGCGGGTAGCCCTGCAGGCGCACGGCCCCGGCGACCGCGGGCCCGGCCCGGCCGGCGAGGTCGACGATGATGAGGCCCCTGTAGGGGTTGAGCACGAATAGGTGGCTGCCCGCAAGCTTCACTATGTCGGCCTCCTCGACCTCGCGCGGCGCGGAGGTCCCGGCGCCCTTCTGGCTGGCGTCGGCGGCCCCGTAGTTCGTTTCCGCACCGCCCGCGTCGGCCACGGGCGGCGGGCGGGCGGCGCTGCCGTTGAGGGCCATCTCCGCCTCCGCCCCCGCCAGGACCTTGAGCTCGCCCATCGTGACGTCGCGGGTGAAGAGGGTGCGGTTGAGGGGCTGCTGCCACTGCCCGGCGTCCCCCTTGTAGGCTTCCCAGGCGTCCTGGTTGGCCAGGGGGTTGGCGGGCTGGTCGTCCGGGGGGACATAGGGACGTTCGGGGGCCGGGAGGTCCGTCCCGCGGGGAAACAGGTAGGCCCCAGGGAGTATCAAGGCCGTGATAACACCAAAGGCGATGACCATCTTGACCGGACCGGAGAGCGCCATCTTCACACCCATCCTGAGTTTGCTACACCTTTGGGATTGATATATATTTGTATGTTGGTGCTACAAATCGAGTACATGTGGGGCCGGGCTACATGTAGCCGTTTACCCTATATATGCCTCCAGCTGCGGGAGCAGGGCCGAAAGCGCCATGAGGGTGGTCAGAACGACCATGATACACATTATCACAGTGCAAACGACCAGCACCCAGCTCCAGGCCTCGCGCTTCCTCGGGACGATGTAATATATGATCACCAGGCCGACCAGGACCTCCACGAACGATTCCGCGACCAGTCCCCGCGAGGCCAGGAAGGCGCCGATGGTCAGCAGGAACATCGCGGAGGCCAGGCCGGCCGCGGTCTTGAGGTGGACGGTGAAGTTCAGGCTGCGGGGGAAGAGGCGGGCCGCGAGGAGCAGTCCTCCGACCAGCATCCACATGATCAGGAAGAGCGCCTGCACCGGGCCGGGGGTCCTCGGCAGCCATTGCAGGCACAGCAGTATCACGAACGACCCCGCGCCGGCGCCTATGGTCTGGAAACGGCGGTTGCCGTCCAGCGGGGCGAGCAGGAGGCCCGTGGAGACCAGGAGCACCCCCTCGGTGAACCAGAGCAGGCTCGGGAAGGGCGGTCCCAGCAGTAGGAACCCGCCGTAGAGCGCCAGGAACGACCCGAGGAACAGCCCCAGCTCGGCCCGGACATTGGCGGGGATGCCGCCCAGGCCCAGAAGCACGGTCTGAAGCGACACCATGACCAGGAAGTACATCGCCAGGAAACCGGGCTCCACGGGCTCGCCGACCCTGTCGCCCAGCCAGATGAACGCCCCGGAGAGCACCGCTGCCGCTATCCACACCGCGGCGAGCTGGCCCCGCCTGACCCAGGGCGAAACGGGGAGGGGCGGCTCCGGCGGCGCGGGCGCGGCGGCGGGGGCGGTCGGAACGTCGGAAGGAGGGCCGGCGGTCACCGGCAGCTCCACCCCGGGAGGCGGCGGCCCCGGGAACTCCATCGTTCCGGCCGGGGCGGGCGCCGCCCCGGATGATTCCTCCCCTTCGCCGGCCTCATCGACCTCTGCCGCCTCATCCTCGAGGACCTGCACCGGCCGTCCATCGGGGCCGATGTTGAGCACCGCGCCCTCGTCGACCGCGAGCGCGAGCTCCACGAGCGGTATCTTCCGCTGCAGTATGAAAGAGGACTCCGACAGGCGGGCGCGCCGGGCCTCGTCGCCCCGGACGAGCGCCACCTCCTGCTCCATCACGGCCGCGAGAGTGCGCCGGGCAAGGTCGCGTCCCGGGACCGTGAGGGCGTAGACCTTGCGCCGGCGCGCCTCGCCCGCCACGCGCCCCTTGAGCTCCTCGACGAGCCCCTCCTCCCGCAGCGACTTGAGCGCCAGCGCGACGTGGGCGCGCCCGAGCCCCGTCCGCCGGGCTATCCCGTCCTGCGTGATCCCCCCCGGGAACCCGCCCTCGCCGCCCGTCGGAGCCGGAAAATCCGAAAGGTGGAGGATTACACGGTCTCGCGCCGGGAGCGGAAACCTGAGCCCTGGCACGGCCGATGTATTGAGGGGGTGACGATATAATGTTTTGGGATTGTTTGTGAAAAAAGGCGCAAGGCGCACGGCGCACGGCGCACGGCGCAAGGCGCAAGGGTCATGGCGCGAGGGGAAAGGGGCCTGGGGGGTTGCGCTGTCCCCGCCACCCTTCCCCCTCGTCCCTTTTCCCTTGCGCCTTTCCCCTTAAGCCTTGCGCCTT
>VGTL01000091.1 GCA_016874675.1 Methanobacteriota archaeon | reverse complement strand
GGGAGCAGGGGGGGGGGGGAGGCAGGATGGCAGGATGGCGGGAAGGGGGCGGCCGTCGTCCCTTCCTCCCTTGCTGCCTTGCTGCCTTGCTGCCTTCCCCCCTTCCCGTGCTGCCTTCATCCCTTGCTGCCTTTCTCCCCTGCTCCCCCACCAATCACATGAAATCGCGCGCCATCGCGAGGCCCATCTCGACATGGGAGTTGCCGTCGTCCTCGTAGTAGGGGCCATGACCCGGATAGATCCCCCGGAGCTTGAGGCCGGAGAGGCGCCGCAGCGAGGAGAGGAGCCGGCCGCGGTCGCCGGTCGGGAGGTCCCACCGGCCGACGCCGCCGTTCGTGAACACCGTGTCGCCCGAGAAGAGGTCGCCCGTGGCGCGGTCGAGCAGGCAGATGCTGCCGGCGGTGTGGCCGGGGGTGTGGAGCACCTCGAGCCCGGCGTTCCCGCAGTCGATGACCTCCCCATCCTTCAATGGCGTGATCCTCAGCGGCCGCTGGCGCTGTCCCAGCCAGCCGGAGCAGGTCAGGTCGCCGTCGCCCTCGGCGAGCGCCCGGGCGTCGGGCGGGTGGGCGTACGCCATCGCCCCCGTGCCCTCCTGGATCGCCGCCGCCCCGCCGGTGTGGTCGAAGTGCATGTGGGTGAGCACCAGCGCGTGCAGCCGCTTCCCGTCGAGGGCCGCGGTCAGCCGGCGCTCCACCCTCTCCAGGGTGGCCCCGGTCCCGACGTCGACGAGCACGGGCCTTTCGCAAAGCAGAAGATACGCGTTGGACTCCATCCCCGTCCCGTTGAGCTGCTCGATGGCGTAGGGCATGTTCCCGCCCGGCGACATCACCTGCTGCCAGAAAAACCTTGTGCGGCCGCCGGCGTTCTCGGAAACCTTTAATAGGATGCAACCCTGTCGGCGGAAAGGGGACGGCATATGGTGATGCCTCATAACGTGCTCGAGCGGTCCTTGAACAAGCGGGTGAACCTGCTGCTGAAGGACAGCCGGGTCCTCGACGGCAAGCTGGTCTCGTTCGACGAGAACATGAACATGGTGCTCGAGGAGACGGAGGAGACCGCCCCCGACCAGTCCAAGCGCCGTCTGGGCACGGTCGTCCTGCGGGGCAACAACGTGGTGACCATCTCGTTCAAGAACTGACCGCGGTGATCGGTTGCAGGCCGTGGTCCTCGCCGGCGGGCTCGGGACGCGGCTCCGCCCGGTCACGCTGACGCGCCCAAAGCCCCTCCTCCCGGTGCTCAACCGGCCCCTGGTCTGCCGTGTGATGGACCTCCTGCCGCCCCAGGTAGACGAGGTCTTCGTCGCCACCGGTTACATGGGGGACCGGTTGACCGAGTTCTTCGCACGCGAGAAGGGCCGCCGGAGGGTCGAGGTGGTCGTGGAGAAGAGCCCCCTGGGGACCGGGGGCGCGCTACGGAACATCCGCGACCGGATGAAGGGCAGGTTCTTCGTGCTCAACGGCGACGTCATCTGCTCCCTGGACCTGCGCCGCATGCTCCGCTACCACGAGCAGAAGGGCGGCCTGGCCACGATATCCCTTTGGGACATCGAGGACCCCACGGCGTACGGGATGGTCGTGCTCGACCGGGACGGCCGGATCGTTTCCTTCAAGGAGAAGCCCCGCAGGGAGGAGGTGGTGAGCCGGGCGGTGAACGCCGGGACCTACATCCTCGAGCCCGACATCCTCGGCTGCATGGAGCCGGGCCGCGAGATCTCCATCGAGAGGGAGGTGTTCCCGAGCGTCCTCGCCCGGGGGCTCTTCGGTTTCAGGTTCGAGGGCCACTGGTTCGACGCCGGCACGCTGGCGTCCTACCTGCGAATCCACGCCTTCCTCCTCAATGACCTGCGTGGCGGCATGGGCAAGGGGAGGGACTGCAACATCCCGCGGACGGTTGCCTGGAGCGCCCCGGTGCTCCTTGGCGACCGATGCTCCGTAGGGGAGCGGAGCCGGCTCGGCCCGCGCTGCTGCCTGGGCGACCGCGTCACGCTGGGCCGCGGAAGCACTGTGCGGGACACCGTCGTTCACAACGGTGCGACCATCGGCGACCGGGTGCTCCTGGAGCAGTGCCTCGTCGGCGAGAACGCCCGGATAGACGACGACGTCCTAGTCCCGCCCGGGAGCATCATAGGAGACGGCCAGCAACTGGAGCTCCGGCCGTAGAATCGGGGGATGGACCATGAGGATGAACAAGGCCCGGGAGTTCCGGCACCTGACCTGGCTCAAGTCCAAGCGCTCCGCAAGGCACAACCTCGGGTCGAGCTCGGTGCTCTCTCTCACTCTGGGGGAGGTGGGACCCCTCCCGCCGGCCCAGCAGGTGGGGGACGCCCACCCCGCCGGCGACCCGGAGCTCGTGGAGCTCATATCGGGCACCTACCGCGCGCCCCCGGAGGGCGTGCTCGTCGCGAACGGCGCCGGAGAGGCCAACCTGCACATCGCGATGACCTGCCTGGCGAAGGGGTGCGAGGTGCTGGCCGAGCGGCCGGCCTACCACTCGCTCGTCGAGGTCTCGCGCTTTCTGGGCGCCCGGGTGGTCCACTTCGACCGGAGGCTGGAGGACGGATTCGAGGTGGACCTGGAGCAGGTCAAGGCCCGGCTGTCGCAAAGATGCCGCCTGGTCATACTGACCAACCACCACAATCCTTCGTGCGCGCTCTCCGGAGCGGACCGGCTGCGCGCGCTGGCCGAGATCGCCGCCGACCGGGGCGCCCGGGTGCTCTGCGACGAGGTCTACCTCGACTGCGCCGGCGAGGACGCGCCGCCCCCCCTCGCCACCGTCGCGGAGAACGCCTTCTCGGTCAACAGCCTCTCGAAGGCCTACGGCGCCGGCGGCTTCCGGATGGGCTGGATGATCGCCGATCCGGATGCGGTGAGGGCCGTCAAGCTCCTCCGGGACCACACGACCATCGCGCCCAGCCGGATAGGCGAGGAGGTGGCCAAGAACATTCTGCGCCGCCGGAGGGAGTTCCTCGGGCGCACGGCGTCGCTGACCCGCAGGAACACGGAGGCCATGGAGCGCTGGGTGAGATCTCGCCCCGACGTGCGCTGGTTCCGTCCGCCATCGGGCACCATCTGCTTCCCCCGAATCCTCAAGCGGACGCCCACCGTCGAGATCGCCCAGAGGTACTTCGACCGGGAAGGCGGCCTGGTCTGCCCGGGCGAGTTCTTCCTGAAGCCGGGGTACTTCCGCGTCGGGCTCGGAGGCGACCCCGGGAGGTTCGGGCCGGCGCTCGACGCACTTGGCCGGGTGCTGGACGCCACCGGATGATGCGTGGGCGGGGGCCCGGCGGCGCCCGACTCCTCTTTATATAATTACATCCAAGTACCGATATATTTAATTAATAGAAGGAATGAATACATCAGTGCCGGTGACTCTGGATGCCTGGTAGCAGGGCTTGCGGAGGCTTGCTAGTTCTGTCAGCAGCACTCGCCTGTCTGGTCGTGTTCCCGGCGGCGAGCGCCTCGGAGATGGGCCTGGGCAACCAGGGCCAGAAGAACCTCGAGGTCGATCCCTCATACCTCTCGCCCGTGGGCGACATCAGCCTTAAATTCGGCTCAAACAGCAGCCTCATCGTCTCCAACAGCACTGCAACGGAGACTGTCGCCACGGGCGCAGCGTTCAACCTGAACTCCGTTGCCTGGAGGCCCGACGGGAGCTACGCCCTCATCGTGGGCGACGGGGGCACGCTCATCCAGTTCTTTAGCTGCCGCGCCGGGATGATCCACTTGGACAGCGGCACCACCGACGACCTCTCCACCGTCTCCTGGAAGCCCGACGGGCTGTACGCGCTCATCACCGGCTCCAACGGGGTGGTCATCCGCTTCGACCACGACACCCAGCGCTGCCTGCGCATCCCGACGAACACCAACCTCAAGCTCGTGGATATCCAGTGGGACACGAGCGGCGAGCGAGCCGAGATCTCGGTCGACGGCGGGACCCCCATTGTCTATCCGCCCCCGGTCGACCCGCTCCCGGTGCTGAGGATCGATTCACCGGCAGGCGGCTCGGCCGTCTCGGGGACTTTCACGGTCGAGGGCACGGCGTCGTTCCGGTCTGGCCACATAACCCGGGTGGAGGTCAGAATCGACTCCGGCGGCTGGCTCCCGGCCACGGGGACCTCCGGGTGGGAGATTGCGCTTGACTCCCGCCCGTACGACAGCGGCCTGCACACCGTCGCTGCCCGGGCCTGGACGGACGCCCCCGGCGTCGTGGAGGCCTCCGTGCAGGTCCGCTTCGAGAACATCGACCTCCCGCCCGTCGTCGAGATACTGTCCCCCGCCGATTGCGGCCGGGTGTCGGGCATGGTGGCGGTCGAGGGCACCGCCGCGTCCTTCAGCGGCACGCATGTGCGCGTCGACGTCCGGGTGGACGACTTCGAGTGGGGGGGCGCCTCCGGCGGCGGCTTCTGGAGGCTGACGCTGGACACCACCACGCTGCCCAACGGGGTCCACCGGCTCCAGGCGCGCGTTTGGGACGGGCGCGCCTTCTCGGCGGCCTCGAGGCTAGTCATCGTTGAGAACCCAGTCATCGAGCCGCTGGCCAGGGCCCGGGAGCGGCCCGCCGGACCCGGCGGGATGATCTACGTGCCGGCCCCCGAGGAGCTATCGCGCAACGGACCGGATTCGCCCTCGCTGCCCGACCCCGGCACCCCCGGGCCCGGCCCCCTGCCCGCTCCGGGAGAGCCCGCCGGTGCGGTGGCCCCGATGAAGGACGGTGGCACCATCTCCGTCCCGGCGGTCTCGTGGGCGATGCTCCTCCTGGCCACCTTGGCGCTCGGCACCGAGCCGGGCAAGTTCGCCTTCTTCCAGTTCTTCTTCGTGCCCCTCTACAGCCGGATAAGGAAGGACGCCGTCTTGGACAATTTCACCCGGGGCATGATCTACGGCTTCATCATGTCCCATCCGGGCGTGCACTACAATTTCATCAAGCAGAAGCTCGGACTCAACAACGGCTCCATCGTCTACCACCTGACCGTCCTGGAGAGGCAGGAGCTCATAAAGTCCGAGAAGGTCGGCCTGTACAAGCGCTTCTACCCGATGGGAAGGACGCTCTCCGAGACCGGGATAATGGAGCTCAACGAGACCCAGGAGGCGATGGTCGAGCTCATCCGGGGAAGCCCGGGGCTCTCCCAGAGGGAGATCTCGGAGCGCATGAAGCTGTCCACCCGGGTGGTGAACTACCACATCGGCCTGCTCCAGCGGGCCCGCCTCGTCGTCCTCGAGAAGGAGGGCAAGACCTCGAGGTGCTTTGCCACGGAAAGGATGCCGGTCTGCTGAAGGCGCGAAGGGGAGGGCGCAAGGCACGGGGCGCAGGGCGCAAGGCCAAAGGCGCGAGGGGGAAGGCGCAAGGGACAAGGCGGATTTTGGGGCGAACACGGATAATGGCACCCGTGGCACCGGCTCCCCGCGGCTTTTCCCTTGCGCCTTCCACCTTGTGCTTTCGCCCCTTGCGCCTCCGTTCCATTTATGCACATATATCAGCCATACAACAAACTTTTTATATGGAAAGCTCGGTTAAGTGGATAAAGGGCACTGTTCTCCGAGGGAGAACGGGTCGGAAATCTCAAAAAGGGAGGAAATAAGATGGCAGGATTGAGGAGCAAGAGCATCGCTTTATGGGTGACCGCGTTCATGGTCTTCTCCACGCTGGCCGTGTTGAACGGGGTTGCCGCGGAAGAGGGTCCGGCGGATGGCCGAATCAGCCAGCCGGAGCCCCAGTGGAAGGTAAGCGACTACTTCCGCTACGAGTACAAGGGGAGGTCCGTGAGCTACCAGTGGCAGGTCACGTTCGGCGGGTCCATCCCGGGCACCTGCGACTTCACCGGGATGTTGGACCACTACGAGATCTTCACCGTCACCTCCAACTCGAACCCGGAGTACTACCAGCTCTCCTACTCCCGAGAGACCTGGGAGAACGGGACCTACATCTTCCGGCCCCAGGGCTACCAGCCCTCGACGACCGGCAACTATTACCTGAACACGAAGGTCACATCCTCCAGCCCGGCAAAATGGCGCAAGGCCGACCTTGCCCAGGGCGAGACCACCAACCAGGTGTCCCAGACCGAGCAGTACACCTGGACCAACTACGGCAAGTGGGTCAACACCACCCAGACGGAGACCGCCTCGGAGACCGCCGCCGGCGGGTACATGGCATTCTACAAGTTCCCCCTGGACTACGGCAAGACCTGGCAGATCTCCGGCGTGAGGCAGATCCACCGGACCGGGACCCAGACCGAGGAGCCCGACTCCCAGGGCCAATACGACACCATCACCTACCAGCTCACCGACACCTACACCTACACCTCCGGGACCGGCCGGACCGACAGCCAGGTCAACACCCTGCCGCAGGAGACGCCCGCCGGCATCTTCGACGACTGCTTCAAGATCGACTTCAACGCATTCTACGATTACACCCAGACGGGCACCTGGACGCGGAACAACGTCCCCCAGCAGCCGGTGAACGTCAACGCCCCCGGCAACTACTGGGCGACGACGCGCTACTACTCGAACAAGGCGGGCTACATCTGCAATTTCAACAGCACCCAGCTGAACAACGGCCTGAGGCTCTCCGACAAGCACTACATCTCGATACCGCCCAACTACCAGCCCTTCGTCGAGACCCTGGGCGGCCAGGCCTGGGCGACCAACCTCCCGCCGATCACCGTCCGCGAGGGCGAGCAGACCGGGATAGAGTTCACGGTCATCGACCAGGACCCCAACGACAAGCTCAACTGGTCCGTCGTGAGCATAATCGGCTCTGGCTCCAATCCCCAGGGCGCCAAGCTGATGGACGAGACCCCGCCTTTTGCCACGCCCAACCCGACGGAAAGCACCATCAACCAGGTCCACTCCAACAGGCTCCTGATCACGGCCAAGCAGCCCAAGACCGTCGACCGGGACGAGTACACCGTGACCGTGAAGGTCGACGACAGCCGGGACGCCGGCAACATAACCTTCTCGTTCAGGGTGAAGGTGCAAAACGTCAACAACAAGCCCTACGTGGCGATGCCGGTCCCCGACATAACGATGCGGGAGAACTCCACCATGACCTGCACGACCTGGAAGCTCACCGACATATTCAAGGACCAAGACAGGGAGGCCGGCATCGTCGACCCCCTCTCCTTCACCGCCGTGGTCACGGCCGGGCCGTCGGTCACGGTCAACATCGACCAGGACACCGGCATAGTCACGATGGTCGTCCCGGACTACGCCTCCGAGCAGTCCCCCATGGCGAGCTGGGACAGCACCATCAAGTTCACCTGCACCGACTCGGGCTCGGGCACGCCGGCGAACAAGCTGTCCAACAACACCAACGCCAAGCTCCGCATCGAGCACGTCAACCACGACCCGATGCTGAGCGACAACGGCACGGACCTTGCCGAGTTCGGCCTGACCTGGCTGGGCGACCAGTCCGACAGCCGGCTGGACCTCAACAAGGCCTTCTTCGACCCGGATGTGAGGTACGCCGATGACGCGCTCACCTACTCCTGGAGCGGGCAGAAGAAGATATCGGTCAAGAACAACAACGGCCGCATAACCCTCACGCCCGAGATCTACTGGAACGGCAAGGAGACGATAAAGTTCAAGGCCATGGACAGGCTGGGCAGGTCCAAGGAGCTACGGCTGGACTGCAACGTGATGCCGGTCAACCACGCCCCGACCTTCTGCGAGACCGACATGGACATCACCTGGGAGATGGAGGACGAGCTCACCATAAAGGAGGCCGCCTCCCCCACCTCGACCAGCAACAACAAGCTGCTCCTCTCGATAGCGGTCTTCGACCCCGACACGATATACGGCTCGGACACCCACTCGTGCATGTGGTACGTCAACGACACCAACGGGGAGAACATCTACAAGAGCGCCCGGTACAGCCTCAACGACGACGAGTACGAGTTCCGGGCGGCCTTCACGGGGGCCTTCAGCGCCTCGGGAAGCCCCTACACGGTGGAGGTGCTGGTCAAGGACGCCGGCGGCCTCGTGGCCCGCTACAGCTGGCAGGTCAAGGTGGAGGACATGAACCGCCCGCCCGCCGCCCGCTTCGACTCGCCCGTGGACAACAAGGCGTTCGAGAAGGGACGGAGAATCTACTTCGATGCCTGGAACAGCACCGACCCCGACGAGGCCAAGGAGGGGCTGACGTTCATCTGGAACTCCAGCCTCCAGGGGCTCGTCAAGCAGGACCGGGGCCAGGCGGGCGCCCAGTTCACCACGAACAGCCTCAAGGCCGGCAGGCACATCATCACCCTGACCGTCATCGACTCGAGCGGCGGCGAGAGCACGACCACCTTCACCGTCAGGGTGAAAGAGCCGACCACGACCCCGGGCTTCGAGGGCGTCATCGTGGTGGCCGTGGTGGCCGCCGCGGCCGTGTTCGTCGGGTGGAGAAGGCGGCAGTAGGCCAGGTCAGGCCCGTCTCCTCGCCACCGCGACGAGCGCCAGCACCGCCCCCAGGGCCGCCAGCGCCCCCAGGGCCTCGAAGCCCGGCAAACCCTTGCTGGCGCTCTTTTCGGGGACCGGTGGGGAGACGCTCCTGCCACCGGAGCCCCCGGGGCTGAACGGGTCGGGCACCTTGACGCTGTCCTTGTCGACTATCATCCGTATCAGCCCGCTGACCAGGGTCCGGTTGCCCCCGTCCTCGTAGATGCGCAGACGGAGGTCGTACTCTCCGGGCGGGAGCTCGAGCTCGCCCGCCAGCCGCACGATGGAGCCCGGCCGGCCGGAGGCCGTGATGCGGCCCGTGACCGAGTAGTCGCTCATCGTCCGGAGCGAGGAGGTGCTGAAGTCGTCCAGGAGCAGGTTGGGCTGCTCGTGGTCGAACGCCCCGCACCAGACCAGGAGGTTGCCGCTTTGGCCCTTCCCGATGTTTATCATCTCGATCTCGATTGGTATGATCGCGCTCCGGTTGTCCCCGGAAGGCCGGGGCGGGCGCACGAAGACGTCGGCCGGGGTTATCTCCGGCACCGCCGCCACCACCGGCTGGGCCCTGGCGGGCTCCGGCCCCGTGCTCAGCACCAGGGCGGAAACTATGACCGTCCCGACCAGCGCCACGCTCACCACCACAACGAGCAACCTTTCCCACTGGGCCCTTCCCGGCTCCCTCTCTCCTCCCTTCATTTCATTCACCGTACACCCCCTTGTCCCCGCCACGGATAAAACTGCCCAAATCGTTGGGGAAAAAGCATACAAAAAGGCGCACCCGGAGGACCTCCGGTCCTCCTCGCCACAGCGGCCTGCGGGCCGCCTGCGGAGGCGCAGGGCGCGAGGGACGAAGGCGCAAGGCGCAGGGCGCAGGGCGCAGGGGAAGGCGCAAGGCGCAAGGGGCGAAGGCGCAAGGCGCAAGGCGCAAGGGGCGAAGGCGCAAGGCGCAAGGCGCAGGGCGCAGGGGGCGAAGGCGCAAGGCGCAGGGCGCAGGGCGCAGGGTGGAAGGCCTGAAGTCCCATTTCCTCCCTTGCTCCTTGCGCCTTCACCCTTTTTCCTTAAGCCTTGCGCCCCCGGACGACCTTCGGTCGTCCTTGCCTAGACGAGCTTCGCTCGTCTGCGGTTGCGCCTCGCGCCTTGCGCCCTTCCCGGGTCCCGCGTGCAAAGATATATATTTCCAAGTCGATTGCCGCCCCCGTGGTACCCATGGCCGACGAGCTTCTGGCGAAGATATCCGAAAAGATCGCGGGCTACGAGAACGAGATGGTCGAGTTCTCCAAGACGATAATCGGGATACCGGCGATATCCCCAAAGGAGGGCGGGAAGGGCGAGTCCCAGAAGGCCGCCTACATCGAGAACATCCTGAGGCAGTGGGGGTTCGACGACATCACGCACTACGACGCCCCCGACGAGCTCGCGCCCGGCGGGAAGCGCCCCAATTTCGTGGTGAGGATGAAGGGGAAGGACCCCTCCCGGACGCTCTGGCTGGTGGCGCACCTGGACATCGTCCCGCCCGGCGACCTCAAGAAGTGGACCTGCGACCCCTACCAGGCCTGCGTCAAGGACGGAAAGATCTACGGCCGTGGCTCTGAGGACAACGGCCAGGCGCTCGTGGCGACCTGCTTCGCCTTCCGGGCGATGAGGGAGCTGGGGATTTCTCCGGCGGTGAACGTCGCCCTGCTCCTGGGCTCCGATGAGGAAACCGGCTCGGACAAGGGCGTCCTCCACATGATGGACAAGGACGTCTTCAAGAAGGGCGATGTCTTCCTCGTCCCGGACGGCGGCAATCCCGCCGGTACGCTCCTCGAGGTCTCCGAAAAGACCATCATGTGGCTCAAGTTCACCGTCGAGGGCAAGCAGTGCCACGGCTCCATGCCTCAGAGGGGCAACAACGCCCACCGCGCCGGCATGAAGCTGGCGCTGGAGCTCGACCGGGTCCTGCACAAGAAGTACGGCAAGCGCAACAAGCTCTTCGACCCGCCCGTGTCCACCTTCGAGCCGACCAAGAAGGAGGCGAACGTGCCCAACATCAACACGGTCCCCGGCGAGGACATATTCTACTTCGACACGCGCATACTGCCGGAGTTCAAGCCCGCCGATGTGGAGAAGCTGATAGCGGCCACGGTCAAGAGGATCGCCAAGGCGACCAGGACCAAGATAAAGTACGAAAAGATGCAGTTCGCCCCGGCGGCCCCGCCGACATCGCCCGACGCCCCGGTGGTGAAGGCGCTGGCGCAGTCGGTCAAGGCGGTCTACAAGAACAAGCCCTACGCCGGCGGGATAGGCGGCGGGACGTTCGCCGCGATATTCAGGCGGGCCGGGTACGACGCCGTGGTATGGTCGAGGCTGGACGACACCTGCCACGGACCCGACGAGTACGCCTGGATCAAGTTCATCGTGGGCGATTCGAAGGTGTGCGCGCTGTTGATGGCCACATTCAATTAGGCGATAAGGGAGCGGGCAGCAGGCAGCGGGCAGCGTGCGGGACGGGAAGGCCTGCGGCGGGCAGAGGCTTTACCGCGCCTGCCCGCTGCGAGCCCATCGGTCGCGGATAGATTATTATCCGGAGGGGCGATACAGCTTCCGATGCTGGGGCTCCAGAGCCTGGACTCGTTGTACCTCATCGCTGCCCTGATCCTGCTCGTCATCGTGCTGACCGCCCGCCTGGCCCACAAATGGCAACTGCCGCTGATAATCATCGCCCTGGGGATAGGCATCCTATTCGGCAGCGACGTCACCGGGCTCGTCTACCTGGACGATGCCGTGCTGGTGAACCGGCTGGCCAACCTGGCGTTGATATTCGTACTTTTCTTCGCGGGGTTCAGCACGAAGAGAGTGCCCAGGGAGACCATCCTCGTGCCTTCTCTGGCGCTCGCCACCGCGGGTGTCCTTC
Source organism: Methanobacteriota archaeon (assembly GCA_016874675.1). GTDB lineage: Archaea > Thermoplasmatota > DTKX01 > VGTL01 > VGTL01 > VGTL01. Next base: position 1,648 of record VGTL01000091.1, on the reverse strand, counting down.
TGACAGCGGTGCTGACCGGCGTCGTGCTCTGGGCCCTGCTGGGCCTCGGCTTCTCGCACGCCCTCCTGATAGGCTGCATCATCTCCTCCACCGACGCCGCGGCCGTCTTCTCCATACTGCGCGCCCGGTCCCTCAACAGGCGGACCTCCTCCATCACCGAGATGGAATCAGCCACGAACGACCCCATGGCCATAGTCCTGACCACGGCGGTCATCCTCTTCATCGCCGCGAGCGTCGTGGACCCGCTCCGGATAGGCGCCTCAATCGTCTGGCAGCTGGCCGCGGGGATAGGCGTAGGCCTCTTGGTCGGGAAGCTCGGCTGCTTCCTCTTCGACCGCATCAAGGTCATCGACCGGGGCTACTTCTACATCTTCATGATCGGGCTGGTGCTCCTGTCCTACAGCTTCGCCAACCTGGTCTACGCGAGCGGGATGCTGGCCGTCTTCTTCGCCGGCAACACCATGGGCATTTCCAACATCACCCACAAGAGCACTCTTTCGAATTTCCTGGACGCCCTGTCCACCATAGCCAACGCGGGCATCTTCGTGCTGATGGGGCTGCTCGCCTTTCCCGGCAAGTTCGGGGCCATCTGGCTCCAGGGGCTGGTGCTCTTCCTGGCGCTGACGTTTATCGCCCGCCCGGCGGCGGTCTTCGCCCTTACGGCCTTCTCGGGGCTCGGTCCCCGGCAGAAGGCCTTCATAAGCTGGGCCGGCCTCCGGGGCGCCGTCCCGCTCGTCCTGGCCACCTACCCAGTCGCCGCCGGCATCCCGGGTTCCGGCGACATCTTCAGCATAGTCTTCTTCGCCGTGCTGCTTTCGCTCTTGGTCCAGGGCTCGACGATCGGGAAGATGGCGGACTGGCTGGGGTTGACCGAGAGGGCGCGCCCCCGGCCGACCCAGAGCATGGAGCTCGTCACTGTGCACACTAGCGACCTGCAGATATGCGAGCTGGAGATAGACGAGGACCTCTACGAGGGGTCGGTCGGGGTCTCGGACCTCCACCTGCCGGCGGAGACGACCATCACGATGATAAACCGAAGCGACGACCTAATCGCTCCCTCCGGCCAGACGAAGATATTGCCGGGGGACGTGCTGTATGTCCTGGTCAAGAACTTCAACATCGAGAAGATGACCTCGGAGATAGTGGGGCATTTCAAGAGGAAGGAGGCGAAGTGATGGCGGCTCATACGGAGATGCCTCGCCCCGGCTGATGCCCTCGTTCCCCCGGGCGCCTTCCCGGCATCAATGCTGGTTCACCTGTCCTTGCAGGTATGGGCACAGGAGCATTGGACACCGCTGCGGTCATTCTCGCACCGCAGACATGTGCCGGCATCCGCCTGGTTCCTTTCGATCCCTTCATGATATGGCACTGAATATCCCGATGAGGGGCGATATGCCATAAGGAGGGCCGTGCCGTTCTTGGTGGTCAGGCGGACCTGTGTTTCCGAAATGGCGGGACTTTGGCTCATCGGCGGAGGCCGGGGGGAAGCACCGCCTCCCGGATATTAATCAGTGTTGGTATGATAGTGCAAGGTTGCCTTCCTGCCAGGATTCCATATCGCTTTCGGGGTAATCAAACCTATCATCTCCTCAGCCAGTTTTCCACTTGTACTTTTCTCCCAACTTAACGTACTCGTTCACCAATGACG
>VGTL01000090.1 GCA_016874675.1 Methanobacteriota archaeon | reverse complement strand
GGTCCGTTTTAGCGATAGCTTTGACCGGATTGGGTATTTTGAAGGACAGGTTTAAAAAGGAGAGAAGCCGTCCACGTCACGGGGACGGCCGGCTTTCACATAGGTGCTCCCTTGCTGCCCTTTCCTTATTTCTCAGAAACGATGGGCGACCAGTATTCCTCGCCGCAACGGGGGCACTTGCGGGAGGTGCCGTCGACGTGGGTGTCGCACCTGGGGCAGCGGTGGACCTTGGGCGGACCGCGGACCGTGCGCTCGCCGCAGACCTCGCAGCGCCCGCTCTCGTCCAGTATCATGGCGCCGCAGGTCGGGCACGAGCGGATGGGCCCGTCGCAGTGGGGGCACGAGCGCGCGTCGTGGGGTATCTGCCGGTCGCAGTGGGGGCAGCCTATCCGCCTCTTCTGGGGCGACTTCTGTCCCCGCCAGGCCAGCACCCAGGCTATTACGACCGCCACGGCGAGTATCGCCGCCCCGATGTAGACCTCGTTCCCCATGCGCGAAACGACGTTATGGCGCGGGAGTGTATTAAATTTGTTGAAGGGAGCAAGGCAGCAAGGCAGCAAGGCAGCAAGGGGACGACTGGTCGTTCCGTCCCCCCTGCTCCCTTGCTGCCTTGCTGCCTTGCTGCCTTGCTCCCTTGCTGCCTTGCTCCCTTGCTGCCTTCCCTTGCTGCCTTTCTGCCTCGCTGCCCTACACCAACGGCGACAGCGTTATCCGGATGTTCCCGCCGCCGGCGTCGGTGTCCATGTAGTAGAGGCCCGAGCGCGGCTTTTCGAGGTAGACGAGGACCGCCCCGCTGAGCTCCACCATCTTGAGGTGGACGTCGGAGACGTTGGCGCACCGGCGGGTCAGCCCCTCCATGCCCGGGCGGGTTATCCGGATGGTCAGGTTGCCCTCCTTGCGCGTCAGCTCCGACGAGACGCTGAGGAGCTCCTTGTAGGCGTCCTCGCCGTAGCGCGCCTCCTGGGTGTCGATGCCGACGATCTCCAGCACCGGCTGGCCCGTCCTCTGGCGCAGGGACTTGTAGATGTAGAGCCAGTCGTTGAAGTCCTGCCGGGGGCTTTCGAACTTGAGCGACACGATGTAGGGCTTGTCCCTCGGGACCGGCCCGCCGCCCTTCTCGACGAGCCGGGCGTTGGGGTTGAAGACCTCCTCGCCGACGTCGCGCACCCCCCTCTGGGCGATGGACTCGATATCCATCCCGCCCGGGGGGACCATGAGCAGGGACCGCCCCTGGGAGAGGAAGTTGGCGCTCAGCTGGGTCACGAACTGCTCCAGCGCCTCGTCGGGGACGGTCTCGCCCAGCTCCACGAGCACGGTGGTCCCCCTGCGGAACCCGCCGCCCAGCAGTATGTCCAGGTCCTCCGAGCCCGAGGAGAAGCGCGCCTCGGTGTCCTCCATGGGCTTCCAGCGCCTGGGCCGGGCCGGTATCTTGGGCACGAAGGGCTCGAAGTACTGGAAGCGGCCGTCGTGGAGGGTGAACAGGTACTCGGGGTGGACCGCCTCCGTGCCGCGAGTCTTGGTCAGGTGCATCACGCGCAGGATGCGCCCGTTCCAGCGCTCCCGGCGCATGTCTATGACGCCGTCGACCAGGAAGTCCAGCTCGCCGCTCTGGCCGTTCTCGCCGACCATCACGAGGTTCACGTTCCGGTTGCGGAAGGCGTTGAAGAGCAGCGCCCGGAGCTCCTCGCGGGACCAGCCACGGCGCATGTCGCTGCGCTGTCCCTCGGTGTACGAGAACACCGCGTCCCAGCTGTCTATCACCACGACGAAGGGTATCTGGGCGACCTCTATCCTGTCCAGGATCTTGCGGAGGAGCGGGGGCATCGCCAGGTCGGCCATGAAGCCCGTGGCGGACCGCTTCCGGTTGTTCGCCGGGGAAGACGAGGCGGTCCCGGCCTGGGGGCCGGAGGGCCTGGCCATGTACTCCCTGAGGATGCTCTCGTCGATGTCGGTGGCGGCGTCTATTATGAAGTCGGGCGGGACGCACTCCTCGAGGCCGGGGCAGTCCGCATACAGGCGGTCGGGCCTCACGCGGGTGGAGATGTAGAGCCCCCCGCACTCGCGGACGAGCTCGAGGCAAAAAAGCGTCTTTCCGGTGCCGGCGCTTCCCTTGACCAGCACGAACCGGCCCTCCGGGTTGTTCAGAAGGTGCAGCACCTCCGGCGGCAGGCGGCTGGCCATGGTTCCTCGACCCTCCCCGGACCAAAGGACCATTTAGATGCGGGTCGGGCATATATGTAGGTTGTCTCACCGATTCTGAGACTTGCCATTGGAATGTTCATATATTCACAATATATACGGCAGAAGGCTGGTGGAAGGGCCATGGACAAGGACTATTCGGATTTTCTGGGCCTGGTGAAGGAGCTCGGGGCGCTGGACCAGATCGGGGGCCTCCTGACCTGGGACGAGGAGACCTACATACCTCCCGGCGCCGTGCCCGACCGGGCCATCCAGAAGGCGGCCCTCACCGGCATCGTGCACGAGAGGCTCACCTCGAAAAAGATGGGCCGGCTCCTGTCGGTTCTCAAGAAGCGGCCCCGCCTGGCCCCCGACCAGAGGGTCATCGTGCGGGAGATGGCCCGCAAGCACAAGCGCGCCACCGCCATCCCGAAGGAGCTTTTGCAAGAGATCTCCAAAACGGAGTCGCTGGCCATGCAGGCGTGGGTCAAGGCGCGCAAGGCCAGGGACTACCGCTCGTTCGAGCCGCTGCTTCGGAAGATGCTGGGCCTCAAGGCGAGGGTGGCCGAGTGCGTCGGGTACGAGGACCGGCCCTACGACGCGCTGCTGGACGAGTACGAGCCGTACATGAAGACGGCCGAGGTGGAGGCGCTCTTCTCGCGCTTTCGGGACAAGCTCGTGCCGGTGGTGTCGAGGATACTCGATTGCAGCACGAAGGTGGACGATTCGCCCGCCCGGGGCGACTTCCCCGAGGAGGGGCAGAGGCGGTTCCTGATGGAGATCATCAGGCAGACAGGCTACGACCTCGAGCGCGGGCGCATGGACGTCGCGCCCCACCCGTTCACCGTCGGCTCGATGCGCGACGTGAGGATAACGGTGCGCTACGACCCGCACGACCTGCGCCCCGCCGTCTTCGGGGCCATCCACGAGGCGGGGCACGGGATGTACGAGCAGGGCTATTTGGAGAAGTACTACCACACCCCGCTTGCCGAGTCCATCTCGCTGGGCATCCACGAGTCCCAGTCGCGCATGTGGGAGAACATCGTCGGCCGGGGATTGCCCTTCTGGAGGCACTTCCTGCCGAAGCTGCAAGGCGTCTTCCCGTCGATGTCGGGCGTGCGGGTCGAGGACTTCCAGCGCGCGGTGAACACCGTCAAGCGCTCATTCATCCGGGTGGAGGCCGACGAGGTCACCTACAACCTGCACGTGATGCTCCGGTTCGAGGTGGAGAACGCAATATTCTCCGGCAAGCTCAAGACGCCCGAGATACCGGGCTTCTGGAACGAGCGGTTCGAGAGCTACCTGGGCCTCAGGGTCCCGGATGACGCGCAGGGCTGCCTGCAGGACATCCACTGGTCGATAGGCGCGCTGGGCTACTTCCCGACCTACAGCCTGGGCACCATCTACGCCACCCAGCTGTATGACAAGGCCAAGAAGGACATCCCCGGCCTGGAGGACCAGTTCGCCCAGGGCAACTTCGGCGGCCTGCTGGGGTGGCTGCGCAAGAACGTGCACAGCCAGGGCAAGCGCTACGGGGCCTCGGACCTCATAAAGCGCGTGACCGGCGAGGGCCTCAACGAGGACCACTTCCTGCGCTACCTCAAGCAGAAGTACGGGGCGATCTACGGTATCTCCCTATGACGGATGCATTCAATCCCGGAACGGGAAGCGGCTGAACGAGGATCCGGCCCATCCAACATTCAAAACGGCGCCGGGCGATCTTCTCCCCATGATCATATTGGTCCCTCTGCTCGCGTTGGCAATGGCCGTGATGGCGTTCCTCTTCTTCCATTGGCTAGTCTACCATATCACGGTGATTCCTCCCAAGAACGGTAAATCCGGGGCCGCCACACCTGACCAGGCCTGCAAGGGGATAGTGCGGACAATCCGCGATTTGGTCCGAGCCGGGGCCCAAGGCTTCAAACTCGCCAGGTACGAAGCGATCAGTTGGCTCAAGCGAAGCTCTTCGCCACATCCTTCAGCGTGTCCACGAAGAGCCTGCACTCGTCCTCAGTGTTGTAGAGATACAGCGACGCCCGGGCCGAGCCCCTCATCTTGCGGGCGTTGAACCAGGAATGGACGCAGTGCATCCCGCTGCGTATCATTATGTTGGCGACCTCGTCCAGTATCATGGCGATGTCGTGCGGCTCGAGGCCCTTGATGACGAAGCTGTTTATGCCGCCGCGAAGCTCGGCGGACGGCGGGCCGATGATCTGGCAGCCCTCGATCTCGCTGAGGCCCTTCGTGATTATCTGCGAGAGCCGCACCTCGTGGGCGTGGACGTTCTCCTGCCCGACGTTCATCAGGTACTCGGCCGCCGCGGCCGACCCGATGACGCCGCCGTAGTCCTGGAGCCCCGCCTCGAACTTGGCCGGGGGCTTGAGCATCTTGTAGCTGTCGTAGCGGGTCGTCTCGACCGTGTCCCCGCCGACGAGGTAGGGCGGGAAGCTCTCCAGGAGCTGGTACTTCCCGTACAGGACGCCCATGCCCGTCGGCCCGAGCATCTTGTGGACGGAGTAGGCGAAGAAGTCGACGTCCAGCTTCTTGACGTCGACGTGCTGGTGGGGGGCGCTCTGCGCCCCGTCGAGCATGACGAGCGCCCCGTGGTCGTGGGCTATCTTGATTATCTCCGCGGCGGGAATCGTGTAGCCGTCGAGGTTGCCAGTGTGGGCCATGGAGACGAGCTTCACCTTCCGGCTCATGAACTCGGAGAACTTGTCCAGGCAGAAGGTGTTGTCCTCGTTGGACTTGAAGGGGACGTGGACGATGCCCTTCGTGTCGCGCAAGCGGAGCCAGGGCACCAGGTTGGAGTTGTGCTCCCGGTCGGTCGTCAGGACGATGTCGCCCTTCCCGAGGTCGAGGCACTGCGACACGAGGTTGATGCTCTCGGTGGTGTTGCGCGTGAACACAATCTCGCGGTGGTCGTTGGCGTTGACGAAGCGGCGGTGGCGCTCCCGGCCCTCCTCGTACTTTATGGAGACCTCGGTGGCGAGCTTGTGCACCGAGCGTCCGCCGCAGGCCCCCAGGCGCGTGTAGTAGTCGACGAGCGCGTCGGTGACCTGCCGGGGCTTGAGCGACATGCAGGCGCTGTCCATGTAGACGATGGGCTTGCCCCCGACCTCCCGGTTGAGGGTCGGGAAGTCGCGCCGGATCTTCCTGAGGTCCATGGACCTAAATCGGAAGGGGCGTTATATAGTTTTAATGTGGCAGGCAAGGGGCAGGAAGGCAGGACCGTAGAAGACCGCCGCAGCGGTCTTCTACGGTCCTGCCTTCCTGCCCTTTTGCCCTACAACGCATTGAACATCACAGGCGAAAGCTCCACCGCAAGCGTCGTGTTGTACATGTCGAAGGCGTTCACGTGCTGCAGCAGGGAGGTCGCCGGGGTCATCGCCGTCAGGGTGTAGTCGAGAGAGCGGGGCCGGGAGGACCGGAGGCCGTCGATGTACACCAGCGCCTGGCCGCCCCCGCGGAACTCGTAGAAGCTTATGGCGCCCCTCTGTTGGAGGGCCAGGAAATCGGTCTCGTCGAGCACGAACCCGGTCGGCGCCCGCAAATCGACGAGCACCATCCGGAGCATCGGGGCCGGGCCGCTGTAGTTCACGACCGCGGAGGCCCGCACCTGGGTGCCGACCGGCGCGCCGGTCGAGGAGTACGAGACCGAGAGGGCCAGGAGGGGCGCCGGCGGCGGGGCGGCCCGCGTCCAGTCGATGTGCTGCTTGGTGTAGAGGTGGTAGAACACCCCGCCCTCGCCGGCGCTCCGGAGGGTGACCGTCACGCTCAGGGGCCCCACCGGCCCGTCGCCGGAGACGAACGCCGGCCGCAGATCGGTGAGGAAGGTCAGGTCCTTGTTGGACTGGTCGATCGAGACCACATTCACGCTCTCGCCGTCCACCAGGACCTCCACGGCCATCTCCTTCAGGGGGGTTATCTCTGGAACGCTGTTGAGCGCGGTGAAGGCCACGGCGCTGTTGTGTGTGGAGCCATAGAACCCGCCGCCGGTCCTCGAGAGCACGAGGTGCCTGGCGCCGCCCTGGATGAGGCCCATGTCGGCGCCCGAGCGCGCCAGGGCCATAATGGCGTAGCCGGTGGTCTCTATCGTGTTGTCGCTGCGGTAGAAGCCCCGGCCCGGACCGCCCGACAGGCCGTACTCCCAGAACACGGCGCCGTTCCCGCCGTCCTTGGCGGAGGAGGCGAGCTCCCGGGCTAGCGAGCCGCGCAGGGAGGGGCTGCCCTGCGCGAGCTCCAGGGCGTCGAGCGAGAGCGCCCGGGTGAAGCTGTCCTTGATCTGCCCGGCGCTGGCCTCCAGGAAGGTCCTCCCCTTGGTCGCAACCGCGTCGCGGGGGCTCATCCCGGAGATCATCAGCGCCCGCAGGACGTAGGCCGTGGCCGCGACGAGGCTGCCCTCGAGCTCGGAATTTATGGACCAGTGGCCCACGTCGGGGAAGTCCCAGGAGCCGTTTTGGGCCTGGGCGGAGGAGAGGTAGGTCTGGAGGTCGGGGACGATTCGCTCGTCGATGTCGAAGCCCGCCTCCTCGAGGTTCTTGAACGCCTGGATGGCCCAGGCGGTGAGCCAGATGTCGGGCTTCTCCCCGACATGCCACACGATGGCCCGGCCGTGGCCGTCCGTGTCCGTGGAGAGGTACTGGGACTCGTGCTGGATGCCCTTGTAGATCGTGTCCCTGTACCGGCTCAGGTTCCTCTGGTCGACGTCGCCCCTGAGGTAGTTCTGGTAGGCGAGTATGTCCACCGAGAGTATCGAGGTCGACTGCTCGCCGCAGCCCTGGACCACCTGGATGAAGCCCTCGGCGCCGTCCATGATGATGGACTCGACGCTGGACTGGAGCTTGAGGTAGGCGCTCTCGCTGCCGGCGATGCGGGCGCCGTCCAGGACGAACGGGAGGTCGACCGAGGAGGCGTCGACCAGTATGCCGTTGCGGATGTCCTCGACCAGCCGCCCGTCGGGCTCCACCCGAAGCTCGCGCGTGACGATGTCCTCCCTGGTCTGCGTGGAGCCGGACACCGTAAGGGGCTGGACGCCGACCTTGAGCGCCTTTATCGTGAACTGGGCCGATCGTACGGTGTTGGCCGCGACGACGGCGGTCACCTGGTCGGTGCCTATTATCTGGAACCAGGCGGCCGGGGCGAGCCGGACAAAGACCGTCTGCTCGGTCGCCTCGTAATTGTATATCGCGACCTTGAAGGTGAACCGGTCGTTGCGCACGACCGAGACGGGCAGGTCGGGGTCGACGAAGAGAGGCTGGAACACCACGAGGCTGCCGTTGCCCACGCCGATTCGGGCGTCCTCGGTGGAGGCCAGGGTGTCGATGCGCCAGGTGGTTATCGAGTCGGGGGCGTTGAGCGTCAGGGAGGCGTGGCCCGTATCGTCCGTGAGGACCATCGGGTTCCAGTACCAGAGCTCCGGGAACCAGCTTCGGACCGTTATGGCCTTGGAGGGGGCGACGAAACCGGTCGCGCCGCCGGAGGAGCCCTGGCCGGCGCCGGACGTGTATTCGGGTGCATCCAGCCATGACCCACCCGACAGGGTGCGGTCGGCCATCGGCGGGGGTGAATTAGTTCCGGCACCACCCTTGGGAACCCCGTTCGCCTCGTTGACAGGGTAGTGCGAGACGCTGCCGGTGGTCTGGTTGAAGCTCAGCTGCTGGGAGGTGTCCTGGTAGAGCACGGGCTTGGGCCGGAGGGCGTCCTCCATGACCAGGGGCACCGCCGCGACGAGCACGAGGCTCCCGGCGAGGAGGGCCACGGCGGTCTTGCGGTACATGACCCCCAATCCCACGATGCCGAAGTAGCCCAGAACGGACAGGAATGCCATTCCTAGCGAGAGCTCGGAGACCTTGGCGGGGTCCGGTACGGGCCGGACGGTGTCGCCGGCCTTGTTCATGGAGGAGTACTGGAGCAGCCCCTCCTGCGGCGCGTAGTCGTAGAAAGCCGAGGCCGAGAACATCGGCGCCCGCCGGACATTTGGGCCCCAGATGTAGGAGTAGATGCTGTACTGCTGGTAGCCGGGGTCTTGGCTCAGGTCCTGCCGTATCTCCTCGAACGCGCTCCCGCCGCCCATGGAGAGCAGGGCCTCGTCCACGATGGCGACCGCCAGCGCGGCGCTCACGGGCGTCGTGCCGTTCATGGTCTCGAAGAAAAGCTCCACCTCCTCGCCGGGACGAAGCGAGCTTTTGCTCGCGGTCACCGACACATCGAGGTCGGTCCTGAGCCCCACGCCGATGGAGACGCGGTCCCGGGCCATCGTGTAGCGGTCGGAGAACTCCATCGGGTAGATGTCGTTCGAGCGCTCGTAGTACTTCCTCCAGAACTGCTCGTAGCTCTTGACCGAGAGCTTCCCCGCCCGGACCTCGAAGGCCGGGAGCATGTCCTTGGTCACCTGGAACGAGAACGATGCCCGGCCTTCCCTGAGCTCGAGCTCCCTGCGGAGGACCGGCGCGCCGCCGGCGACCACGTCCGCCAGGGCTATCCCGGCGACGCCGCTCCGGTCGTCGGACGGGTCGGCGAGCACCGAGACCGTGGCGGTCTCGCCCGCCTCGTAGAAGCGCTTGTCGGGGACGACCTTGAGGGCGCTGGGGCCGCCCAGCCACACGGTCGAGGACTGCTCGGAGAAGCTGGCGCCCCCCCGGACCCGGATGCCGAGGGCGGTCTCGAAATCGTACACGAACTCCAGCCGGGCGATGCCCCGGTCGTCCGTCGTGGCTTCGTCGATGGCCGCGTTGCCCTTGACCAGCAGGACCTCCAGGCCGGATACGGGTTTGCCGACCGGGTCGCGGGCGACCACCGTCAGGGTAGTGGGCTGGCCGGGGGTGGTGGTGTCCGAGATGTAGGTGAAGTAGAACGGCCGCGGGGACACCGTCACGGTCGTGGTCTTTCTTTCGGTGTGGCCGGCCGTGTCCGTCACCGAGGCGGCGAGCTCCAGGTCGTACATGGCCCGGGTGTACGAGGAAGAGACATAGCTTTCGGCGGACGGGACCGTGAACTCCCCCTTGCCCCCCGAGACCGGGACGGAGATGTTGAGGACCTCCCTGTCGATGTAGGGCGGCGGGCTGTACCAGCCGTAGCTCTGTCCGGTAAGGCGGGCGGTGACCAGGGCCGTGCCATCCACTGGCTTTCCGAAGAAGTAGTCGACGTCGAGCGAGGCCTTCACCTGTTCGTTGATTGTGTAGTAGTCCCGGAGACCCCCGAACGCCACGGAGAACTTGGGGAGGACGTAGCGCTCGACCGGGACGCTCTTGACGGCGGAGGCGGTCCCGACGCTGGCGGAGACCTTGTACTCGCCCAGCGGCAGTATGTCGGCGAGGGGGTAGTCGAGGGAGGTCACGCCGAACCTGTTGGCGGGGAGGGTCTGGCGGAAGAGCTTGTTCCCCACGGGGTCCTTCACCTCGTAGGTGACGCTCCCGGTCACCGCGGCGCCCTCGCGGAAGCAGAGGGTGCGCAGGTGCATCGTCTGGCCCGGCTGGTAGCGGGGCTTGTCCATGGAGAGGTAGAGCCGTGCCGGGAGGGACTGGTTCCCGGCACCGTCCCCGCTCCCGGAGCCGCTTCCCGCCCCGGAGCCCGGGCCGCCGTAGGAGGACAAGACCGCGAAGGGTCCGGAGTAGGAGGGGGTGTTTTGGACCGCCATCGTCTTCGTCACGGTCTCCCCGGCCGCCTCCACGGTCAGCACCACCTCATTGGCCGGCTGGGGCGGGATGTAGAGGTCGGCCACGAGCATGCCCCGGGAATCGGTCCGGCCCTCGAGGAGGGTGTGCCGGCTGGAGTTGTACAGGGTGACCACCACCTTCTCTCCGGCCAGGGGATGGTTCATACGGTCGGAGGTCACCACGACCAGCTGGTTCTCGGCGCCCCCGTTGAGGTAGCCGTTCGTGAACACGAACGCCCCCTGGCTGTACTCCCCGGGCCAGATCGTGCCCGACCGGAGGGCCAGCGTGGCCATCCCGAATACCGTCCCGAAGAGCAGAAGACCCCCCAGGACGACCGCCTTCCCGAAGCGGAACCTTGTGCCGTGTGCCCTGCGCCCCGCGCCCGTTCTTGAAGCCATGCCAGCGCCTCCGGGTATGGCCCTTCCTTTCCTCCCTCCGTATATATAAACAGGGGGAAATCATGTAACCTACAATTCAACAAATTGGTTACATGTTGAAGAAACGGGGGCGCAGGGCGCAGGGCGCAAGGCCTTGCGCCCTGCGCCTTGCGCCCTGCGCCTTTCGTCTAGGCCGTCGCAGCCCTCGAGCCCGATTTCGAAAGCAGGCCCTGCAGGAGGTTGTCCACGTCCTCCAGGCCGGAGCGGTTGCCGTCCCACCTGGCCAGGCTGGGCCCGTGGCTGGCCAGGACCTTCCGGAGTATGTTGCGGACGTCCCGGCGCAGCTCCGGGGTCTCGTCGCCCGTGAAGACTATGGCCATGTACACAGGGGGGGCGTGCTCCACGAGCAGATTGAACCGGCCCATGCCGATGGTCCTCACGCTGTCTTTCTTCTCCGCCTGGAAGGCGTCCCGCAGGAAGTCCGAGACGGCGGTCAGCATGCCCCCGGCGAGGTCCAGGTCCACCTGCGAGTCCTGCCGGCGCGCCGAGGCGACGCGTATGCCGTTGTAGTCCATCAGGAAGACCTGCTCCAGCCGGCACTCCTTCCATTTAAGGTCCGGGGCCAGCCACTCCAGAAGGCGCGTCCCGGCGTCCAGGAGGGGCTTGAAGAACCAGCTGAGCACCACCACGATCACCACGGCCATGGCAATCACCCCCCGGTTGAGGGGCATTCCGAAGAGCCAGCCTATGGCCCAGAGGGCCAGGAAGAAGGCCAGCCCCGTTATGATGGAGGAAATGAAGATGACCAGCCCGCTGCGCAGCACTATCTTCGTGTTGAGCATCTGGTGCCGGAGCATGGCGTAGATCGCCAGGGCGGCCGAGGCGGCGAAGAACCAGCCGGCGGTCCAGGCCACCGCCCCGGGCACGAGCAGCGCGGAGAGGGTGTGCATGAGCAGCCAGAGCGCCGGGGGCATCATGAACAGGTAGACGAGCGTGTTCTGGGCCCTGCGGTAGGCGTTGGGCTCGTTCAGGAGCCACCAGCCCGAGAGGGACATCACGATGTACAGGACGACGAGCCAGAATATGAACACCAGCTCGAAGACCCACCGGATGTTCAGGAAGAAGAGCTGGAAGATGGCCGGAGTGTACAGTACGGCCGGGTGGAACGGGTGCTCCGTGAACCACTTCCCCCTCCCGGAGTAGAGCAGCAGGAAGTGTATCTGGAGCGGGAACAGGACCACGAGCGACAGGTCGGCGAAGGCCCTCCAGGGCCGGGCGGAGGCTTCGTCCGTCGCCTCCATCAGGAGCGCCAGCGAGAGGGTGAACAGGGTGGCGAAGAAGAGGTAGAGCGCCAGCACCAGGTTGACCCGGTTCTCCGGGGCGAACTTGACCAGCAGGTACAGCATCACGAACGTGAGCAGGGCTCCCAGCAGGTCCGGAACTGCATACGGCGTGAAGCTGAACGCCACGGATTATCATGGCTCATATCGCGACAACCTATTGAAGTACTTTGATTCTCAGAAATCGAGGCACGGGGCGGGGCAGGAAGGCGGAAAGGCAGAAAGGCAGAAAGGCAGGAAGGCAGGAAGGCAGGAAGGCAGAAAGGCAGAAAGGCAGCTAGGGAAGGCAGGAAGGCAGGAAGGCAGAAAGGCAGAAAGGGACGAGGGCAGTCCCATTCCCGCCGTTCTGCCCCCTTTCTCCCTTCCTGCCTTGCTGCCTTGCTGCCCCCCTTTCTCCCTTCCTGCCTTGCTGCCTTGCTGCCTTGCTGCCTTTTACACATTGACAGCTTTCTTCAACTCATCCACAACAGCGTGGACCTCCTCGTCCCTCATCTCGAAGAAGAGGGGCAATGCGACCGTGTTTCGGAAGGCGCTGCGGCCCCGGGGGCACTTGCCCTTGAAGAGCGGGAGCAGGCTCAGCGAGTAGGTGCCTATGGTGCAGCCTATCCCGGCGGCCTGGAGGCGCAGGAGGACCTTGTCGCGTATGCCCTTCCTCAGCAGGCGGATGGCGTAGGTCTGGTAGTTGTGGCGGCAGCCGGGGGCCTCGCGCGGCGGGGCGACCGGTAGGCCGGAGCCGGAGAGCAGGTCGTCGTAGAGCCGGGCCAGCGCGCGGCGCCTCTCGATGAACTCCTCGAGGCGCTCGAGCTGGGACAGGCCCAGCGCGGCGGTCACGTCGCTCATGCGCATGTTGTAGCCCAGTATGTCAAAGCGCGGCAGCGAGAACCTCTGCTCCCGCTTCCAGGCGCTCTGGAACATCCCGTGGGAGCGCAGCGCCGAGAGGAGCTCGGCCTGCTTCCCGTCGTTCGTGAGCACCATCCCGCCCTCGCCGGTCGAAAGCACCTTTCTGGCGTGGAACGAGAACGCCGAGAGGTCCCCCAGCGCCCCGGCCTTCCGGCCCCGGTACTCCGTGCCGTGGGCGCAGGCGGCGTCCTCCAGGACCTTGAGGCGGCGCTCCCGGGCCAGCGCGTTCAGCTCGTCCATCGGCGCCGGGTGGCCCAGGATGTGCACCGGGATTATGGCCCGGGTGCGCCGCGTGACCTTGGAGGCGGCGTCCTCCGGGTCCATGCAGAAGGCCCCCTCGTCGACGTCGCAGAGCACCGGCCGGGCGCCCAGGAAGAGCACCACGTTGCCGGTCGCCGGGAAGGTGAAGTCCGGCAGTATGACCTCGTCTCCCCGCTTCACGCCGAGGGCCATGAGGGCTAGCTGGAGCGCCGACGTGGCCGAGTTGACCGCGACGCCGTGCCCCGCCCCGCAGTAGGCGGCAAAGCGCCTCTCGAGCTCGGTGACGGTCGGCCCCTGGGCCACCCAGCGGCTGTCGAGGACCCTCTTCACGGCCTCGAGGTCTCGCCCGTCGTAGAACGGCCTGGCCAGGGGTATCTTGGGCATCGGATGCTTATCGGGGCCTCAATATTTACGGCTTGCGCCGGGGCTGGGCTGTGGGACACAATTAGCTGATCCCCCACCCTGCCCGATGCGGTAACAACCCCTACCGCCGTCTATTCCTTCTTCGGACGACGGATGATTACATAGACATTGCGTCCCAGGTACTGTCTCGGACA